>JAFVHN010000062.1 GCA_017474515.1 Prevotella sp. | reverse complement strand
TTTCGTGATAGATGCCGGCGGCGGCCTGCCAGCCCTTCTGGGGCTTGATATTCAGGTCGGAGAGCTTCCAGATGTCGGTGGGCGACATGATGGACGTGTTCGACACCTTATGCACAAACTGGTGCATTGTGTTGAAGCCCGCCTTTAAGGAAAGATTGTCCTGCAGGGCATAGCGAACAGACAGGCGCAGCTCGGGGGCATGGTAGGTTTTGATGATGCCTGTTTCGTGGCGTGTTTCTTGCAACGAACCCTCTGACGGGAGTTCTCCTTGATGATAATGATTTACGAGGCGCGGCCCCAGCGCATTGAACAATGAATAGCGCAAACCGGCGGTCATTGTCAGCTTCTCGGTAAGCGATTGCTCCCAGTCGATGTATGCCGCGCTTTCCAAGGCCTTTTCCCGTTGCAACTGGTCTGTCTTTATTCGCGACTCTTCACCGGCAGGCTCATACTTTCCGGCCTGCACATCGTAGTGCTGCATGGAAAGACCGTAGGAGAGTGCCTGCTTTTCCGACAGGCGTTGGCGAATGTGCAGCTTTCCCCACAGCTGGTCGATGCCGAAGCTCAGCCGGGCGGCCATGGTGGGCACGTTTCGGTCTTCATTGAAATAGTCGTAGTGGTCGAGGCCGGTGGAAAATGTTGCCGTGATGCTTTCATTGAGGATGGAGCGCCATTCGGCAGAGATGTTTCGGTTCTGGTAGCCGTAATTGTCCTCTGAGCTGAACGAAAAGCGGTCGTTGCTCCAATATCCAAACATTTTGAGGCGGTGCCTGTTGTTGAGCTTCCATGTAAGCACTCCGCCAAAATCATTGAAGTTGGCACTGCCGTCTTTGTAGCCGCTTTTCTCCGGCAGCTTCTTGAGAATCCAGTCGCTGTAGGTTGTGCGGCCATTCAGCAGCAGCGAAACATGTTCCTTGACGATGGGAATTTCAATGTTTACCTTGCTGGTGAGCACTCCGATGCTTGCCGAACCTGTCAGCTTCTGCATGTTGGCCTCTTTCGAGGAAACTTTCAGCACGCTACTTATCCTGCCTCCATATTCTGCGGGGATGCTTGCCTTGAACATTTCTACGTCTTCGACGGCATCGGAATTGAACGATGTGAACAGCCCGAACAGGTGTGAGGGATTATACACTGTTCCTCCGTTGAAAAGAATGAGGTTCTGGTCGGTGGCTCCTCCCCGCACATTAAATCCGCCTGACGCCTCTCCAACGGTGGTGACACCAGGCATGGTGAGCACAATCTTCATGATGTCCGACTCGCCGAAGGCCGACGGGATGTTCTTCAGAACCTGGGGCCTGAACTTCTCGGAACCCATCATCATGTTGTTTACTGCCGAGGGCCGGCCGCCAATAACCACAATCTCGGCAAGTTCCTGGTCGTCGGCAACACTTGCCTTCGCTTTCTTTACGCCTGGCACAATATAGACTTTCGTTTTTGTGGAGGCGACAACTGTTGTGATGGTGTCGTTGTCGAGAACGGGAATACCGGCAATAAGGGAGTCGGGGGTTGGGAGTTTTGGGTTGGGAATAACGGGTTTTGAGTTCGCTGTTTCGGGCTTGGAAGTTGTGGTTTTTGAACTGGGAGTGCCTGAAATACTTTCTGCTACTTTCACAAGGCTCCCCTCACGCCTGCTCTTTGAGAAAGAAAGGTGGTTCCTCTTGGCATATTGTCTTATTTGTTTCTTTTGTCCGGGAAAGAGTTTTGCCACATCCGACACACGTTTCACATAATGGATTTCGCCGTCGGAGGTTATGAGTGTATAGTGCTCTTTGGGATAAAGTGTTTTCAGGTATTTCTTTCCCTCAAAAGTCATTTCGCCGCCATCCACCTTCCAAACACTATGGTATAGGCGGATGCCGTTGGTGCTTCCGTCGCAAAGCAGGGCGGCGTATCGGGTGCTGTCCTCCGGATCGTGCACATATTTATGGCCGTCCATCTCGAACCAGTCAACATATTCCTGCTCAGGCAGGCACATCACTTTTTCGCCGGGGGAAAGAACTGCCACATATTGTTTGTACTGGTCGTAACGTAGCTGCACATTGTCATATACAACGCCGTGATAACAGACGCGGCCCCTGAACAAATTTGTGTCGTCCTTATAATAAGGAACGTCGTGCCACAGCGTTTTGGGGTACTGAGGCTCCACAACCCCAACGTACAGGCGTGCAAAATCGGAAGCTGAGGAAAGGCTGTGTGCGGGAGCACCGGCAGGAGCGAAAGGCTCCTGGGCACCGGCATTCTGAACTACTGCCATCATACAGGCTAACAACAACCTGTATGTTTTCAAGACTTTATTCTTGCTTTTAAACATTTTGTTGGCTATGATTTCTTTTTAGAAATAATGCGGCAATGGCCTAATTCTTGCATCGGGAAATGTTAATAAATAGAAAAGGTGAGAAACTATATTACGACATTTTTAGGAGCCGACGCCTCCGAGCGTCGGACTAAACATATATACTCCGACGCTTGGAAGCGTCGGCTCCTTTGGCGTCGGCTCCTGCTAAGTCAAATAGATCATGCTTCCCTTGATGTGTATAATGTCCTCGCTGACAAGATATTGCAGGGCGTTGTCGAGAATGTCGGTGGGAATGTTGAGGCGGTTGAGTTCAAACAACGGGTGGAGCTGGTGGTCGCCAAGGAGAGCGAGGATTTGCTGGCGGGCGGGTTCCACCTTGTTTTCCGACAGGTAGTCGGGCTGACGGCTTACGCAAACGTCGCACACGCCACAGTCCTTTGATTTTGTTTCTCCGAAGTATGCTATGAGTTGTCGGCTTCTGCACATGTCGCCGTTGTTGGCATACTCAATGATGGCTTTTATCCGCTTGGCATACTGCTCCTTGCGCTCTTCATAGACCGACGGGGGGATGTCAATCGCGTGGCCGTCCTCGCGCTCCCTTGTGTAGGTGATGTAAGGGGTTTTCTTTTGCGGAATGAAGTGAAGGATACGCCTGTCGGAGAGCCTTTTCAGCACGATGTAGGCTTCTTGCTGTCCCTTCATGCCGGCCAGCTGTGCCATGTATGCCAGGTCAATGTACTTGTAGTCGGTGAACAGCCCGCCGTAGGTGCGAAGCAGGGCAGTGATGATGGCGGTTTCCTCCTCCGACTGTTGCTGAAGGAGGTAGAGCTGGTTGCGCGAGAGGAGGAAATGCACGCGGGCCTGGGCCTCGTGCTCTTCTTCATATTCTATGTAGCCGGCGCGGGTGAGGATGTTGAGGGCAGAATGAACCTGCACGGGGAAATGCCTGAAGGCGTGGCAGAACTTGTCGATGTTGAACTCAAAGGAGCTGCCCAGCCCGCTGCCCACGCCTATTTGGTAGAAGTAGGCGAGGTGCTCGTAAACGGTC
>JAFVHN010000007.1 GCA_017474515.1 Prevotella sp. | reverse complement strand
TAAAAAGTTACCCCGACGCTTTTAGGAGCCGACGCTTCCAAGCGTCGGAGTAACTAAACAGCCGCCGCTTGTATGCCAAAATAAAAAGTTACCCCGACGCTTTTAGGAGCCGACGCTTCCAAGCGTCGGAGTAACTAAACAACCGCCGCTTGTATGCCTGAATAAAAAGTTACCCCGACGCTTTTAGGAGCCGACGCTTCCAAGCGTCGGAGTAACTAAACAACCGCCGCTTGTATGCCAAAATAAAAAGTTACCCCGACGCTTTTAGGAGCCGACGCTTCCAAGCGTCGGAACCGCCGATAATTTAGTTACCCCGACGCTCGGAGGCGTCGGCTCCTATATCTCGGCTCCTATATCGTCGGCTCCAAAAATTGCATAAAAATAGAGGATTGTGGCGGTGCGGAAATGGTAAAAAATCTTGACAAATTTGCAAAATTTTCGACAGTTTTCTAACTAATTGATAATCAGTGTGTTTAAAACCGGCCGAGGTTTGACCGCAAATTTCGATGGGAAATCTTCAAGATTTCTCCTCTCGATCTTCAAGATCTCTCCTTGAAATTTGCGGTCAAACTTCTCTCATGTCCAAACAAGCCATGAAAAATCTTGACAAATCTTCTTTTTTTTCGCAATGAATATTTATCCAAATATCGCAAGTGTCGTTTGTGGATTGCGGTTAGGAGTTTAGACAATAAATGATGCCGCCATAGGAGCAGATGCTTCTATGGCGTCGGCTTCCATTGCTCCTGTAGGAACATACTTTATGTATGTCCGAAAACCCCCGAGACCATCCGAAACCATTTGATAATGCGCGGCGGGCGGACATACATGAAGTATGTCCCAACCCTAAATATCCTGTCTGTAATTAATTTGAAAATTTTTCTGCCAAATAATTGCTCTTTCTCCATTTTCTTTGTATATTTGCACACATAAACCAAATTACTATCATATGATATGAAGAAATTATTTCTACTATTGCTCATGCCGCTGGCGGTGCTGACGGCACGGGCGCAAAGCAATGACTACAACATGGTCATTGAGCTGAACAACGGCACGACAATCACCCTGGGCGCCAACGATGTTAGAAACCTTACCTTCAACGGCGATGCGCTCTCCATCAGCGGCAACACCATCGAAGACTTTATCGCTGCCCTTGCCACCAAGGCCGACAAGTCTGAAATAGAGAGGCTGGAAGCCATGATCAGCCAGTTGCAGGAGGAATTGCATCCTACTCCACCAAAAGAATACACCGTCAACGGCGTCAGTTTCAAGATGAAAAAGGTATCCGGCGGCACGTTCCAGATGGGTGCCACCGAGGAGCAGGGGAGTGATGCTTTGGACGATGAGAAACCCGTCCATAGCGTGACGCTTTCCGACTACTGGATTGGTGAGACGGAGGTGTCGCAGGCCCTGTGGCAGGCCGTCATGGGCAGCAATCCTTCCGCGTTCACGGGTGACAGCCAACTTCCGGTGGAGAATGTCAGCTGGAATGACTGCCAGACGTTCATCCAGACGTTGAACGAGCTGACGGGCATGTCGTTCCGCCTGCCCACGGAGGCCGAATGGGAGTTTGCGGCCCGCGGTGGCAACAGTTCCCAGGGCTACAAGTATGCCGGCAGCAATACGGTTGGCGACGTGGCCTGGTACTATTCCAATTCCAGCAGCAAGACCCATCCTGTTGCCACGAAATCCCCGAATGAGCTTGGCCTTTACGACATGAGCGGCAACGTGTTGGAGTGGTGTCAGGACTGGAATGGCAGTTACAGCTCTTCAGCCCAGACGGACCCTGTCGGTCCTTCGTCGGGCTCGAACCGGGTGCTACGCGGGGGCAGCTGGAACAGCCTTGCCAGGTACTGCCGGGTGGCGTATCGCAACAGCACCACGCCCTCGGACCGCTACTTCAGCCTCGGGCTGCGCCTCGCTTTTTAGTTCTTCCAAAAAAAGAAAGAAAAAAACTATAACAAATCAATTTTCGCATAGGCATGATGGAAAAAAGCGGCCATCAAGGCCGCGCCATCATGTCGATGCGAAAATTTTGGCTCTGTTCAGGCGAATTTGCAATTCGCCTGCCATGAATATAAGGATTTGCAATCCGAAAATCATTGTCTCGCATTACAAATGCTGATATTCACTACTGCCGAATTGCAAATTCGGCAGAACGGGGGCTTGAGAAAAATTGCAAATTCGGCAGAATGGGGATTTTATCCGCTTGTAGGGACATACTTTTTGTATGTCCGCCCCCCCCCCGAGACCATCCGAAACCATTTGAATATGCCGCGGCGGGCGGACATACATGAAGTATGTCCCTACAATCGTGTCGTTCTGCCGAATTGTAATTATTCGTAACCCCCTGTTCAGGCGGCCTATAGGAGCCGACGCTTCCAAGCGTCGGAACTGCTGATGTTTAAGTTACTCCTATGAAGTCGGCTCCTATATAGCGTCGATTCCTACATAATCGGCTCTCCTACTATTTTCTTCGCATTCCAGACTTGTAAACCGAGTTTTTTTTGTAATTTTGCACCGTCATAAAGTGAAAGTACCAGAACCACAAGAGGAGAGAAGATGGAAAACAGCATTCCCCAACAATGGAACAAGTTCTACCTGAAGGACGTGTCGTTTGTGAACCTGATGACGCGGCGCATCTTCAACGTGCTTATCGTGGCCAACCCCTACGATGCCTTCATGCTGGAGGACGACGGCCGCGTGGACGAGAAGATTTTCAATGAATACACCGCCCTGGGCCTGCGCTATCCGCCAACGTTCACACAGGTGAGCACCGTGCAGGAGGCCGAGGCCGTGATGCGCGAGACCAGCATCGACCTGGTGATTTGCATGCCCGGCACCGCCGACAACGACGCCTTCGACGTGGCGCGCGAGGTGAAGGCCCACATGCCCGACATTCCCTGCGTGGTGCTCACGCCCTTCAGCCACGGCATCACCCGCCGCATAGAAAACGAAGACATGAGCATCTTCGACTATGTGTTCTGCTGGCTGGGCAACACCAACCTCATCCTTTCCATCATCAAGCTCATTGAGGACAAGATGAACCTCGACCACGACATCGAGGAGGCCGGCGTGCAGATGATTCTATTGGTGGAAGACGGCATCAGGCACTATTCCTCGGTGCTGCCCAACCTCTACAGCTATATATTGGCGCAGAGCCAGCGCTTCGCCACCGAGGCGCTGAACCCCCATAGCGCCACCCTGCGCATGAGGGGCAGGCCGAAGGTGGTGCTGGCACGTACCTACGACGAGGCATGGCAGCTCTATGACAAATACCACAACAATACGCTTGGCGTGATTTGCGATTGCCGCTTCCCCATGCATAGCGAGCCCGGACAACCCGTGGTGAAGGATTCCGAGGCCGGCTTCAAGCTCCTCAGCGCCATCCGCCAGCGCGACGAATACATTCCGCTCATCATGCAGAGCGCCGAGGTGATGAACCGCCAGAAAGCCGAGGACATGGGCATCGGCATCAGGTATGTGGACAAGAATTCGAAGAAGATGAACATCGACCTGCGCAACATCCTGGCCGAGCACTTCGGCTTCGGCGACTTCATCTTCCGCAACCCCACCACCCACGAGGAGGTGATGCGCGTGAGAAACCTCAAGGAGCTGCAGGACAACATCTTCAACATCCCCTACGACAGCATGCTCCACCACATTTCGCGCAACCACATGAGCCGCTGGCTCACCGCCCGCGCCATCTTCCCCGTGTCGGCGTTCCTCAAGACGGTGACGTGGCACAAGCTGAAAGACGTGGATGCCCACCGCAAAATCATTTTCGACGCCATTGTGCAATACCGCCGCATGAAGAACATCGGCGTGGTGGCGCTCTTCGACCGCAACCGCTTCGACGCCTACAGCCACTTCGCACGCATCGGCGACGGCTCGCTGGGCGGAAAAGGGCGCGGACTGGCCTTCCTCGACAACATCATCAAGCGCCATCCCGACTTCAACGAGCTGGAGGGCGTGAAAGTGAGCATTCCCAAAACCGTGGTGCTCTGTACCGACGTGTTCGACGAGTTCATGGACTCCAACAACCTCTATCCCGTGGCCTTGAGCGACGCCTCCGACGAGGACATCCTGCGCCACTTCCTGCGTGCCCAGCTTCCCGACAAATACATTGCCGACTTCTTCGCCTTCTTCGAGGCCACCCAGTCGCCCATTGCCGTGAGGAGCAGCTCGTTGCTCGAGGACAGCCACTACCAGCCCTTCGCCGGCATCTACAGCACCTATATGATACCGTGCCTCGACGACAAATACCAGATGTTGCAGATGCTCGCCGCCGCCATCAAGAGCGTCTATGCCAGCGTATATTACCGCGACTCAAAGGCTTACATGACCGCCACGAGCAACGTCATCGACCAGGAGAAAATGGCCGTCATATTGCAGGAAGTGGTGGGAAAACAATACGGCGACAAGTACTATCCCAACATCAGCGGCGTGCTCCGCTCGCTCAACTATTACCCCCTGGAGGGCGAAACGGCCGAGGAAGGCGTGGCAAGCCTGGCGCTGGGACTGGGAAAATACATCGTGGACGGCGGGCAGACGTTGCGCGTGTCGCCCTACCATCCCGACAAGATATTGCAGATGAGCGAAGTGGACCTGGCTTTGAAGGAAACGCAAACGCGCTTCTACGCCCTCGACATGACGCACGTGGGCAGCGACTTCAAGGTTGACGACGGTTTCAATATCAAGAACCTGCGCGTGAGGGAGGCCGACAAGGACGGGTCGCTGAGGTATATCTGCAGCACCTACGACCCCACCGACCAGGTCATCCGCGACGGGTACTATGAAGGCGGGCGGAAAATCATTTCGCTTTGCGGAGTGCTTCAGCATGGCGTGTTCCCCCTGCCCAAGCTTCTTCAGATGGCCATGAAATACGGTGCCGAGGGCATGAAGCGCCCCGTGGAAATAGAGCTGGCCTGCAACATCAACGACAACCGCACCGGCGAGTTCTACCTCCTTCAGATACGGCCCATCGTGGACTCCAAGCAGGTGCTCGACCAAGACCTGGCGCTCATTCCCGACGACCGATGCCTGCTGCGCTCGCACCACTCGCTGGGACATGGCATTTCTGACGACGTCATGGACGTGGTCTATGTGAAGACCGACGACGATTTCACCGCCGCCAACAATCCCCAGGTGGCCCAGGAAATTGAGATGCTCAACAGGAAATTCCTACAAAGCAGCAGCAACTACGTCCTTGTGGGGCCCGGACGGTGGGGGAGCAGTGACTACTGGCTCGGAATACCGGTGAAGTGGCCGCACATTTCGGCGGCGCGCGTCATCGTGGAGGTGGGGCTGAAAAACTATCATGTGGACCCTTCGCAGGGCACGCATTTCTTCCAGAACCTCACATCCTTCGGGGTGGGCTATTTCACCGTGGACACCTTTGCCAACGACGGCATGTTCAACAAGCAGGTGCTCGACGACATGGAGGCCGTGGAGGAAACGGCTTATGTGCGACACGTGCGCTTCCCTCGCCCCATGAAAATCATGATGGACGGCATGAAGCAAGAGGGCATCGTGATGCTGCCCGAAGAGTGAGAAGGTTGAGGAACAAGTTAATGGCGGTTCGGAGTTAAGGACTTTTTGACAAAAGAGCCGGAGGATGAGGTGAGCCACCCCAAACTCCAAGAATAGCCAAAAGAAAATTGATTTATGTCAAGAAAATGACTTGTTTGCGGAGAAATTACATACGGGAAAGGCCTGTTTCGTCGCAAACAACTATATTTGCAATGTTTTTCATAGTATAAGACTTAAGGTAAAATTCATTGGGAGTACGGCGGTACTCCTTTTTTTGTTTTCTCTTTTTCTGCGAATCCTATGGCTTCAGAAACTCGGTTCGGCTTCGCCGCGGATGAAGTTCGTCACGCCGTTGCTATTTTGATAGTAACCGCCGCTGAAGCTGAGGGTGGTGGCGTCGGCAAAGTGGAAGAGGGCGTAAAGACTGTAAGCCACGAAGGATCTCTGCTTGTCGTCGAAGTCCGCCGTTATGCTGAGCCTGTTCGCCCCGGGGCCGCCATCGTATTCGCGTTCCCAGCTCAGTTGCCATCTTCCGGTGAAAGAGCCGTTTTCCTCTGTCACGTCTTCCCAGTCGGTGTATTGCTCCACGCCGCCGATGGTGACGAGCCGTCGATACTGCCATTTCCGCATTCCCTTGAGTGTCTTGTCGGGCAGGAAGGTCAGCCGCTCGAAGAAGCGCTGCTTGTCGTTGATGACTTCAATGTGCCATGTTCCCACAACCAGTGGCGCAAACTGCTCTTGTAATTGCTGGTTCTTCAGGTGCAGTTCCTCGTCGGCCCATTGCGGGTCTCTGCTACAGGAGGCGAGGGCAAAGGCAACAGCCATTACGAAGATGTTTCTCCAAATCTTCATCGTTTTTATCTTATATGTCAATGCGATGCAAAGTTACGGCTTTTTCCTAAAACTCCGGCAAATTAAGTGTTTTTTTAACGTTTTGTTGCCTTAGCCTTCTTTCATTCAAACAAGTTGGTTTGTCTTGGATGATTATTGGCATTGAACAATAGTTCAAATGGTGTTTTTTTTTGTGGCATGACATATAATTATTTTCCATTTTTTGCGTTTGTAAAATAGAAATACCTTCTATTAGAATTTATTAATTTCAGTCCGCATTTTCATCATTCCAGTCATGAAAAAACTCATCCTTACCGCCGTGATGCTGGTCGTTGTCGTGATGGCCTCGGCACAGACGTTCCGCAATCCCGTCATCCCCGGCTATCATCCCGACCCGTCGGTGTGCCGTGTGGGCGATGACTTCTATTTGGTCAATTCCTCGTTCCAGTATTTCCCCGGCGTGCCCATTTTTTATTCCCTCGACCTCATACACTGGGAACAAATAGGCAATGTGCTCGACCGCGAGAGCCAGGTGTCGTTGAAAGGCGCCACATCGTGGCAAGGCATCTACGCTCCCACGCTCCGTTACCACGACGGCACTTGGTACATGATAACCACCAACGTGGGCAACGGCGGCAACTTCATGGTGACCGCCAAGGACCCACGCGGCCCGTGGAGCGAGCCGATATTGCTGAAACAAGACGGCATAGACCCCTCGCTGTGGTTCGAGAACGGCAAGTGCTATATGATGTCGAATCCCGACAACACCATCATGCTCTGTGAGATAGACCCCAAGACGGGCCGGCAGCTCACTCCGAGCCGCGCTCTGTGGAAAGGCACGGGCGGCCGCTATCCCGAAGGTCCGCATATCTATAAGAAAGACGGCTGGTACTACCTGCTCATCTCAGAGGGCGGCACCGAGTTGGCCCACGGCCTGACCATTGCCCGCAGCCGTAATATCTATGGCCCTTATGAGGGCAATCCCGCCAATCCCATCCTCACCAACTGCAACGTGAAGGGGCAGTATATGCAAATTCAAGGCACCGGTCACGGCGACTTCGTGCAGGCCGGCGACGGTTCCTGGTGGATTGTGTTCCTGGCCTACCGCAACTTTGGCGGCAGCTACCACCACCTGGGGCGTGAAACGTGTCTGGCGCCGGTGTCGTGGCCCAAGGGACAATGGCCAGTCGTTAACGGCGGACTGCCCATCGACACGCTGATGACGGCAAAACTGCCCGTCATTATTGACGATGATGTCACCAGCGAGGGTCTTACGCCCGTGGAGGAACTGACAGGTCCTCAATGGGTGTACTTGCAAAACCCCAAGCGGAAAGTGGAGGTGCAGAACGGCACGGCATGGTGCGGAGTGTCATGGGCTTCGCTGAAACTCTATGCCGGAAGCAGCACCCTGACGCAAAACGACCGCCCGGCATTCTACGGGCGGCGGCAGGAAAGCGTGAAATGCACCATGGACGCCTGCGTGCAGTTCTCAGAAGGCATGACCTACGGCAGCGAGGCCGGCTTGTCGGTTTACCAAATCAACGACGGGCACCTCGACTTTTTCATCCGCCGCGACCTGCAGGGCTACAGCCTTGTGCTTCGTTGCAAGCTGAAGGGCATCGACTATGTGGTGGCCGAGAAAAAACTTGACGTTGCGCCCGAATCGGTGGTGATGCGCGTGCGCAGCGATGCCGACAACTATTATTTTGAGTTCCAGAATATGCTTGATATGGAACAACTGCTCGACGACCGCTGGCAGCGGTTCGGCGCCTTGGACTGCAGTCTGATGAGCACCGAAGTGGCGGGCGGCTTCACAGGAGTGGTCATCGGGGCATACGCATGGAATGCCCGCGAGGCCGACAACGCCTTTGCCACCTATCGTTACCTTAGGTACGAAGAACAAGAGTAAAAGCCGTGTTGAAATAAAATTTAACAGAAAACACAAATTTTTTAGCAAAATTAATTGGATATTCAAGATTATTTCTTAAATTTGCAACACCTTTTCAATCGCGTTTCTAAAATTATTAACATAAACAAAAAAGTCATGAAAAAGTATTTAGCAGAAATGTTTGGCACGATGGTGCTCGTGCTCATGGGCTGCGGTGCCGCCGTCAGCCTGGGTTGTGACAATGGCAATGCCGCCACGGTGGTGGGCACTGCTTTCGCGTTTGGTCTTGCAGTGGTGGCCATGGCCTATACCATTGGCGGTATTTCCGGTTGCCACATCAATCCGGCCATCACTTTGGGATGCTTCCTCACCGGCCGCATCAGTGGCAAGGACACGGGCATGTACATGCTCTTCCAGTTCATCGGCGGCATTCTGGGTGCTGCCATCCTCTATGCGCTGACAACCTCGAGCGGACTGGTGGGCACGGGAGCCAATGACCTTCAGGTGAACGGTGCCGGCACTATTCCGGCCATGGGCGGACTGCTCGCTGAAATCGTGTTCACATGCGTGTTTGTGCTCGTTGTGCTGGGAGCCACTGCCAAGGCCAACGGCGCCACCGGCAAGCTGGCCGGACTGGCCATCGGCCTGAGCCTGGTGTTGGTACACCTGTGCTGCATCCGCTACACGGGCACCAGCGTGAACCCCGCACGTTCCTTCGGTCCTGCACTCTTCCAGGGCGGTACGGCACTTTCCAACCTCTGGATCTTCATCGTAGGGCCCTTCGTGGGCGGTGCTTTGGCAGCCTGCATCTGGAAAGTCATCGACACTGAAAAGTAATCACACCACAGCTTTCTGTTGGCAATCTACGGGCTGACCTGCGGCTAAGTGCCGATGGTCGGCCCGTATCTTTTTATAGATTTCAGGCTTTTTTTGTTCAAAACTCAAAAAAAGTTGCTGAGAGTGTGGATTATATCGCAGAAAATGCGTAACTTTGCACCCGCTTTTTCGACGTAACCGATGGAAGGAAGACGAGTTGCCTGTCTATGTTGCGCGGAAACTATTAAAAATCAAATCATTCAAGTAAAAATGGATTTAATTAAAGTTGCTGAAGAAGCATTTGCAACCGGTAAGAAATTCCCCGAGTTCAAGTCGGGTGACACCATCACCGTTGCTTACAAGATCGTGGAAGGAAACAAGGAGCGCATCCAGCTCTACCGTGGCGTGGTCATCAAGATTTGCGGTCATGGCGACAAGAGGCGTTTCACTGTTCGCAAGATGTCGGGCACCGTGGGTGTGGAGCGTATCTTCCCCATTGAGAGCCCCAACATTGAGAGCATTGAGGTGAACAAGATTGGTAAGGTTCGCCGTGCCAAGCTCTATTATCTCCGCAAACTCACGGGTAAGAAGGCCCGCATTGCAGAGAAGCGCACCCCCATCAAGAAAGGCTAAGTATCCCTTTTCACGGAAAGAAACAAAAGGCCCGGCATTCGGAAAATGCCGGGCCTTAGTTTTTATGGCTGTTTTATCAGTTTATTGCAAGTGGGGTGGGGAAGAGGTTTTTATTCCATCACCCGGCGAGCGCCGATGTACCTTGAACGGTAATAAGATTCGGTGGAATTGCTCACGCGCACACCGCGGCTGGTGCTGGCGTGGATGAAGTTGAAGGTGCCGTTGTTGTGGTCCACGTCAACCACGATGCCCACATGACCTACGCCTCCGCGGCCGCTTCTTCCCTGGAAAAACACGAGGTCGCCGCGTTGCAACTCACTGTTGTGGATGGGAGTCTGGGTGGCATACTGCATCTTCGACGACGGGCTGATGTTCACCCCAATCTGCTTATACACATAGCTGGTGAAGCCCGAGCAGTCGAACACATACGGACCTTTGCCGCCGTGAACATAGCGGGCGCCGATGTGAGTGAAAGCCTCGTCAATAACGTTGTCCATCACCGGGCTGCTTTGCTCAAAGTCGTAATCTTCGCCCGTGTAAAGGAAGTCGTAGTTGTCAATTTCTCTATATCTTTGTTCCGTCTGCACTGTTCTGCGGGTTTTCTTGTGGCGGGCATCCATGTTGATGCTCGATGTAAATAAAAACAGAACGGCGCAAAGGAATAATTTCTTACTCATACGAAAAAAATAAATATTAAAAATGAATGCGATTGGCTTGATTGCAATGCAAAGGTACGAAAAAACCTCCGTGTGCGAAAACGGGTTTACATCTTTTTGGAAACCCGGCAAAGGCCGAAATCGTGTGGGCCGGCTTGCGTTAAGTGCTTGAAAACAGACGTTTAAGGTGTTTTGGTTATAATTTTACTTTCTTGTGCGCGTTCACATAATTTAATACGGAAATCAAAATTTATTTAACAACTCACCCCGAAATTGCATTTATTTTCATTCTTTCGAGAGTTGTGCATGTAGGCTCGCGGACGTAACAATTTGGTTTTACGTTCACTTAGTACCAGTCATGGTTTTGTTTCCTTTTTTTCGTTTTCCGCGTCCTTTTTTGAAAAATCATACATAAAACCTGCCGTAATTCGTCGGTTTTGACTACCTTTGCAGGCGTATTAGTTTTTTAAAGGTATGAAAGAATTATCATTGAAGTACGGATGCAATCCGAACCAGAAGCCCTCGCGCATTTTCATGGAGCAGGGCGACCTTCCCCTGGAGGTGCTCAACGGCCGTCCGGGATACATCAATTTCCTCGACGCGCTCAATTCGTGGCAGCTGGTGAAAGAGTTGAAGGCAGCCACGGGCCTGCCTGCCGCCGCCTCGTTCAAGCACGTTTCGCCTGCCGGTGCCGCCGTGGGATTGCCTTTGAGTGACACGCTCTCAAAGATTTATTTCGTCGATGACCTCCCGGTTGAACTTTCTCCCATTGCCTGTGCCTATGCCCGTGCCCGCGGTGCCGACCGCATGAGCTCCTACGGCGACTTTGTGGCGTTGAGCGACACTTGCGACGAGGCCACCGCCCTGCTGCTCAAACGCGAGGTGAGCGACGGCGTGATAGCCCCCGCCTACACGGAAAAAGCTTTGGAGATATTGCGCGAAAAGCGCAAAGGCACTTATAATGTCATTCAAATCGACCCCGACTATGTGCCTCAGCCCGTAGAGCGCAAACAGGTGTTCGGTATCACGTTTGAACAGGGCCGCAACGACATCCGCCTCGACGACCCCTCCTTGTTTGAGAACATTCCCACCCGCAACAAGACCTTCACTGCCGAGGCCCGCCGCGACCTGATCATTGCCCTCATCACGTTGAAATATACGCAGTCTAATTCCGTGTGTTATGCAAAAGACGGCCAGGCCATCGGTATCGGCGCAGGCCAGCAGAGCCGTATTCACTGCACCCGCCTGGCCGGTCAGAAGGCCGACATCTGGTGGCTCCGCCAGCATCCCAAGGTGATGGGCCTGCCCTTCGTAGAGGGCATTCGCCGTGCCGACCGCGACAATACCATCGACATTTATATCTCTGACGACAGCGACGACGTGTTGCGCGACGGTGAGTGGCAGAAATTCTTCACCCGCCAGCCCGAACCCCTGTCGCGCGAGGAGAAAAAAGCCTGGGTGGCCCGCAACACCGGCGTTGCCCTCGGCTCGGATGCCTTCTTCCCCTTTGGCGACAATGTGGAACGTGCCCATAAGAGCGGCGTGCAGTATATTGCACAGGCCGGCGGTTCTGTGCGCGACGACCACGTCATCATGACCTGCGACAAGTACGACATTGCCATGGCCTTCACCGGCGTGCGCCTTTTCCATCATTGATTATGGACGATTTCGACTATATCCTTGAGAACGGCATCTCCTTTGGCCGCGGAGGGCAGAAGAAGGCAGAGAAAAACAAGGTGAAGACCAAGGCTAAGAAAAGAACCTACATTACCGGAGCCCACGGCAGCGACTCGGCCAAGCAAAAGGCCAAATATACGCAGCAGCGCAAGAATCGCCATAAGGATTAAGGCGTCTGCAACACAGTTGCTGCAAAGGAGGTTACCCTGTGATGATGATGCCTGTGAACAGTCGTCCGCAGGCGGTTCCCTGCCTGCGGGCCGAGAACAGCAGGTCGTTGTCGCGCCAGGTGCAAAGTTCCGACACCGTGATGTTCTTCTTCGGCACTCCGGCCTCCGTGAGTTGCAGAACGTTGCAACCCTTCAGGTCGATATGCCATTTCTCCCGTCTGTGGGCAATGCTTTCCATCGGGAATCCCGCCTTTTGGAAAGCTTCAAACACCTCGTCGCCCACCTCGAAGTGCCTGGCCGATATGCACGGCCCCACCACGGCCGTCATGTCGCATGGCCTTGCGCCGTAGTGCTTTTGCAGGTGTTCCACGGCTTTCTGCGCAATGCGTCCCACCGTTCCCCGCCATCCGGCATGCACGGCGGCGGCTACCTTGCCCACGGGGTCATATATTATAATAGGTGTGCAATCGGCAGTAGATACTCCGATGCACACCTTTTTCATGTCTGTGGTCAGTGCGTCCACCCCTTCGAGCCTTTCCCTCCGACCGCTTTCGTCAAGGGCCAGGAAGTCCTCATCGATGTCGGCCACCTCCGTGCCGTGCGTCTGGTGGGGCATTACCAGTCGCCGGAGGTCTATTCCGAGGGCCTTGCACAGCGCCTTCCGGTTGGATTCCACGCTTTGTGGCTGGTCGCCGCAATAGCTGTTGATGTTGAACGAGGCGTGGTTGCCCGTGCTCACTCCCCCTTGCCGTGTGGTAGTAAAGGCAAATGCGCCGTTGCCCATTTGCCATGTCAGCAGCCGTTCAAGCTCATTTCCTGCTGCCATCGCCGTTGTCTTCTTCCTCTTCTATTTCTTCTATCTCGTAGTCGTCGAGTTCTTCGATGTCGTCGTCTTCGATGAAGATGACGTCGTCTTCGCCCTCCGCCGCCATTTCGCGTGCAAAGCGGCTCATGTCCTTGTCGCGGTGAACGAGGGTGTCCTCGGCCGTGATGTCCTGCAACTTGTTGCTCTCGCTATTGAGTTCTCGCCACAACACGTCCTTCAGCTCATTAAGCCCGCTGTTGGCCACTGCCGAAATGAACACCACGGGAATGTCCTTCGGCGTTGTTTCGCGCAGCATTTCAATGAGTTCGGTGTCGAGCAGGTCGCTCTTGGTGACGGCCAGCACGCGGTGTTTTGTCAGCATGTCGGGGTTGAACTTGCGCAGTTCGTTGAGCAAGATTTCGTATTCGCGCTTGATGTCGTCGGTGTCGCCGGGCACCATGAAGAGAAGCAGCGAGTTGCGTTCTATGTGGCGTAGGAACCTCAGTCCCAGCCCCTTGCCCTCGGCGGCGCCTTCTATGATGCCGGGAATGTCGGCCATGACGAACGATTTCTGGTCGCGATAGGCCACGATGCCGAGGCTGGGCTCCAGCGTGGTGAAAGGATAGTTGGCAATTTTGGGCCGTGCCGACGACAGAGCGCTGAGCAATGTGCTCTTTCCGGCATTGGGAAATCCCACCAGTCCCACGTCGGCCAGCAGCTTCAGCTCCAGTATGACGGTCATTTCGAGCATGGGTTCCCCGGGCTGTGCATATCGCGGAGCCTGGTTGGTGGCCGATCGGAACTGGAAGTTTCCCAGTCCGCCCCGTCCTCCTTTCAGCAGCACCACCTCCTGCCCGTCGTGTGTGACGTCGCAGATGTACTTTCCCGTTTCGGCATTATAGACCACCGTTCCGCAGGGCACATCTATATAGGCATCCTTGCCGTCGGCCCCGTGTTTCTTGTCTTTTCCGCCGTTTCCGCCGTGCTCGGCCTTCACGTGCCGCTGGTATTTCAGGTGGAGCAGCGTCCAGTAGTTGTGGTTTCCCCTTAGAATGACGCTTCCGCCCTTTCCGCCGTCGCCGCCGTCGGGTCCGCCGTTGGGGTTATACTTGATGTGCTTGAGGTGCATGGAACCCCTGCCGCCCTTTCCTGAGCGGCAGTAGATTTTCACATAGTCAACGAAATTGCTTTCCATGAGTCTTTTCTGGATGATGAATGATTGTTGTGTTTTTACACACACGTTTATACTCCGGCAGCGGTGACTTTGCCCTTTCCCCTGCCGGTGGCGGTGGCCTTAGGCCGTCTGCGGGGTGAAGTTCAGAGGTTGTCGGTCACCTGGCAGATGTCGGCGAAGATGCGCTCCAGCGTTCCCAGGCCGTTGATGTGGTGGTGCAGGCCCTCGTCCTGGTACCACTTGATGAGGGGCTGTGTCTGGCTGTGATACACGTCGAGACGCTTGCGGATGGTGTCGGCGTTGTCGTCGCTCCTGCCGCTCTCCTGTCCGCGCTTGATGAGGCGTGCCATGAGTTCGTCCTCCGGCACGTCGAGCTCTATCATGGCGGCAATGCGGTGCCCCCTGTCGGCGAGCATCTGCTTGAGTGCCTCGGCCTGCGGAATGGTGCGGGGGAAGCCGTCGAAGATGACGCCCGGGTGGTCTTTGCCGAAGCCGTCATAAACGCCGGCCAGGATGCTCACCATCAGTTCGTCGGGAATGAGCTGGCCCTTGTTGATGTAGTCGGCGGCGGTGCGGCCCAGGTCCGTGCCGGCCTTGATTTCGCTCCTGAGCACGTCGCCGGTGGAGATGTGCCCAAGCCCGTATTTCTTGATGAGCAGGTCGCTCTGGGTGCCCTTGCCCGAGCCGGGAGCACCGAAAATAACGATGTTCTTCATAACTGAATGTTTGTTCGGGTGATGCGATTTCTTTTGAATTTGGGGAGTTTGGGAGTTAAGGAGTTTAGACGTTAGTGTTGGAAGCTCATTTTTAGGGTTGACGAACACTGTCTGTTCACCCGAAATCTCATTTCAAGGCTTTTGACTTTCGTCTAAACTCCTAAACTTCTAAACTTCTAAACTTCTAAACTTCTAAACTCCTAAACTCCTTATAATATTAAGTTCAGATAACGGTATATATGTCGCGCAGGTTGCGCCCCTGCTGGTCGTAGTCGAGCCCGTAGCCCACGATGAAGTCGTTGGGAATTTCCATGGCCACATATTCCACGTTGAGGTCCACTTTGAGTTTCTCTGGTTTCAGAAGCAGTGAGCAGATGTGAACGTTGGCGGGGTTCCGCGTCCCCAGCGTCTCAATCATGCGCTTCATGGTGAGGCCGGTGTCCACAATGTCCTCCACGATGATGATTTCGCGCCCCGAGAGGTCCTCGTTGATGCCCATCACTTCGGTAATCTTGCCGGTGGAGGTGGTGCCCTGGTAGGAAGCCAGCTTCACGAACGAAATTTCGCAGGGAATGGTGATTTCGCGCATCAGGTCGGCGGCGAAGACGAACGCTCCGTTGAGCACGGCGAGGAACAGCGGGTTCTTGCCGGCCATGTCGTGGTTGATGCGCTCGGCCACGGCTTTCACGCGGCGCAGGATTTCCGCCTCGGGAATAGATGTCTTGAATTGTCGGTCTTTAATGGTTACAATGCTCATGGTGTGACGGTATTTGGGTTTGTAGAATGAAAAATCGGTCCTCGTTTCAGGCACCATCGCGGGTGATTGAGTGCAAAGTTAAAAAAAAATGACGTAACCTGCAAGTTTTCTACCATAAAAAGTGAAGCTGTCCACCGATTTTTCTTCGGCTCGCCGGCAACCTAAACGCCATATCCAGCCAGTCCAGACGGCATCCGACTGCAGTCCTTTTACGGTTTGGACTGCAGTCGGATGCGGTCTGGACTGCAGTCGGATGCAAGAAAAATCATTCCCGACTGCAGTCCGACGTAATAAATAATCAGTTCGGACTGCAGTCCGCCCCCAAAATCAACCAAGCAGGACTAAGTGGATAAGGTCTTTTTTAAGTTCCTCAACTTCTTGGAGTTACAGGAGTTCAGGAGTTACGGGAGATAAAATGCTTTTAAATGATGAATTCTTAGTTATGAATTGTGCACGGCAGCAAAAACTCATAACTCATAACTCAAACTTAATAGTTCTGAAGACTCCCTTTTCGTCAGTTTTCAGAGGCTGGAAGTATTGTCTGAACTCCGGAACTCCTGTAACTCCTGAACTACATCAACTTGAGAAAGTCGAGTAAATGATAAAGGCGGTAGCAAATTTTTCACTTGCGGACATGATACATCACGTCCATACATGAGGTGGGAGATGGCGACAGAAAATTTTCACTCTTCACTTTTTCTACTTTTCAAGTCGAAACTCCTCAATCCCCAATTCCACGCACCCCTTTTTGTTAAATGTTTGTAAAAACTTTGAAAACTTGTATGCTTACTATGCTTTATTAAATAAGAATGTGTATATTTGCAAAGTTTTTGAAAAAACAGACTATTACTAAAACATTTATAACAACAAATCAATTTATTTATGAAGAAAATTTTTACCCTTTTATGCCTCATGCTGGCCTTTGTAGGCAGCACGCGGGCGCAGGATGTGTACACCATTTCGTATAATGGTGCCGACGCACAGTCCACAGCGGGCTTTTTCACCCACTCTGGAAATCACAACTTCAACACGAAGTTCAAGGATGCCTCCTATGCAGGCATTGATTTTACTTCTGGTCTGAAGATGGAGTCCAGCACAAACATCGGTTTCACCACTTCGGTGGCCTCTGACCTTGTCATTGTGCAGAGCACATGGAGTGCCAACACCATCAAGCTCGACGGCACAGCCCTCGATGTAAACAGTGCCGTGGCCGGTGAAGGCGCCTGCCGCATTTACACCATCTCCAACCTCGAAGCCGGAAGCCACACCATTCAACGCGGTGGAGGCGAAAGCGGCCTTTTCTACATCTCGGTGACTTATCTCTCGGTTGATAACAATCCGTCGTTGAACGCTTCCAATACCTCATTCAATATGTTCATCAGCCCGATGAACAACAACTCCACCAGCCGCACGTTCACCCTGAACGGCAAGAACCTTACTCCGGGAACATTGTCGTTCACCAAGAGCAACCTGCCCAGTGGCATGACCGTGTCGCCCGCTACGGTGACGGTCGCTTCCGACGGCACCGTGTCCGGTGAATACACCATCGCCTTCGCTTCCACGCAGAACATTTCCAAGAACCAGGGAACACTTTCCTTGGCATCCAACGGCGTGACAGCTACCATCACCATCAACTATTCGAGCACCAACAAGACGAACTCAGAGGAAACGCTCAGCTCCACCGAGCCCACCATTTGGAACTTTGCCAACATCGGTAACGGCGCCGAAATTGAGCTGACCGCAACCAGCGAGCCCGTAAAAGAAGGCACCTACCTCCTTGGCGACCTCTTCGACCTCTACGGCATCGCTTATCCGGGCGACTTCATCGCCAATGCGCTCTATGTGATTAACGCCACCTATCCCATCAGAAGGGGTAACAGCTTCCAGGACGGCACGCTGAAGTTCAATGCTCCCGTGGACGGAACCATCGAGGTGAGCTTCGCCGACACCGGTAGCAGCGGAGAGGGCGAAGACCGCTATCTCAACGTGAACGGCGAGAACACCATTTACAAGACCAACCGCAGCAATGGCGGCAGCGACCCGCAGGTGACCGACCCCATCGACGTCAGCGCAGGTGAAATCTTAATCAGGGGTGGCAAACCCAACGGCGATTACCAATCCATCGTCATCACCAAGGTGGTGTTCACACCCGCTAACTTTACCGTGGAGCCCATGCCCGCAACCGTTTATGACTTCTCCAGCGAGCTGAGCGACGCCGACCAGGCCAACCTCGCCGCCGACGAAACATTCTGGGTGTTGGATGGAAGTCGTTGGAGCCTCAACGCAAAGCTCTATGACCGCAACGCTGAAGGACCCCTGGTGGCCAACGGCGACGAACTGGAATTTACCGAGGGACTGCGCTTCGGACGCGACAACGCGGCCGGACTGGCTGGCGGTAACATCCGCATCGACATGGGCAAGAGACTTGGACTGGCCGCCAGCAGCGTGTTTATGGTTCTTCCCAAGACCGCCAAGGACGACGTGGTGAAAATCCGCATCAGCACCACCAACAGCGAAGGTGAGGTTCACGGAATGGCTATCGAAAACGGCGACGTGGAGAGCATCGAAACCGCTGAGAGCAAAGACTTTACAATCACTGTGGCTAAGGACGGACCCTTCACCTTCAAGACCACTGCCGGCGTCAACGTTGAGGCTCTGGCCATCAACGCCGAACTGCCCGAAAGGCCCGGAAGCGACCTGCCCACTGCCATCAATGAAGTGGAGAACAACAACGTTGACGCAGCAGCCTTCAACCTGGCCGGACAGCGCGTCAGCAGCAACTATAAAGGCATCGTTGTGAAGAACGGCAAGAAAGCCGTTGTCAAGTAAGCAGCGATACCACAATAACCAATTATACATTCTTTTCATAGGCATATTAGTTTTTGGGCCGGAGTCCTTTGAGAAAAGGGCTCCGGTTTTTCTGTTCACACGAATGACCGTTCTCTTGAAAAATCATTTTTTTGAAACGAATTGTTCTTTTTTTGAAACGAATTGTCCTTAATTGTTTTTTATTTTTTTGAAACGAATTGTATTTAATTGGCTTTTAATTCTCTTGAAATGAATGACAAAGAATAAAAATAATTAAGAATAAATTAGGATAATTCGTTTCATTGAAAGAAGGCTGTTTTTTTTTGAAACGAATTGTATTTAATTGGCTTTTAATTTTTCTTGAAATGAAGGGCAGATTAAAAATAAATGAGGATAATTCGTTTCTTTGAAAGAAGGCTGTTTTTTTTTGAAAGGAATTGTTTTTCCCGTCTTTATCATTTTTCATTTAGCGAAGCGCTTTAAATGAATTTTTGATATTTAACCCCCGTTTTCTGCTTATTTCCCAATTCTTTCACCTTTTTATTTTTTTAGTGCGCAAATAATATGTAATTTTGCACGCCCAATGAAAATGAACAACAATCATTAATTTTTATAAACCTCTTGAAAATGAGAAAACTTACACTCAAAACCATCGTCGCCTCGGCTCTCTGCTTGCTGGGCGCAAACAACGCATGGGCTGCTGCAGGAGATGTTGTCACAAACATCAACATCGACTTCAGCAATGCCATCACCAACGGAGCAGTGGCCGGAACGGTCAACTCCATGACCATCGGCACACATTCCACTTATCCTACTGAAATCAACGCCGACGGTAGGCTCGTGCTGGGAAAGACCACCAACACCGTGACCATTCCCGAAGCACAATTGGCTGGAAAGAAGGACGTGGTGAACATCACCTTCGACCTGGCTTTCGGAAAACTCAACAACAGGAACGTGTCGTTCAGCTTCAAGGATGCCAGCGGCAACGCCATCGGTTCCTTTGATTTTTCACCTTATTCGGGAACGTTGACAACCAACCTCGGAGTTGAAACAGGTGATATGTACTTTGGTTTCAACACTGTGCTTTGGGAGCGCAAAGTGTCGTTCAATATCACCGTGGACTACAATGCCAAGACCATCACCACCAATACCACATGTCTTTTAAGTGGAGCTTCAAAGCCTGCTACCAACGCTACGCACACCGTGGCTCTGGAGAACACCAACCCCATTGCCTCCTTTGTCGTCGCATCAACCTATGACAACCAAGGCCGCCGATGCGAGTTCGACAACTTGAAGATGACCACCACACTGGGCAACTACGAAGTGGAGACTGTCCCCGTGACCATCAAGTATGTGGACACCGACGGCAACGACCTCACAAGCATCCTGCCCGAAGGAACGGTTACCTTCGAGAACGTTGAGACGGGAACAACCTACGCCCCCAGCTACCCCCAGACCATCGTTACCGACGACTACGTTTATACTTACAAGTCGGGCGGCACCGCAGTGGAGGTTTCCGAAGAAACCACTTTCACACTGGTTTATACCAAGTCCAACAGGGCTAAGGTTAACGTGGTGCTCAACGCCGTCTGCGGAAGCGAGCTCCTCGAAACAACCACCATTGCCGAGAACTATCCCGAAGGAAAATCCCTCACCTATGGCTTCAGCAAGTATATCGTGAAAGACGGCAAGCTCTACCAGGCCGTGGCCAACAATCCCAGCTACTACGTGGGCACTGTCGATGCTTCGAGCGAACCCATCGTCATCAATTACAACGAAGTGACGCCGAGTGACGCCCTGGGACTCTATTTCAACGACTTCAACAGTGGCGAATTCACCACCGGCAGCACTCAGTACCAGCGTTGCTCGGGCGGACTCTCCATGGCTGTTCAGGGCGAGTTGGTGCTTGTTCCCGCAGGAGCCATCCCCGCCGGCATCTACAGGTTTGAAATCAACCACTTCAAGAACCGCACTCCCAAATTCTATGTAGGCGACAAGGAAATCGGTACTTTCAGCACCGGAGCCAACAGCGGCACTTGCGTGGTGAGCACCTTTGTCGATGTGGAAATTACAGGCCTTGAGGACGTGAAGGCCGTTCCCGGCGGCAGCACCTATACCGACGAAATGGACTATGTGCTGGCCGTGAAGACCGCCGACCTCAACCTCGGCGTGGCCTATACCATTCCCGCCGGCGGTCTGGGCACCCTGGTGAGCGACAAGGACCTCGACTTCTCGAATGTGGAAGGCGTGAACGTGTATATTGCCACCGGCCTGAACGCTCAGAAGAATTGCGTGGCCGTGAAGAAAGTGCAGGGCGCCATCCAGGCCGGCACCGCC
>JAFVHN010000061.1 GCA_017474515.1 Prevotella sp. | reverse complement strand
GTCTGGTCGTTGAGTGCGGGGAAGAAGTCGATGCCGGTGATGCGCTCCACCTCATCGACGGTGGTGGCGTGCGAGAACATCTTTTCGCTGTTGTGGCCGTTGTTGTCGTAGATAAAGCCGATGGCCATGGGCTTTTCCTTCATGCAGAGGATGACCTTGAAGAATCGCTCCGGCACCACAACCTTGTTCTTTCCGATAGTGCGGTGCTGGGTGCCATCGAGGATGGGCCCGCAAACGATGTAGATGTCGCCATATTGACGCGCCCACCGCCGGCAGGCTATCTCCAGGTCGTTCCACGGCCCTTCGTTGAGCTTGTGCACCTGCGGGCAGATGTTTGTAAAGAGGAATGTCTCGCTCATGGCCTTTCGGTCCCACTTGTTGTCGCCGGCAGGGCACATGTGGCCACGGTCGAAGCCGCGGTTGTAGTAGTCGTCGTTGGTGACGCGGGGAGCCGGGGCGTCGGGGTCCTCGCCGAACATGCTCTCGCTGCGGCGGGCATTGCCCTGCGTGTGGGCGGCTGTCAGGTGCCACGCCACCCAGTTGGGAATCTTCGTCGAGGTGTTGTAGCTCACCGTGTAGGCCGTCTTCTTGAGAACGACCTCCGGCCTGTCCTTCAATGGAGCGGGCAGTTCCAGCGAGCGCCCTCGCGTGGCGGTGCGCCTGGACTGACCGTCCTCGGCGGCACTTTCGCTGTCATAAAACATGCTCTCCGCGGCCTGTTGGTCGCCGTTGAGCTGCTGATTGTTGCGTCGGCATGCACTTAACATGAAGAGCACGCACAACATAAGAATAAGGGAATATCTGTTCATATCGGCTGCAAAACTACTATTTTTCAATTATACGGCAAAGGGTTTTGCCAAAAAAGATTTGTTGAATGTAGAAATTCCGGCGTTTTTGTCCGCTCTTTCAGTCCACAAAAAAAGCGGGAGTGACACATCACGCCCTTGCCTTCGGAAATAAAATGCCTAATCTATATTCCTTCTCAAAACTGAATGTCAACCATCGACGGCATTTCACTCTGTAAAGAGTTTTCCTCAGCAAGGCGGGCATGATGTGTCACCCCCGCAACGCTTTTGTCAAACTTTTCATAACATACTCACGGCGCCTTCTTCGGCGCGGTATGCCGGTTTCACGACGCTGCAGCGTCCAGGGTGTGAAGCTTCTCATCGGCCGACATCTGGGAGTCTATTTCCACCCAACTGTTTCTCGACACCTTGACCAGCATGTCCTGTATCTTTTTCATCAAATTATTAAATCTCACAAATCAATCTTTTACCTTAAAATACCTATGAAGCATTGTTATCACTGAATTTCGGGTGCAAAAATAATGCTTTTCACCGACAATGACAACAAGAACGTTCATCAGGCATGCCGGGCGGCCATTTTTTTTGACTTTTGTCAAAGGTTTTGACCTTCGTCAACCAGCGGCGCTTTCCTGTTGGATTTCAGGCGTACGGTGTCGGTCAGCTTGCCTCTTTTGCTGATGACAAAGCGCTGCGCCACCACCACAACGAGCATCACCACAAGCACATAGGTGCAAAATGCGGCCACCTCGGCCAGCACGGTCAGCACTGCGGCCTGCCATATCTCCATGCCTCCTATGCAAAGGCCGCCCAGGAACAGGGGGAACACAAACAGCCCCATGACAGCCATGCGGCGGGC
>JAFVHN010000006.1 GCA_017474515.1 Prevotella sp. | reverse complement strand
CTCTTCACTTAAAAGATGGCGGTAGCAAATTCTTCACTCTTCACTTTTCACTCTTCACTTAAAAACGCTCTTCACTTAAAAGATGGCGGCAGCAAATTTTTCACTTTTCACTCTTCACTTTTCACTTACTTTCCTGTTCCCGTACATCCAATAGAACCAATAGGTGTTGCCGTAGGTTTCGCGGATGGTGTTGTATTTCTCCATGTTGTCGGGTGTTTCGCGGACTATTCTGCGCAGGTCTTCGTAATCGGCCTCGAGCACATTGTCGTGGAAAGCGACGGTGGGGCTGGGCGACTTGTGCATGTAGAGGGTGAGGGCCTCTTTGTAGTGCTTGGGCAGACGGGGGGAACGGATGTCGTAGCACTTGCTGACGGAGGCGACGAAGCTGCCAAGGTCCTTGTCGAGCAAATAGCCGCAAAGACGGTAATCGTCGGCCACGCTGCCCGAGGCGAACCTCGTGATTTCCAATTCGGGAATCATCAGGCTATGGGCATCAGGGCCGGGGCGCATGTTGCTACGGCCTCCCGAGATGGGAAACTCAAATAGCCGCTCGCCGAGCTGGTGCTCGTGGGCAAGGGCATAGACGCGGAGCATGAGAAGGCTGCCGTCGGTTTGCGGCGACCGCTTGCCCACCTCCACGGCCTCGGCATAGCGTCCGTTTCTCATCAGGCTTTCCATCCGCATGCGGTAGTGGAACACGTCGTTGTGGTTTGCCAACAAGCAAACGAGAAGGAACATGACGGCCAGGGTGAACATGTTGATGAGCGAGAGGCGCGAGAGGAGACCCGTCTCCACCGTTTTCGGCTCATAGGGTTGCAACTGGTACAACGTCCAGGCCACCCATGCGAAGGCGGCAAGCAACAATACAACGGCCACCGTCCACCATCCCACGCTAAAGCCGGGCTTGAGGTGCTCGCCGTAGTGGGTGAGAAAAAGCAGGAAAAGAAGCGACGGGAAATAAGTGAGGGCGTGGAAGCGCTTGTGAAGCCTTGTCACGGCAAAAACCACAAGGTGCAACAAATAGAGCACCACGGTAATGAGCACGGCACCGATGAGCGGCTCGTAGCGCGTCTGGCCTTCTGCCTTGACGTGTTGTCCCATGGCCAGCACGTCGGCCTGGTAAAAGTACAAATAGCAGAAGGAAAATATGAAAAACACCACGGCACAGGCCACCCTCACCGGGAGCGTGCTATTGTTGACGGATTGCTTCATTTTTTAAGTGAAGAGTGAAGAGTGGACTCTTTTTAGCTATGAGTTATAAGTTATGAGTTTTGCCGGCCAGCATCATTCATAACTTATAACTCAAAACTAAAAGCAAGCTTTTCAGTTCTTCTTCAGCACCACGGCACTACGGGCAGGAATGTAGAGTTTCAACCATTCCTTGTGGTCTTCCACATAGAGCGGGTCGTAGTTGGTGAGGTGCGTCATGGTGTCGTCGGCAAAGCCGTTGCCGCCATAGTCCTTCGAGTCGGTGTTGAGCACCACGTCGTAGGAGCCGGTGGGCACGAGGAAGCCGTAGTCGGTGAAGGACTTCGTTGGCGAGAAGTTGAAGACGAAGACGAGGTCGCCCCTCATGAAGGCGAGCACCTGGTCGCCGTCGTTGTGCCAGATTTCCACCACGGGAGTCTTCTGGAAGTCCTTCTGCCCGCTGATGACGTGAAGCATGTCGCGGTCGAAGTCGCCGAGCCAGTGGTAGCACAACTCCTTGTTGTCAACGAGGTTCCATTGCCTGCGGGCGTATTTATAGCTCCAGCCATTGCCCTCCCTTGGGAAGTCAATCCACTCGGGATGTCCGAACTCGTTGCCCATAAAGTTGAGGTATCCGCCGTTCATGGCCGCCGCCGTCACCAGCCTGATCATCTTATGGAGTGCGATGCCGCGGTGCACGATGTCGTTTTCATCACCTTTCCTGAAATGCCAATACATGTCGGCGTCGATGAGGCGGAAGATGATGGTCTTGTCGCCCACGAGTGCCTGGTCGTGGCTTTCGCAATAGGAGATGGTTTTTTCGTCGGGTCGGCGGTTTTTCACTTCCCAGAAGATGGAGCTGGGTTTCCAATTCTCGTCAGATTGTTCCTTGATGGTCTTAATCCAATAGTCGGGAATGTTCATGGCCATACGGTAGTCGAAGCCGTAGCCGCCGTCTTCAAACTTTGCCGCCAGTCCGGGCATTCCGCTCACTTCCTCGGCTATGGTGATGGCGTTTTTGTTCACCTCGTGAATGAGCTTGTTGGCCAGGGTGAGGTAACAAATGGCATTGTCGTCCTGATGGCCGTTGAAGTAGTCGCCGTAGTTGGTGAATGCCTCTCCGAGCCCGTGGCTATAGTAGAGCATGGAGGTGACGCCGTCGAAGCGGAAGCCGTCGAAGTGGAACTCCTTCATCCAGTACTTGCAGTTGGAGAGCAAGAAGTGGAGCACCTCGTCCTTTCCATAGTCGAAGCAAAGGGAATCCCAAGCCGGATGCTCGTGCCTGTCGCCGGGATAGAAGAACTGGTTGGGGTCTCCGCAGAGGTTTCCCAGACCTTCCACCTCGTTTTTCACGGCATGCGAGTGAACGATGTCCATGATGACGGCGATGCCGTTCTTGTGGGCGGTGTCGATGAGCTCCTTGAGTTCCTCGGGTGTTCCGAAACGGCTGCTGGGAGCGAAGAAAGAACTGACATGATAGCCGAAGGAGCCGTAGTAGGGATGCTCCTGGATGGCCATTATCTGAATGCAATTATAGCCGTCGTTGATGACGCGGGGCAACACGTTCTCCTGGAACTCCCTGTAGGAGCCTACTTTTTCGGCATCCTGCCCCATTCCCACGTGGCACTCGTAGATGAGCAGTGGCCGCGTGTTGGGCTTGAAGTTTTTCTTTTTCCATTCGTAGGGCTTCGCGGGGTTCCACACCTGTGCCGAGAAGATTTTTGTCTGCTCGTCTTGCACCACCCTGGTGGCCCATGCTGGAATGCGCTCGCCCTCTCCGCCGTTCCACCTGACGTGCATCTTGAAGAGGTCGCCGTGCTTCATGGCCTTCGACGGCAACTTGAGTTCCCAGTTACCGGTTCCCTCAATGCGCTTGGCCTTGTACTTGTCGTTTTCCTGCCAGTTGTTGAAGTCGCCGACGAGGAAAATCTCGGTGGCGTTGGGTGCCCATTCCCTGAACACCCATCCGCGGGCCGTCTTGTGGAGTCCGAAATAATCGTAGCCGCTGGCGAAGTCCTCAAGGGTTGTCTTCCCGTTGCGTGTCAGCTGGTTGATTTTCCAGAGTGCATGGTCGTGCCGACCCTTGATGGCGTCTTCAAAGGGTTCCAGGTAGCCGTCGTTCTGGACGAGTCCTATGTGTTTGGGCGCTCTGCTCAACGTGCGTTTCTTTGGCGTGGCCTCGGTTTTCGAGGCCGGTTTCTTTGTATCCATAATGCTCTGTTATACTCTGACTTTGAAAATTGCTTTTTTAATCTCTTTTTCTTCCGAAATGCAGGGGGCGTGTCCGTCTTGCGGCCAGAAGATGACCATCTGTCCGGGCTTGCAGGTGACATAGGTCTGGGCGAGGCCCTCGTAGAACGAAATGTCCTTCGCCTCGTTGTAGTCGGCGGCTGGGAGCTCGCTGCAGGGCGTATAGCCGAAGTCCTCGGCGGTGCTCAGGGGAATCTGAATGTCGAGCATCCTGCGATGCGACTCCAGCCTTGCCTCCTGTCGCGTTTTTCCCTTGGCACGCTGAATGTTTACAAACAGGTCGTCGCCCTTGATGAAGTGCTTGCCTTCTTCAAGGGTGTTGAGGTCGTTGTTTTTCAAGAAGTCTGCCACCTCTTTGAACAAGGGGTTCAGGCTTTCGTAGAAACTGAGTTTTTCGATTGTGTCTATTATCATCGGTGATGGGGTTTATAGGGTTTATAGGGTTTCATGGTGGATGATGCGGAAGGCGAAGGTCAGTTGGCGGGTTGTTTGATTCCGCGTGAATAGGTGCCGGTTTCGGTCACCTTTCCGCTCTTATCCTTCATCACGTATTTTCCGTCGCGCTCGTCGTCCTTGTACGAGCCTTCAAAGCGCACGCCGTTCTTGTCCTCCTCGATGGCGGGACCGTTGCGTTTTCCGTTTTTATAGATGCCCTTGAAGCGTGTGCCGTTATGGTAGTGAATGACGATTTCGCCGTCAATGTCGCCGTCCTTGAAATTGCCCTCGAAGACGTCGCCGGTCTTTTTCGAGAGTTTTCCCCTGCCGTTCTGCTTGTCGGCCTTCCACGAGCCGGTGTAAACGTCGCCGTTTTTCCATGTGAAGGTTCCCTGCCCGTCTTTGTCGCCGTTGAGGAAATGCCCGGTATATTTGTCGCCGTTGGCATAGCGGAACACGCCTTCGCCGGTGCGCTCGCCCTGCACGTATGAGCCGTCGTAGCGGTCGCCGTTCTGGAACTTATAGGTTCCGCGGCCGTCCTGGAAATCGCCTTTCCACTCGCCGGTGTATTCGTCGCCGTTGGAGTATTTGTTGGTCCCCTTTCCGTGGCGCATATTGTTTTCCCAATAGCCGTCGTAGCTGCTTCCGTCGCCCCAGTCGAAGAAGCCCTTGCCCCACTTCATGTCGTTTCGCCATTCGCCGTCGTAGAAGGCACCGCTGGCGAAGGTGTATTTTCCCTTGCCGTGGCGCAGGTCTTTCTCCCAGTAGCCGTCGTAAATGTCGCCGTTGTAGTAGTACATCACGCCGTGGCCCTGCTGGTAGTCGCGGAACCACAGGCCCACGTACTTGTTGTTGTTCATCGAGTAGAACGTGCCGCGGCCGTGCTGCTGGTCGGCCATCCACTCGCCCTCGTATTTCTCTCCGTCGGCAAAGGTATATACGCCCTGGCCTTCGCGCCGGCCTTTCACGTATTCTCCCTCATACATGTCGCCGTTCTTGTAGATGGCGCGGCCCTTGCCTTGTGGCTTGCCGCCCGACATTTCGCCCTGATACTGGCCGCCGTCCTTGGTCAGGCACGAGCCCAGCGTGATTTGTGCGCTCGCTCCGGCGGGCAACAGGAGCATGAGCAGTGCAACTATTTTTGTTTTCACGTCTTTCTTGTTTTAAAAATCACTACAAAGGTAGCAACAATCTTTCACACGGCAAAACTTTTTTTACTTTGTTCATAAATCGGCCCCGTAAGCCTGCATTTTTTTTGATTTTTTTCAAATCACAAGGGGGAGGCGGACATATACCTTATATTATATACAAGTTCCTTAAGCTTGTTTGTCTTTTGGAGTTTGGGAGTTTGGGAGTGCATTTCATTTAGCGGAAGGCAATCATTTTGTCAATATTTTTCAATACTTTTTGGTTAATCCGAGAGGTTTGACGGCAAATTTCGGGGAGAGATTTGGCAGTTTGAGAGGAGAAATTTGGCAAATCTCTCGCCGAAATTTGCCGTCAAACTTGGAACGATTTTCAAACTACTGATATTCAATACCTTACAAGACCAAAGCCAAAATGGTCTATTTTGTCAAATATTTTTACCGGTTTTTACCTATACTGCTATCCGGCAAAACTAAATAAGTTGCATACACTCGGAAATGAAAAGAAAAACAAGTTTTCCTTTTGCATTTCGCTCGTTTATCCGTACCTTTGGATAAGGTACTCTCACTCGGAAATGAAAAGAAAAACAAGTTTTCCTTTTGCATTTCGCTCGTTTATCCGTACCTTTGCAACGAAATTTAACCGGGCACCGGCCCTCACTTGTCAGAGGGAGCCCAACCAGATTGCAAAAAAAATGAAAGTAATGAAATTCGGCGGCACATCAGTAGGTACCGTCACAAGCATCCTTAGCTTGAAGAAAATTGTGGAGAAAGAAGCACGGCAACAACCCATTGTCGTGGTTGTCAGTGCCCTTGGCGGCGTCACCGATAAGCTGCTCGCCCTCTCGCAAATGGCCCTGAGGGGCGACGAACGCTACAAGGCCGAGTTTGAGGCCGTAGTGAACCGCCACCACCAGATGATCGACACCATCATCACCGACCCTCGTAAGCGCGAAACCCTTTTCAACCAGGTGGATGCCCTCTTCGACCAACTGAAGAGCATCCTCTTCGGCGTGTTCCTCGTACACGACCTGAGCAAGAAGACGCAAGACGCCATCGTGAGCTACGGCGAGCGCCTCAGTTCACACATCGTGGCAACACTCATCAAGGGGGCACGCCGCATGAACGCCCGCGACTTCATACGCACGGAGCGCAAGAACGGCAAGCACATCCTCGACGCGGAACTCACCAACCAACTGGTGCGCAAGGCTTTCCTGCCACAAGACGGGCAGCCGGCCGCGCAATGGAAAATCGCCGTGGTGCCGGGCTTCATCAGCCGCGACCGCGACACCCACGAAACCACCAACCTGGGGCGCGGGGGCAGCGACTACACCGCCGCCATCATTGCCGCGGCGCTCAACGCCGAGGTGCTCGAGATATGGACCGACGTGGACGGCTTCATGACCGCCGACCCGCGCGTCATCAAAACGGCCTACACCATCAACAACCTGTCGTATGTGGAGGCCATGGAACTCTGCAACTTCGGCGCCAAGGTCATCTATCCGCCAACCATCTACCCGGTGTGCGTGAAAAACATTCCCATCAAGGTGAAAAACACCTTCAACCCCTCGCACCCCGGCACACTCATCCAGCAGACCATCGACAACGACCAGAAACCCATCAAGGGCATTTCGAGCATCAGCGGCACGTCGCTCATCACCGTGTCGGGACTGTCGATGGTGGGCGTCATCGGCGTGAACCGAAGGATTTTCTCGTGTCTGGCCGACAACGGCATCTCGGTGTTCATCGTCTCGCAAGCATCGTCGGAAAACTCCACGAGCATCGGTGTGCGCGACGACGATGCCGACGCCGCCGTGAAGGTGCTCAACGAGGAATTTTCAAAAGAGATAGCCACGGGAGCCATGTTCCCCATGCACGTGGAAAGCGGATTGGCCACCATCGCCATCGTGGGCGAGAACATGAAGCACACGCCGGGCATCGCCGGAAAACTGTTCGGAACACTCGGAAGAAGCGGCATCTCGGTCATTGCCTGTGCGCAGGGAGCCTCGGAAACCAACATCTCGTTCGTCATTGAAGGGAAATACCTGAGGAAGGCACTGAACGTGCTCCACGACTCGTTCTTCCTCTCGGAATACAACGTGCTCAACCTCTTCATCTGTGGTGTGGGAACCGTGGGCAGCAAGCTTATTGAGCAAATCAGGAGCCAATACGAGGAACTGAAGAAGAACCGCCGGCTCAAGCTCAACGTGGTGGGCATTGCCAGTTCGAAGAACGCCATCTTCAGCCGCGACGGCATCGACCTCAACACTTACAAGGAGCAACTTCAAAGCTCGGCTCCAAGCAACATTTCACGACTCAGGGACGAAGTCATCGGCATGAACATTTTCAACAGCGTTTTCGTGGATTGCACTGCAAGCAAGGATGTTGCGAGCCTCTACCAATCATTTGTGGAGCACAACATCAGCGTGGTGGCTGCCAACAAGATTGCCGCCTCGTCGGACTACGGAAGCTATCTTAAACTAAAGAACACGGCGCTGGCAAGAGGGGTGAAATTCAGGTTTGAAACCAACGTGGGCGCCGGACTGCCCATCATCGGCACCATCAACGACCTTTGCAATTCGGGCGACCGTATTTTGCGCATAGAGGCAGTACTCAGCGGAACGCTCAACTTCATTTTCAACACCATCTCGGCCACCACGCCGTTCTCCGAAACCGTAAGAAGGGCCAAGGAAGAGGGCTATAGCGAACCCGACCCGCGCATCGACCTCAGCGGGAAAGACGTCATCAGGAAACTCGTCATCTTGACAAGAGAGGCCGGCTACCAAGTGGAACAGGAGGATGTGGAAAAGCATCTTTTCGTGCCCGACGAATACTTCGCAGGAACGTTGGAGCAGTTCTGGGAGAACCTGCCAAAGCTCGACAAAGACTTTGAGGAAAGGCGGCAAATGCTTGAAAAACAAGGGAAACGCTGGCGTTTCGTGGCAACTATGGAATGTGGGAAAACAAACGTGGCACTGAAAGAAATCGGCCAGGGACATCCCTTCTACAACCTTGCCGGAAGCAACAACATCGTATTGCTGACAACGGAGCGCTATCACGAATACCCCATGCTCATACAAGGCTATGGGGCCGGAGCCAGCGTAACGGCGGCGGGCGTGTTTGCCAACATCATGTCAATTGCAAATATCTAACCATCCGACTATGAAACACATCATCATTCTCGGCGACGGAATGGCCGACAAACCCGTGGAACGTCTTGGTGGAAAAACGCCCCTGCAATATGCCCGCACACCATTTATGGACCTGTTGGCAAGAAAAGGAAGGACCGGACGGCTGATGACCGTGCCCGAAGGATTTCCTCCGGGGAGCGAAGTGGCCAACACCGCCATCATGGGATATGACCTCAACAGGGTGTATGAAGGGCGCGGACCGCTCGAAGCCGCAAGCATCGGCTACGAGATGGCCGACGACGACCTGGCCCTGCGATGCAACATCATTACGTTGGAAGACGGGCGCATTGTAACTCACAACGGCGGAAACCTGCAGACGGACGATGCCGACGTGCTCATACATTACCTGAACGAACACCTCGCCAACGAAAGGGTGTGCTTTATCACAGGCATCCAATATCGCCACCTGCTCATTGTGAAAGGCGGCAACAAGCACATTATATGTTCACCGCCCCACGACCATCCGGGCGAACAATGGCAACCGTTGTTGGTGAAAGCCGGCAACGACCCCGATAAGAACGGGAAAAGGCTTTCTCCGCAACAAACCGCCGACCTGCTGAACGACCTCATCATCCGATCACAACAACTGCTGGCCGAGCATCCGTTCAACCAAGAACGGAAGGCAAAAGGGCTGAGGCAGGCCAATAGCATCTGGCCTTGGAGCGGCGGATACCGTCCCTCCATGCAGACGCTCATGGAGCTTTACCCTCAGATAAACACCGGGAGCGTTATTTCCGCCGTTGACCTCATTCGCGGAATAGGCCATTACGCCGGTCTCGACATTGTGAAAGTGGAAGGGGCAACCGGCCTTTCCGACACCAACTACGAGGGAAAGGCACAGGCCGCCATTGAGGCCCTGAAGACGCAAGATTTCGTATTCCTCCACGTGGAAGCCAGCGACGAAGCCGGGCACGACGGCGATTTGCAATTGAAAATTCGAACGATTGAAGACCTCGACAGTCGCATCGTAAAACCCATTTACGAAGAAGTCAGCCAGTGGGACGAGCCGGTTTGCATGGCCGTACTCCCCGACCACCTCACACCTGTCGAGATGCGCATCCACGTTGGAGAGCCCGTTCCGTTCCTTATCTGGCACCGGAATATTGTTGCAGACGAAGTAGAACAATACGACGAAATAAGTTGCGTGAGTGGAAGTTACGGACTGCTTAAACTTCAAGAGTTCATGCAAGAACTAATGAAAAACGCATAACTCCCCACCGTCATCAACAAAAGAAACAACCCATAAAATGAAATACTACAGCACCAACCAACAGGCACCTTTGGCCACGCTCGAAAAAGCCGTGGTAAAAGGTTTGGCCGAAGACCGAGGGCTCTACATGCCCGAAAAAATCAACCGGTTGCCACAATCGTTTTTCGACAACATCCAGGACATGTCGTTCCAAGAACTGGCATGCCATGTGGCCGATGCCTTCTTCGGCGAGGACGTTGAAAAAGACGCGCTCCACAAAATTGTGGAAGACACGTTGTCCTTCGACTGCCCCGTGGTCCGCGTGGAGGACAACATCTACGCCCTGGAACTGTTCCACGGCCCCACGCTGGCCTTCAAGGATGTGGGAGCGCGGTTCATGGCGCGCCTTTTAAGGTACTTCAACAAAGAGGAACGTGTCAACGTGCTCGTGGCCACCTCGGGCGACACGGGTTCGGCGGTGGCCAACGGATTCCTCGGCGTGGAGGGCATCCATGTCTTTGTGCTCTATCCCAAAGGCAAGGTCAGCCCCATTCAGGAATGTCAGTTCACCACCCTGGGCCGCAACATCACGGCCATTGAGGTGGACGGCGTGTTCGACGACTGCCAGGCACTGGTGAAAAACGCTTTCATGGACAGCGAGTTGAACGCCCACATGCGCCTAACTTCCGCCAACAGCATCAACGTGGCCCGCTTCCTGCCGCAAGCCTTCTACTATTTCAACGCCTATGCACGGATGAAGAAAATGGGGCTGGCCGACAACCTCGTGATGTGCGTGCCAAGCGGCAATTTCGGAAACATCTGCGCGGCACTCTTCGGACACGAAATGGGGCTGCCCGTCAAGCGTTTCATTGCCGCCAACAATGCCAACGACATTTTCTACAACTACCTGCAGACAGGCATCTACGAGCCGAAGCCGTCGCGCCAGACGCTCGCCAATGCCATGGACGTGGGCGACCCTAGCAACTTCGCACGCATTTACGACCTCTACGGCAAAAGCCATGAGCGCATCACATCGCTCATCAGCGGAGCCACCTACTCCGACGAGGACATCATGAGGACCATGCGCCAATGCTTTGCCGACACGAACTACATCCTCGACCCCCACGGAGCGTGCGGCTATCAGGCATTGAAAGAGCTGCTCAGGCCCGGCGAAACGGGCGTATTCTGCGAAACGGCACATCCGGCTAAGTTCAAGGAAAAGGTTGACGACATTCTCGGCATTGACGTTGAAATCCCCGAGCGCCTCGCCGCATTCATGAAAGGCCAAAAGCAGAGCATCCCGCTCAGCAAAGACTTCCCCGAGTTCAAGGCTTTCTTGATGCAGCAATAACCCATAACTCTCTAAGTAAAAACGAGATGAGGAAAACCGTTATTGGTTTTCCTCATCTCGTTTTTTTCTTTAGCCGACCTTCAAAGCCGTATCACCGACGACCCTTTCACCAGTTCTTCGCGACTATCAATCTGCACGATATAGACGCCTTTGGGCAGACCTGCCGTCGTGATGCGTGCCGTTTCGCCAACGCCGCACGAACAACTCTTCAACTTCCGCCCGTCGGTAGAAAAGAGCGTCACCCGGAAGGGCTGGCGTGGACTATCAGCAAACGAAACGGAGAGCACGCCGTCAGCCAACGACAACTGTGCATGGCGCGACTGCTCTTGTGATATTTCGCGGATGCCCGACACGCCGAGGACGTCGAGCAGACCGCGGTAAATATCGATTTCGCCATGCCCATACCAGTTGTTGGGATACTCAAGCGCAGGGTCATAGCGCTTGCAAGTGCGCGAGAAAATGGCCTTCACGTCGTCGGGCGTAAGGTCGGGTTTGGCCTGCAACCAGATGGCGATGCCCGCCGCCACGATGGGTGTTGACATCGACGTGCCGAAATCGCTGTGCCAGGCATAGGTGCGGCCGTTGAAGTCGAAGCGCTGCACATCCATCACCAAGTTGGGATAATGGCTGATGTAGAAGCTGCTATAGGCCGAAATGACATTGGTGCCCGGCGCCATCACATCGGGCTTCACGGCACCGTAGAAAGTGGGCCCCACCCCCGAATAATCGCTCCGTTCCCCGTTCTCGCCGTGGTCTTCCACGCGCCACTGGCCCTTGATATTGAGCACACGGGTGCGGTAGCCGGTGGCGCCCACGCAAATCACGTCGGGCGCACTTCCGGGAGTATATACGCTATGGGTGTTTTCGCCGTCGCAAAACATTCCGGCATATTGTCCCTCGCGGTCGATGAACGTGCCGGTGCTACTGAACAATTCCACGTCGGCATCCTCGCCCACCATCTCAAACGCGATGGGCACATCATAGCCGAAACGGTTGCCGGTGAGGCATTTCACATACACCTCCACAGCCATTTTCGTTTCGTCGTAGCAGGTGGGATAGGCGGCCATCATGAAGGCATAGGGCTCGCCCGCCACGTCCACCGTGTCAACGAGCAGGGAGTCGGCACAAAGATAGATGTCGGCCGTGTGCTTGGTCACCACGTCGGGCGCATCGGCATTGTTGAAGACGTTCATGCGAACGTCGAAATGCTGGTCGCTCCTGAACGTGAAGTAAACGGCATTCTTGGAATAGCCGATGAAGGTGCCCCGGGCCTCCACGCCCTTTTCCTTGTGCAAATAGGTTTTCACATGGCCCTCGTTGCCTGCCGAGGCCACGATGATATGTCCCGGGCCCACCATCTGGCTGAGCACCTCATAGAGCAACACATCGTCGCCGTAGAGGTCCTGGTGCGCCCCCTCGCTGAAGGACACCACGCAGGGCAGGCCGCGGCTGTCGGCATAGTCGAAGATGTACTTGAAGCCCAGGGCGTCGGTGGCCGATGTGTATTTATAGACATCCTCGTCTCTGAGGAACTCCCTGTCGTTGCCGACGTAGTTGCTCACCAGGCAGAGGTCGCTCTCGAAGGCAATGCCGCGGTAAGGACTGTCGTAGCCGCTGCCCGCCGCCGTGCCGGCGGTATGGGTGCCGTGCGTCTGCTTGCTGCCGTCGCGCGAACGCTGGTAGCCGAGGATTTCTTCCTGAGTGATATATTCGGCCCCCACGGGCAAGGCGCTGCCAATGGTATCTACCGACAACTGGTCCCAAAAGCGTTTCACCCTGTATTCCGACAGGTCGCGGCTGTAGAACGTGGGATGGGTGAGGTCGAAGCCGATGTCCTCCACTCCCACCACCACGCCTTTGCCGGTGAAGGCCTGCGGCAGGGGGGCGAGGCCCTCGTAGGCGGGCAGGGCGTTCACCACGATGGCCGACGTGTCGTTGGTCAGCGTACACGGCTCGCCGGCCTCAATGCGCGTGACGTTGGTGCATTGCGAGAGGTGCGGCAACTGCGACAGGGGGATGTTGGCGATGTAGATATTGCCAAACTCCGCCAGCTTGCGGCAACCGTGGGCCTGCAACGTCGCGTCGGCATTCTCCAAAATCCTCACGAAGGCGCAGAGCATGGCCGGCTCCTTCTGAGGGGCTTTCGCCATGCGGCCCTGACCGGTCTGCATGGTGGCGGCACGCCTTACCAAGGGCGACATCTTCCTATACTGAGGCTGCTGGCCAAAAGACGGAAGCATCCACGCCAACGCGAACAAAAACAATATCAATTTTCTCATTCTCCTACTTTTTTCGGCAAAGATACGAATAAAAAGTGAAAAGTGAAGAGCGAAAAGTAAAAAAATGATTTTCTTGACAATTCGGAGATGGAATTCAGAAATGGAAGCATCTCCATTTTGTCAAGATTTTTCAATGATTTTTGGACACCCCAAGAAGTTTGACCGCAAATTTCGAGGAGAAATCTTGCAAATCTCTCCCCTCAAACTTCAAGATTTCTCCCCGAAATTTGCAGCCAAACTCCCAGCAATTTTCAAACCGCTGATATTCAGCACCTTACAAGACCATCGTCAAAACACCTCATTTTGTCAAATATTTTTACCGATTTTCACCCATGCTGCTATCCAGCAGGGCCGATGCCTCCACTTACTCTAAAGAAAACTTAATTTCTTCACACAACTTTCTCATAATTCGGAAAATATATCTAATTTTGCATCTCAAAACCAAAGTAAGAGAGAAAACGTACAACGTGATATGGAGAAACAAGAGGAAATGAAAGTTGCAGAAACGGCCAGCCAGCCCGTGGAGGAGAAAAAAGACAACCCTTTTTTCACGACTTGGGACACCCCCCACGAGACCGTTCCCTTCGACCGCATCAGCATAGCACACTTCGAGGAGGCATTCCTTGAAGGCATCCGCCGCGACAACGAGCAGATAGAGCGCACCATCAACAACCCCGACAAGCCGACTTTCGACAATACCATCATCGACTCGGAAGAAGACAAGGACGGCTACTACGACCTGCTGAGCAGGGTGTCAACGGTGTTTTTCAACCTGATAAGTGCCGAGACAAACGACGAGATGGACGCCTTGGCCCAGAAGATGCAGCCCATCCTCACGCAGCACGCCAACGACGTGAGGCTGAACAAGCGGCTCTTTGAGCGCGTGAAATACGTTCACCGTCACCACCGCAAGCTGACGGCCGAAGAGAAGATGTTGCTCGACAACTGCTACGACGGCTTCGTAAGGAGCGGTGCCCTGCTCGACGATGCCGGCAAGGAACTGCTCAGGAAGCTCACCGAGGAGGTGGCCATGCTTTCCCTGCAATTCTCGCAGAACCTGCTGAAGGAGAACAAGGCCTTCTCGCTCCACATCACCGACGAAAGGCAGCTGGACGGCCTGCCCCCCTCGGCCCGCGACGCCGCCAGGCAGCTGGCGGAGGAACGGCAACTGGACGGCTGGTTGTTCACGCTCGACGCGCCCGTTTACGGACCGTTCATGACCTACTCCACCCAGCGCGAACTTCGCCGGCAGATGTACATGGCGCGCAATACCGTCTGCACCCACGACAACCCCGAGAACAACATTGATATCTGCAAGCGCATCATCAACCTGCGGTTGCAAATAGCCAACCTGCTGGGCTACAGGACCTACGCCGACTATGTGATGAAACACCGCATGGCGGGCAAGGCCAAGAGCGTGTATGGGCTGCTTAACGACCTCATCGGCGCCTATAAGCCCACGGCTCTCAGGGAGCGCCAGGAACTGAAAGCCCTGTGCCACAAGATGGAAGGCGATGACTTCAAGATGAAACCCTGGGACAACGGCTTCTACGTCCACAAGCTGCAGATGAAGAAGTACAACATCGACCAGGAAATGCTGAGGCCCTATTTCGAGCTGAAGCGCGTCATCGGCGGCGTGTTCGGCCTTGCCAACCGGCTCTATGGCATCACGTTCAAGGAAAATGCCGACATTCCCGTCTATCACCCCGATGTGAAAGCCTACGAGGTGTTCGACCGCGACGGCTCGTTTCTCGCCGTGTTCTATGCCGACTTCCACCCGAGGAAAGGCAAGCAGGGCGGCGCATGGATGACGGAATTCCAAGGGCAATGGATTAACAAGAAGGGCGAAAACATCAGGCCACACGTCAGCGTGGTGATGAACCTCACGAAGCCCACCGCCGAAAAGCCGGCACTGCTGACACTGGGAGAGGTGGAGACTTTCCTCCACGAGTTCGGGCATGCCCTGCACGGCATGTTCTCGAACACCCACTTTGAAAGTCTTTCGGGCACCAACGTATGGTGGGATTTCGTGGAACTGCCCTCGCAGTTCATGGAAAACTACGCCGTGGAGAAGGAATTTCTCTCCACTTTCGCCTTCCACCACGAAACCGGCGAGCCGTTGCCCGACAAACTGATTCGCCGCATCGTGAGAAGCCGCAACTTCATGGCTGCCACGGCATGTTTGCGGCAGGTGAGCTTCGGACTGCTCGACATGGCCTACTATACCCGTCGAAAACCGTTCGACGAGGACCTCGTGACGTTTGAGAAAAAGGCATGGGCAAAGGCATTGCTCAACCCCAGGAAGCAACTGCCCGAAACCTGCATGACCGTGCAATTCAGCCACATCATGGCGGGAGGTTACGCCGCCGGTTACTATAGTTACAAATGGGCGGAAGTGCTCGAGGCCGACGCCTTCAGCCTGTTCAAGCGCAAGGGAATCTTCGACCAGGAAACGGCACAGAGCTTCCGCGACAACATCCTGTCGAAAGGCGGCACCGAGCATCCCATGACGCTCTATAAACGTTTCCGCGGACAGGAGCCCACCATCAAGGCGTTGTTGAAGAGAAACGGGATAAAGAGTGAAAAGTGAAAAAGAGTGGACTCTTTTAAGTGATGAATTATGAATTATGAGTTGTGAGTTTTAGCCGCCGTGCATTATTATAACTGATAGCTCATAACTAAGAATTCATTTTCATAGCTCATAACTAAGAATTCATCTCTAAATGCCGCCATCCCCCGCCTCATGTAGGGACGTGATGTATCAAGTCCGCAAGCAAAGAGTAAAAATCTCTTTTAAATTCTAAATTCAAAAGATAAAACAGTTGTGCGTACGCTATATTAAAAATGGAAAAAGCGACAATAAACGAGAAACAGCGGAAACTCGACCTGCGCTACCTGCGCATGGCCCGCATCTGGGCCGAGAACTCCTACTGCCAACGGCGGCAGGTGGGGGCACTCGTGGTGAAAGACAAAATGATTATCAGCGACGGCTACAACGGCACGCCGAGCGGATTTGAAAACCAGTGCGAGGATGAGCTGAATGTCACCAAGCCCTACGTGCTGCACGCCGAGGCCAACGCCATCACCAAACTGGCCCGCTCGTCGAACAATAGCGACGGCTCCACCCTCTACGTCACCGCCTCGCCGTGCATAGAGTGCGCAAAACTCATTATACAGGCCGGCATCAAGAGAGTGGTGTATGCCGAGCAGTACAGGCTGGAAGACGGCATTGAACTGCTGCGGCGCGCCGGCATTGAAACAACTTATCTTAACCCCGACATCCATGAAACAGAATAAAACCAACCGCTACATGCCCCTGCTGATGGCCGTGTGCACCGTCATCGGCATCTTCATCGGCACATTCTTTGCCAAGCATTTTTCGAGCAACAGGCTCAACATCATCAACAGCGGCAGCAACCGGCTGAACAACCTGTTGCAAATCATCGACGACCAGTATGTGGACAAGGTGAACCTCGACTCGCTCGTGGAGCGCACCATCCCGCAGATACTGAGCGACCTTGACCCCCACTCCGTCTATATCTCGGCGAAAGACGTGCAGACGGCCAACGACGACCTGAGCGGCTCCTTCTCGGGAGTGGGCATAGAATTTGTCATTCGCGAAGACACCATCCACATTCAGGGAGTCATCAAGAACGGACCGGCTGAGCGGGCCGGACTGCTCGCCGGCGACAAGATTGTAAGCGTGGACGACAGCCTGTTCGTGGGAAAACAGGTCACCAACGAGGAAGCCATGCACAGGCTGAAGGGACCAAAGGACACGAAAGTGAAAATCGGAGTGATGAGATATGGCGAAACGGGCGTGAAATACTTCACCGTAACACGAGGCGAAATACCAATGCACAGCGTCACCGCAACCTATATGCTTGACGACGAAACGGGTTACATCCATGTGAAGAATTTCGGCGACAACACTTATGCCGAACTGCTCATCGCCCTGGCACAACTCTCGCAGGAAGGGTTCAGCAACCTCATCATCGACCTGCGCGACAACACCGGCGGATATTTGCAGGCTGCCGTCAGGATGGCCAACGAATTCCTGCCCAAGAACAAGCTGATTGTCTATACCGAGGGGCGGAAATCGCCGCGCGAGAACTATCGCAGCGACGGCAGGGGCTCATACCAGACCATCCCGCTCATCGTGCTTATCAACGAGACATCGGCATCAGCATCGGAAATCTTCGCCGGCGCCATGCAGGACAACGACCGCGCCACCATCATCGGACGGCGATCGTTCGGCAAAGGGCTGGTGCAACAGCCGTTGGAATTTACCGACGGCTCTATGATAAGGCTCACCGTGGCACGCTACTACACACCTTCGGGACGATGCATACAAAAGCCCTATGTGCCGGGTGAAACGGGCTACGAGGACGACCTCATTACACGCTACGAGCACGGCGAGTTCTTCTCGCAGGACAGCATCAAGCACACCGGCCCCGCCTATCATACCGGCATCGGAAGGCTGGTTTACGGCGGAGGCGGCATCACGCCCGACATCTTCGTGCCTGAAGACACGCTCGGCATAACTTCCTACTACAGAAATGCCAGCATGAGCGGACTGATTTTGCAATTCGCGTTCAAATACACCGACGAAAACCGTAAGAAGCTCAACAACATAGGAACCATGGAGGAGTTGTCGAAATATCTCGTGGGGCAGAACACCGTGGAACAGTTCGCCGCCTACGCCGACAAGCACGGCCTGCAACGCCGCAATCTCATGATACAGAAGAGCCACAGCCTGCTGGAACGATACATCAACAGCCGCATCATCTACAACATCATGGATGAGGACGCTTGGATTCAATATCTCAACGCCAGCGACCCCGTGATAACAAAATGTCTGGAAGTTTTCAAGAACAAGGCCGCCTTCCCCACAAAGCCTGCCGACGAGCCGCAGAAGAACAAGAAAGCGGCCCGCAGCAGTAAGCCCGGCGGCCTCGCGGGAAACGAAACACGGCTCAGGACTACAAGTTTTATAACAGTCTGACACCCTGTCACCATGAAAAAAGACGAGCTGCGGCAATTCATCAGAATGCAGAAACGACAATTCAGCGCCCCGCAGATGGCGGAATTGTCAAAGCCCATCATCAGGCAACTGCTGGCACACCCCAGGGTGAAAAATGCCGGAACAATATTGATGTATTGCGCACTCGACGATGAAGTGCAGACGCAGGAAGCCCTCGACAGCCTCGTCGCCCTTGGAAAAACAGTGCTGTTGCCCGCAGTCATCAACAGCCAGGACATGGAACTGAGAAGATACAGCGGCCCGCAAGACCTCATCACGGGCTTTTTCAACATCTCAGAGCCCACGGGAGAGCTGTTCACGCAATATGCCGACATCGACGTCGCCGTGGTGCCCGGAATGGCTTTCGACAGCCGCAACAACCGTCTGGGACGTGGGCGCGGCTACTACGACCGAATGCTCCCGAAACTGCCACAGGCATACAAAATCGGCATTTGCTTCGATTTCCAGCTCCTGCCCGGCATCCCCACTGATGCCAACGACGTGGCTATGGACGAAATCCTTTATGAATGAGGAATGAGGAATTTTCCTTTCTCCATTCCTCATTCCAATTAGTAAATCCGGATATCGGAAATCACTCGTGTGCCCACCTCCTTGTTTAGGCGGTCCACAAGCATTTCGCGCATCATAAGGAGGTCGGAACGAAGAGCCGGGGAACTGATTTTCACAAATAACGTCTGGTTGCGAATGAACTTTTCTTCCGTATAACGGGCAACCACGTCACCCGCCACCTGTTCCCAGGCATCCACCAAGCGTGTCTGCAACAGGGGCGTTTCAAGGCCGTTCTCCCGCAGGCACATCCTCACCACTTCGTCAAGGTTTAGGACTTTTCTCTTAAACACGTTTATTGTTTATTGTTAATCGTTTTTATTTCCCCGTCCTCCACCGCAAACAGTTTATAGTCAGTAATGGCGCTGCCCAGTATGCGGTCCAGGTGGCCGCGGTTGGTGTCGGTAATGAAAATCTGACCATACTCGTCGCCAGCCACGAGCCTGATGATTTGCTCCACGCGGCGGGCATCCAGCTTGTCGAACACATCGTCGAGCAGCAGGATGGGCGTGTTGCCGCCATGCCGCTCCTTCAGGAAGGCGAACTGCGCCAGCTTCAGCGCAATAACGAAACTCTTGTTCTGCCCCTGGCTGCCCTCGCGTTTCAGCGCATAGTCGCCAAGCATCATCTCAAGGTCGTCGCGGTGGACACCGTGAAGCGAATAGCCCACGGCGCGGTCCTTGGCGCGGTCTCTTCTGATGACGTCGAGCAGCGGCCCGCGCTGCCCGTGCGACACATAGCGCAGCGAGGCCCGTTCCCTGTCACCGCTGATTTGTCGGTAGATTTTGTCGAAGACGGGAATAAGGTCGCGCGTAAAAGCCGTGCGTTTCTCAAACAGCACCTCCCCCTCGGCAGCCATCTGCTCCTCAAGGATTCCCAGCAGCGCAGGGTCCGGCTCCTGTTCCCCCCTCAGCAGGACGTTGCGCTGCTGAAGGGCCTTGTTGTAGCGGTTGAGCGTGTCGATATAGGTGTTGTCGTATTGCGAAATCACCACGTCCATCAGCCGCCGCCGCTCGTCGCCGCCGCCCTCCACCAGGAGCGTGTCGCCGGGCGACACCATAATCAGCGGCACCAGGCCGATGTGCTGCGACAAGCGGCGATATTCCTTCCCATTGCGCTTGAAATGTTTCTTCGTACCACGTTTCATGCCACAGGAAATATGCTCTGCCTCGCCCGAGGCAGTCTGATAGATGCCCTCCAGCACGAAGAGCGGCGCGTCGTGCTTCATCACCACCGAGTCGATGGCCGTGAAGGCGCTGCGGCAGAAGGAAAGATAATACACCGCGTCGAGGAAATTGGTCTTACCCTCACCGTTGTGCCCCACCAGGCAGTTCATCTTCGGCGACAGCTCCAGACTGGCCTCGCCGATATTCCTATAGTTCAATATGGAAATTTTCTTCAGTATCATCAGCCGGAAATTTGTGCAAATATAGGCAAAAATTCCGAATTACATGCCTGGCTTATAAAGAAATTAAGTTTTCTTCAAACTAACCGGGAGATTTCTTTCTATTTATCCAAAATCGGCAATTAGGATAGTTGTTTTTGTATCTAATTTTGTAACTATTTGAAAAAGAAACTTTTGCAAATTTCATTTACTAATGACCGCCATTAGATAAACAACTTTTCTAACAACTCATTTTTCAACGTATTGCAGGCCCAACTACGGATTGTTGCACTTCTAACGACCGATTTGTGGTTATCATTTAGCTCTGCGCAAGCGCCCCGATTTTGTCAAGATTTTTCATGGTTTTTGGATAACTCCAAAAGGTTTGACCGCAAATTGAGGGGAGAGAATTGGCAAATCTCTCCCCTTAAACTGCCAATTTTCTCCCCGAAATTTGCGGTCAAACCAAAAGCGATTTACAAACCATTGAAATTCAATAAATTACAAAACCTATGTAAAAATCGAACATTTTGTCAAATATTATGACAACTATATATGGTTAAACCCGAATAAATCAAATGCAGTCTGAAAAGGCTGCATTTTTCTTTCCGCATCTAGCAATCTTTAGCATTTGTCTAGCTTTAGTTAGCTGAAAAAAGCTGATAAGTTACCCCATCTCTGCAAAAAAAGAACATATTCTTTTTGTTCAACACTCGTTTTTTCGTAACTTTGCCAACAAAACAACCTAAATCATAAAAAAATGAAAACATTCAAACATCTTGTAGCTCTGCTTCTCTTGCTGATAATTTCAGCTAAAGCAAATGCTTCCTATTATGGCATACTGGAAGGCACAACACTCACTTATTATTATGGAGCCCCACCTTCCAATGCCTCCATTGTATTTGAGTTATATCAGCATTATACTGAGCCGCCAGAACCTAGATATGTCTATTATTGGGTACCCGCTGATTGGGATGAAGAACCCTTGTATGCATTACGTGAACAAACAAGAAAAATCGTTTTAGACGAATCGGTAGCAAATGCCTCTGCAACTTTCGTGTATGATATCTTTGAAACACCCGATCTTTTCTATGGCATGGAACATGTGACACAGATAGAGGGGCTGGAGTATCTGAGCAGTTCCGATATTAAATATACAAATTGTTATATGTTCGCGGGGTGTAGCAGCTTGACCACACTCGACCTGAGCAGCTTTGACACCAGCAAAGTCACAGACATGCACGGCATGTTCTCGGGGTGTAGGAGCTTGACCACACTCGACCTGAGCAACTTTGACACCAGCAAAGTCACAGACATGAGTAATATGTTCAAAGATTGCAGCGACCTTAACAACATCGATTTGTCAAGCTTTTACACAGACCATGTCAAAAACATGTCTGGTATGTTCCAAAATTGCAGCAACTTGACCACTCTCAACCTATGCACTTTTCTCATATCCTCTGATGTTAATATAAGTAATATGTTCAAGGATTGCAGCAACCTGACAACTATCTATTATCACAACAGTTGGGCACAACTTTCATCGGATGACGTGTTTGAGGGATGCGTAAGCCTTGTGGGCGGAACAGGCATGACTTATAACCCCGACAAGACATCAGGGATTTATGCCGACAACAACGGCTATTTGACATACAGGCAGTCGCCAGAGCCATACACCAGCTACAAGAATGGCACGTTGACATTCTGCAACGACCTTTTCTGGGACGCGCACATTGGCACCTACAGCCTGAATGAAGGCTTGGACATACCGGGGTGGGTTGCCGACCATGCGGCGGACATTACCAAGGTGGTATTCAATGATGAGTTCAGCAATGTGCTGCCCACTACCACCCGATACTGGTTCTACAGCATGTCGAAACTACGGCAGATTACAGGCCTCCAAAACCTGAACACCAGTGAAGTCACAGACATGGGCCACATGTTTCAAGGTTGCACAAGCCTTATTAACCTTCATACAGAGAACTTCGACACCGGCAACGTGGCGGACATGGAGGGCATGTTCCAGGACTGCTCCAGCATCACCTACTTCGACCTGTCCAACTTCAGCACAGATAATTTGGAACTGACGAAATTCATGTTCAAAGGATGCTCGGCCATGACCACCCTTGACATCATTCATCTTCACACACAAAACGTAATTGATATGCAAGGGATGTTTGAGGACTGCACGCAACTGAAGAACATCGATGTAACCTTTCTCAAAACAGGCAACGTCACAAACATGTCGAATATGTTTAAAAACTGTCTCAATGTCAACAGCTTGTTTATCAGCAACTTCAAGACAGACCATGTGACGGACATGAAGGGTATGTTTTATAATTGCGCCACCCTGACCAGTCTTGACCTGAGCAGCTTTGAAACGGGCAACGTCACAAACATGAACGGCATGTTCTACGGCTGCAGCAACCTGACAAGCCTTGACGTGAGCGGTTTTGACATCAGTAGCGTCACAGACATGAGCAATATGTTCAATAAGTGCAACAAACTGGAAACCATCTATGCCAGTAGTGACTGGAGCCTGACAGGTGCTTATGCTTCTGACATGTTCCTCAATTGTAACAGTCTAAAAGGCGGTCTGGGCACAGTTTACAACAGTGCCCACGTTGACTTGAATTACGCACGTATTGACGGCGGAACACTCAGCCCAGGCTACTTCACCGAGGCCATTCCCACTCCCTATGCCGTGCTCAAAGACGGCGTGCTGACATTCTACTACGACAGTATGAAAAGAGTAAGACAATCCACTGGCACCGTATATAACGTTTCTAACGACAATTATCCCGAGTGGTGGGACTGGGGCAGCCGCGATATCACTGGCATTGTCATTTCAAGTTCGTTTGCCAAGGCTCGTCCAACCTCCACTTCCCGCTGGTTCTCAAACATGTTAGACCTCGAAAACATTGAGGGCATTGATAACCTGAACACCAGCACGGTAACAGACATGAGCTACATGTTTGAAAATTGCGAGAAACTGAACTCGCTCGATTTGTCACACCATGACAAGTCGAAAGTTGCCGACACAAAGTATATGTTCAGCAACTGCTCCGGTTTGACATACCTCAATTTTGGGTATATTGAATCGTCAAATTTGAAGGACATGAGCGGTATGTTCCAGAATTGCAGTAGCCTGACCAACCTTGACTTGAGCCGTCTCTCCCCAAGGTCCGTCGAAGACATGAACAGCATGTTTGAAAACTGCGAATCCCTTGAGAGCCTTAACTTGAGCAATTTTAACACCCAAGCAGTAACGGACATGTCATACATGTTCAGTGGTTGCACACACCTTCAAGAAATTACATTCAGCCCTATCATAGACACGCAAAACGTGTTGAATATGGCATACATGTTCAACGACTGCCAGTCACTCAAGGAAATCAATGTCAGCAGGTTCAACACCGGCAACGTGAGAATTATGTACTACATGTTCTGCGGTTGCAGCAGCCTGGCAGAACTCGACTTGAGTAATTTTGGAACTGACTACTGCACCTCTATGGAGGGAATGTTCTCCGGTTGCGGACGATTGAGAACTCTCGACCTGACAAACTTTGACACCCGTCGGGTCACCAGCATGGAACAAATGTTCCAAAACTGCGGAAACATGAAAACCATCTATGTCGGTACGAATTGGAGCACCAACTCAATAAGTCTCTCAGACGAGATGTTCTATGGGTGCACCAGTTTACGTGGCGGCATGGGCACTATTTACGATCCCAATAATATAGGAGCCTGGTATGCCCACATCGATGGCGGAGTTGATAACCCCGGTTACTTCTCTGACAGAGCGGCCATTCCCACAAGCCTTGAGAAGGTGTATGACGAAAAGGAAACTTGGTCGTTTACCCCCGACGGCATACAACATAAAACTCCGCATCGCGGCCTGAACATCGAGACGTTAAAGAATGGAAGGGTGATTAAACGAATGAGAAAATAACACAGGAAATAATGTCACACATGTTTTGAAAAAACCGTTTCGCGCATAAAAAACGAAAAAATTCAACGATAAATTTCAGTATATGGATTAAAATATGTAATTTTGCACCGTTTTTCAAGAAACGAAATTTCAAAAACATAATAAAATGGCAAAAGTAAAAGTAAAGAAAGAGCAAAATGTTGAGGAATTCAACAAGATGGAAGCCTTCTTCCTGAAATACCAGAAGGCAATCATCGGTGCCGTTGTCGCACTGATTGTGATTATCGGCATCGTGGCACTGGCCAAGAACCTGTATTTCGTTCCGCGCGAGAACAAAGCGAGCACCGCACTGGCCAAATGCCAGGAACTGTTTGGCAACGAGCAGTACAACGATGCGCTCAACGGCAACAAGCAGGGGTGCGTGGGCTTCCTGAAGGTTGCCTCCGATTTCGGAAGCACCGACGCCGGCAACCTTGCCAACCTCTATGCCGGCCTTTGCTATGCCAACCTCGACAAATGGCAGGAGGCCGTGCAGTACCTCGAGAAGTTCTCCACCGCCGACGACCAGCTCGTCAGCCCCGCTGCCGTGGCTGCCCTTGGCAACGCCTACGCTCACCTGAAACAGTACGACAAGGCTGTTGACAACCTGAAGAAGGCTGCCAGCATGGCCGACGCCAAGGCTGCCGACGGGCTGAGCAGGACGCTGGCCCCCACCTTCCTGCTCCAGGCCGGAGAAATCCTTGAGAGCCAGGACAAGAAGGACGAGGCCCTAAAGCTCTTCCAGGACATCAAGAAGAAATATGTGAACTCGCAGGTGAGTGCCGACATTGACAAGTACATAGAACGCTTACAGCAATAACGTCATGTCCTCAGCACTCCACAACCTGTCGAACTCCGGCGACGCCACGGTGCCCGATGCCAGCAACATGTGCTTTGCCATCGTGGTGTCGGAATGGCACAGCGATATTACGGGGGCGCTGCTGAAAGGTGCCGTCAACACCCTTGAGGAGCACGGGGCACTGCCCGAGAACATCCATGTCAAGAAGGTGCCGGGAGCTTTCGAGCTCGTCTATGGCGCACGCCAGATGACGCTCAACGACGGCTACGACGCCGTCATCATCCTCGGTTGTGTCATACGCGGCGAAACGCCACACTTCGACTACATCTGCCAGGGCGTCACGCAGGGCATCGCTCACCTGAATGCCACCAACAACATCCCCGTGGTCTATGGCCTGCTCACCACCAACGACCTGCAACAGGCCCAGGACAGGGCAGGAGGAAAATATGGCAACAAGGGCGACGAATGTGCTGTGGTGGCCATCAAGATGGCAAAATTCTGATGTCCGACGGGCTGTAACAACGCCCCATCAATTAGAACTCATAATTCAAGAGTTTTTTATAAACAGGAAAACAATCATTTCCCAAGGCGGACTTCCTTACACTGGGGGAGCCCGCCTTTCCTTTTTCCTCGCGCCAAAGACTTCTTCCTTAGTATTCCTACCACGGCAATGGGCGAAAACCGCGACATTGTCGGTTGGCCACGCAAAAGCCACATTTCATCATCTTTCATTGCACTTCCAAAAAGAAAAAGCCACATTATTTGTAATTATAGAAAAAAATGCGTAATTTCGCAGTCGAATAACATCCAATTATTAACAACAAAACTTTTGAAAGCCATGAAACAAATGATGAAAAAGACGATGGCCATTGCCGGCCTCGCGTTGGCCATGCTCTTTGCACCCGCCCATCAGGCCAGTGCCCAGGTGCCCTCCATTCCCCGTACCAACAACACCACGAAAAAGAGCTCCAACGTTGTCTGGGGAACGCAGTACGACTACCTCTCCCTGCGCTACATCAGCTACGACGACATCAAGAACTACGACAGGGGCCAGATACGCGTGCTGAAGAACTCCATCTACGCCCGCCACGGCCGCATCTTCAAAGACCCCGCCCTCCGCAACTATTTCAACCAGCAGAGCTGGTATCGCGGAACGAGGAAGGAAATCCCCGCCTCGGAGCTCAACAAGTTTGAAACGGCCAACATCAACTTCCTGCTGAAATACGAATAACCGCCCGTTCACCAGCCGGGAATTGGGAAGCCCACCCCTAATGGCCCAACCCCTAATGGCCCACCCCCAACCCCTCCCGTAAGGAGGGGGGCCATCGGGGAGCCCCGTGCCCCGCACATCTTCCCCCCAAGGGGGAGTATTAGTTGTGAGATAGGAGTTTTGAATTATGAGTGCCCCGCACATCTTCCCCCCAAGGGGGGATTAGAGGGGGGCCATCGGGGGCATTCACCTTTTCAATTTTTTCACCTCCCCCTTCGCCCGCACGTCTTCCCCCCTTTGGGGGGACAGAGGGGGGCTTTTAAAATTTTATCATGATCAACCCACTGAAACATTCCGCAGCACTGGCAATAATGGCCTGTACCGTGGCCCTGGTATGCTCTTTCACCTCCCACGAGGCCGACGCCGTGGCACAGCAGACGGTGCCCAAGGGCGCCGCCATCCTGCTGAAAGCCTACCCCAACTTCATAAAGAAGTATGAGAACGGACAGCTCCTTCTCTCCGACGGCACGATGATAACCTACGACGACGGGCGCAACAAATCATTCCTCCAGAAACTCGACGATGCCGACCCCGAGGACATGTTCGCGTTCAAATACAACCGCCGCTCGTGGACACCCGAATACCTGCAGGATGCCGGCAGGAGCCGTTGCGAACAACTTTTCAAGAAGATGTACGGAGCCTCCGACGCTCAGGTGAGGAAAAACCTCGTCAGCGTGCCGTGGTTCGGACAAAAGGTGCTGTTCACCAAAATCAACGGCGCCGCCGACAGCCTGCGCGCCGTGGCCGCCGAGCTCGCACGCCATCCCAACCTGCGCCCCTACCTCAAATCGTCGGGGACTTTCTACTGGAGGAAGGTCAGAGGAGCCAACCGGCAGAGCGCCCACTCATACGGCATGACCATCGACATCGGAGTGGACAAAAGCGACTACTGGCTATGGAAGAACCCCGGGAAAGGGGAAACGGAGCGCATCACCTACGCCAACCGCATCCCCCACGAGCTGGTGCTCATCTTCGAGAAGCACGGCTTCATCTGGGGCGGACGATGGTACCATTACGACACCATGCACTTCGAGTTCCGACCCGAAATTCTCGCCGATAATCCGTGAACAGGAAGCCCCCAATAGCCCCGGTGGCCCCCCTCTAATCCCCCCAAAGGGGGGAGGAAAGGGCGAAGGGCCATGAAAGGCAAAGCTTCCCCCCTCCTTACGGGAGGGGAGCCCCGCACGTCTTCCCCCCAAGGGGGGACAAGAGGGGGCCATCGGGGGCCAAAATTTTTCAACTTTCCCCACCTCCCCCCCCCAAGGAGCCATGAGCGCCGCACGTCTTCCCCCCCTTTGGGGGGACAAGAGGGGGGCTCTTTTAATTATTTTTATATGAAATTCATCTCATGGAACGTGAACGGTCTGAGGGCCTGCCAAGGCAAGGGCTTCAGCGATGTGTTCACACAACTCGACGCCGACTTCTTCTGCCTGCAGGAAACAAAGATGCAGGCCGGACAGCTCGACCTGCCCTTCCAGGGCTACAACGTTTATTGGAACTCCGCCGAGAAGAAAGGCTATTCCGGCACCGCCGTCTTCACCAGGCACCAGCCCCTGGCGGTCACCTACGGCATGGGCATCGACCACCACGACCACGAAGGGCGCGTCATCACACTTGAAATGCCCGGGTTCTTCCTCGTCAACTGCTACACGCCCAACTCGCAGGACGGCCTCAAGCGCCTCGACTACCGCATGACGTGGGACGACGACTTCCGTGCCTACCTCATGCACCTCGACAGTCAGAAACCCGTCATCCTCTGCGGCGACCTCAACGTGGCCCACGAGGAGATAGACCTGAAAAACCCGAAGACCAACCGCCGCAATGCCGGCTTCACCGACGAGGAGCGCGCGAAGTTCAGCCAGCTGCTCGGCAGCGGCTTCATCGACACCTTCCGCACCCTCCACCCCACCCAGGTCACCTACTCCTGGTGGTCCTACCGCTTCCAGGCCAGGCAGAAGAACGCCGGATGGCGCATCGACTACTTCGTCACCAGCCAGCGCCTCCTCAGCCAGGTCGCCCACGCCGCCATCCACACCGAAATCATGGGCAGCGACCACTGCCCCGTCGAGCTCATCATCAATCCCTGACACCCCCGTGCCGCAACCGCCGCCCCTCCCCCGGAGGGCGACGGCCACCCTGCGCCATCACCATTAAAAAAAACATTTTTGCTATGAAACTGAAATACCTGTTAGAATCCTTCGACTTCGACGACCTCTTCCCCACCGTCGCCGTCATGTACCCCAATGCCAAACGGCACAAGAAAGAGTTCCGTCACGCCTTCGACCTGCTCACCGCCATGCGTCCCACCACGTCGGCCAAGACCATCCGCTACACAGTCATCAGCGACCCCCTCTCCAACCGCAATTTCTTCGGTGCCAACGACCAGAATTTCCGCACCACCTGGGATGTGCTGTTGGGAAAAGAGCTGAAAAAAGACGCCGCCGTGGACCTCACCGACGAGGAGATAGCAGCCAACTGCCTCATCAACGCCATCTTCCTCGGAAAACACCCCAAGGAGTTTGAAAACAGCTATATCGCACTTACAAGGTAAGGAAAGAGTGAAGAGTGAAAAATGAAGAGTGAAGAATTGCTGCCGACATTTTGTAGGCTGGTAGAAAAATTCTTCACTCTTCACTTTTCACTCTCCACTCTTCACTTTAAAGTTTTACTTTCACCTCTTTTCCTTCATAGAGGACCATCTGCCCTTGCGGGTTTTCAAGGTTTAGGGGCTGGGGGTGGTCTTTCGACACGACGACGACGTTGAATCGGCGCTGCTTGAGCATTCCCTTGAAGGAGCCTTTTCTCGCGCCGATGGTCAAGGTCTTCGCGGCCTCGTCGTAGCTGATGTCGATGGTGGCGTATTTCCCCTTCTCATAGTTGTAGTTGGTGCCCTCGTCCTCATAGAGCATGAACTGCGCGTCCCTGCCAGTATATACATAGAGGTTGATGAGCTCGGCGGGCTTCTCGTCGCTGTATTGCAGCTCGGGGCCGAAGGGGATGATGGAGCCTTCGCGCACATAGACGGGGATGCGATCATAGGGGGCATCGACGACAAGGCGCTGGCCGCCCTCTATGAACTCGCCGGTGTAGAAGTCGTACCACCCGTTCTGCCGGGGGAAATAGACGGAGCGGTTGCGCGCCTTGTAGTAGCCCACGGGGCAGGCCATGAGAGCGGGGCCGAACATCCACTGGTCGGGGATGTCGAGGACATTGCCGTCGCCGTTGAAGTCCATGACGAGCCCGCGCATCATGGTGTAGTCGTTCAGCCATACCCATCCGGCCATGGAGTAGAGGTAGGGCATGAGGCGGTACCTGAGCTTGTCGTACCACACGATGGTCTGGTAGCAGGGATGGTCGTCGGGGGCGATGTTCCACACTTCGCGCAGGGGCCACTGGCCGTGGGCCCTGTAGAGGGGTATGAAGCATCCGAACTGGTTCCAGCGTGCCTGCAGCTCGCGCCACTCGGTGAGGTCGCTGTTCTCCACGCCGGTCTTGTCGTACTCCTGCTGTGCCCTCATATACCTGTTCTCGACGCTGAAGCCGCCCTGGTCCATGCCCCAGAAGGGGAGGCCGGACATGCAGTAGTTGAGGCCGGCGGTCATCTGGGCACGCATGTCTTCCCACCGCGTGCCGATGTCGCCGCTCCAGGTGGCGGTGGAATAGCGCTGCTCGCCGGCAAAGCCGCTGCGGGTGAGGAGGAAGACGCGCTGGTTGGGCGCCACCGACCGCTGGCCGTTGTAGATGGCGTCGGCATTGACGATGCTGTAGGCATTGAAATACTCGGTGGAGGAGCCGAGGGCGGTGGGGCCGCTCAGGGCCTTGCGGTACCACATGGGGGTGCAGTCGCGGACATTAGGCTCGGAGGCATCCATCCACCAGGCATCGATGGCGTGGTTGTATTTCGAGAACAGGCGTTCGTCCATCTGCCGCCAGAACATCTTGCGGGCTCCGGCATCGTAGGCGTCGTAGAACGATCCGCGGAAGCCGAGCCAGTCGTGGATGTCGTCGGTGATGGCCTGATGGTATATCCAGCCCTTGGAGTCCAGCTCCTTGTAGTTATCCACGGTGTCGTAGAACTTCGGCCATACGGAGATCATGAAGCGTCCGCCGAGGCTGTGCACCTTGTCGAGCATGGCCTGGGGGTCGGGGAAGCGCGAGCTCTCGAAGGTGTGGTCGCCCCAGCTGTCGAGCTTCCAGTAGTTCCAGTCTTGCACGATGTTGTCCACGGGGATGCGGCGGTTGCGGAACTCCTGCAGCGTCTCTTCTATCTCGGCCTGCGTCTTATAGCGCTCGCGGCTCTGCCAGAAGCCGAGCACCCACTTGGGATAGACGGGGGCCTTCCCGGTGAGCGTGCGGTAGCCGGAGATGATTTCGTCGGCATTGTGCCCGTAAACGAAGTAGTAGTCCATGTCGCGGCTCATCTCGCTCCACAGGGAGAGCCGTCCCTGCTCCTTTTCCGACCGCGGCTGGGCCACGCGCAGTCCGCAGTAGCTGACGCCGCCGTCGGGCTGCCACTCTATGCGCAGCTGCGTCTTGCGGCCTTTCTCCATGGGCACAGTGAACTTCCAGGAGTTGGGGTTCCACGCGGTGCGCCAGCGCTCGCTGACCACTTCCTTTCCGCCCACATAGACCTTGATATAGCCGGCGTAGTAGAGGATGAAGTGGTAGAGGTTGGTTTCCGGGGCCTCGAGGAATCCCTCATAGACGACGTTGGCGCCTTCGAGGTTGAAGCCCTTGGGCAGGTTCTTGATGCCGCCGGGCTCGGTGCTATTGGCGATGGCCGACGTCGGAGGGCAGTCGAATTCATAGTAGAGGCTGTCTTCGTCGCGCTGCACCTTCTTGCCGTCGCGGTCAACGTAAGTGCCGGTGAGGTGGCCGGGCTTCCCGCTTTTGTCGTAGAGCTTGAAGGCGCGGTTGAGCTGCAGGTAGTCGTCGGGATTTCCCCACCGGCAATAGCTGTAGGAGTCCCACAGCAGGCCGTAGTTGCGGCTGGAGATGACGAAGGGCACCGACACCTTGGTGTTGTACTGGAAGAGGTCTTCGTTCTTTCCCTTCATGTTGAGCTCCTCGGCCTGGTGCTGTCCCAAGCCGTAGAAGGCCTCGTCGGGGGAGCTGTTGAACAGGAGCCGCCAGGTGAGGCCGTGGCGCTGCTCGTCGGTGATTTGTCCGACGCCCACTTCGCGGTCGGGGACGGTGAAGGGCTTGAAGGTCTTGCCGCTGCCGCCGTCCACCTCGGAAAGGATGGGGCGGCTGGCGCTGTCGAAGAACGACACGCGGCCGTTGTCGGTCTGGACGACGGCGCGCACGTTCTTCGTGGCGACCTCCACGGTGGTGGACGACAGCTCGGTGACGGTGAAGTCGGTAAAGGCTTTCTTCTGCGGCACCACGATGAGGCTGTTCTTCACTGGCAGGGCATCGTAGCAGGTGGCCTGCACACGGATGATGTTTTCGTTAATGACCTGAAGGCGCACCACGCGGGCGCCGTCTTCCTTCGGCTGCGACACATTGACGGTGACGCTGTTGCCGTTTCTCTCAAAGGCGGCTGCCGATGCCGCCAGCGAACAGCTCAGCATCAATGCCGCTACTAATACTTTTGGGTTCTTCATATTGAATTGTTTTAGGATAATAATTGAAAAGGTGAGGCCCCCGATGGCCCCCCTCTAATCCCCCCTTGGGGGGAAGACGTGCGGGGCACGGGGCCGGGGGTGGGCCGTTAGGGTCGGGGTGGGCCGTTAGGGCTCATTTCTTTTTCGCTTTGCTCTCATTGCCTACCCTGTCGAGGGCGGTGATGGCATATTTGGTGCCTTTGGGGTCGGCGGGCGGCAGGTTGACGAAGGTATTGCTCGTGATGGCCAGGATGTTGGCGGGGTTGTCGGTGTTGTGCTTGCTTCCGGGAGCAAACCTGTAAACGACGTATTTCACGGCCTCGTTGCGCCACCCCTTCCCCTTGGGAGCCTTCCAGAAGAGCACGCGGCCGTCGTTGGTGGCAATAATCTTGGGGCTTTTCACCTTCTTGGGCGACGAATGGTCGAGGTCGGTCATGGCGGGCGGCAGGGCGGGATATTTCCAATAGTTGGAACGCAGCAGGGTGCCATAGCTGCCCACGTTATCGACAACGGCCTTGGCATACCAGAGCACATAGCCGCTGACGTTGGGCATCTGCTCGTGGAGCGCCACCTTTGCCGGCAGCTGGTGCTGGGAGGGGCGCGCGGGGTCGGCATTTTTCACAGTGCGCTCCACGTCCTCGCCAATATACAGCTGACAGCCGGCGGCATATTTGTTCCACCAGGTGATCAATTCCTTGTAGTCGGCAGACTTGTGCCCGATTTCCCAATAGAGCTGGGGCACCAGGTAGTCCACCCAGTTGTTCTGCACCCAAAGGAGCACGTCGGCATAAAGGTCGTCGTAGTTCTGCAGGCCGTTGGTCTGGCTTCCCATGGGCGAATTTTTCTTGTTGCGGTAGATGCCGAAAGGCGACACGCCAAACTTCACCCAGGGCTTGACGGCGTGGATGGTCTGAGAGAGCTGACGGATGAACAGGTTGACGTTGTTGCGGCGCCAGTCGCCACGGTTGTTGAAGCCCTGGCCGTAGAGCTGGAACTCGCGGTCGTCGGGAATGGGCACACCGGCCACGGGATAAGGGTAAAAATAGTCGTCGATGTGGAGGCCGTCGATGTCGTAGCGGCCCACGATGTCGGCCACCACCTGGCAGATGTAGTCGCGGCACTGCGGGATGGCGGGATTAAGGATTTTCTGCCCGTCGTAGTCGAACACCCATTCGGGATGCCTCACCGCCACATGACTGGTGCTCAGCGCGTTGGTAGTCTTTGTCTTGGCACGGTAGGGGTTGATCCAAGCGTGCAGCTCCATGCCGCGCTTATGACATTCGGCCACCATCCATGCCAGGGGGTCCCAGAAGGGAGCGGGCGCCGCACCCTGCGTGCCGGTGAGAAAGCGGCTCCAGGGTTCAAGACTGCTGGCATAAAGGGCGTCGCACTCTGGGCGCACCTGGAAGATGATGGCATTTACGCCGTCGCGCTGCAACTCGTTGAGCTGGGCGGTCAGCGTCTGCTGCATTTGCTGCGTGCCCATGCCCAGCCACTGGCCGTTGACGGCTTGTATCCATGCACCGCGAAATTCCCGCTTATGTTGGGAAAAAGCTGTCGTACAACAGGATAACAGGACAAATGCAATGAGGAACAACTGAGTTTTTTTCATTAAAAGCAGGTTCATAGTTGTATGTTTAAATCGCTGAAATGTTTTAATCTTTTGACGTAATACTTCCAAAGGATGCTGAACGGCATCCGCTCGGGGATATGTGTTTCGACGGCGTGCTGCTGAATGTTGAGGCGGTCGGCATTGAATTGTGGCAGCGACTTTTTGAAATCGCGCCTGGCACGCGCCACGGCCTTGAAGTCGCCAAGGTTCCCCTTCAGCAACATCTGCATGGCGGCCAGCCAGTCGAGCCAGCACCTCACTCTGAGCACATGTTTTAACTCCCTTTCAGGCAGGTTCTTATAAAGCATGGTGAGATTATTTCTGAAGTTCAGGTAAGTCTTCATGGGATTGCCCTGCGGCAGCGTTCCGCCGCCCACATGGAAAACATGGCTTTGTGTCACGCACACCAGTTTGCGGCCCATTGTGCGCAGTCGCCAGCACAGGTCTATTTCTTCAAAATGTGCGAAGAAACGGCTGTCGAGGCCGCCGGCGGCGCGATAGTCGGCACTGCGCACCATCATACAAGCTCCCGTCACCCACATCAGGCCGACCTCGCCGTCGTATTGTCCGCAGTCTTTTTCCACAACATCAAAGATGCGGCCCCGGCAAAAGGCATAGCCATATTTGTCGAGGAAGCCGCCCGCCGCACCGGCATATTCAAACGTGTCGCGGCGCGATTCCGACAACAGCTTGGGCATGCACGCCGCCACCTCCTGGTGGTCGTCCATATAGCATAGCAGTGGCTGCAACCAGTTTTCGGTCACCTCCACATCACTATTGAGCAAAACAAAATAGTCGGCATCTATCTGCGCGAGGGCCTTGTTGTAGCCTTCGGCAAAGCCCCAGTTTTCTTCGAGTGCGATGGTCTTGACCTGTGGGAACCGGCTATGGAGGAAGTCGAGCGACCCGTCGGTAGAGTCATTGTCGGCCACCCAAACGTCGGCCGACGGCATGGAATGGCGGCACACGGAGGGCAGGAACCGCTCCATCATCTGCTTGCCGTTCCAGTTGAGAATGACTATCGCCACGCGGCACTTGGTTGTATCTGGCATTATTTTATTTTCATCACAGAGGCTTTCGAGAACCTCATTTTTCACTTTTCATTTTTCACTTTTCACTTTTCCTTTTACCTTAACTCATCGACTATCAACGCCGAATGGTCATGGTTGAAACCTCCGAGCACCACCGTTGCCAGCTGGTTGTCGAGGTTGACGCCAGCGGCCTGCGAGGGTGGAAGTTCCACCCGTATGTAGTTCTTCGTAAAGCCCTTCATAGCTCTGCCGCGCACGGATTTCTCGAACAGCACTTCCGCCTGTGTTCCCACAAATCGTTGATAAAAGGCCATCGTCTTTGCGTCGGAAAGGGCAAGAAGGCGCTTGCTGCGTTCTTTTTTCTCTTTTTCGCTCACCACGAATGGTATTTTCAGGGCCGCCGTGCCCGGCCTTTCACTGTAAGGGAAAACATGCAGCTGCGACACGTCGAGACCGTCGAGAAACGCGTATGTTTCCTCAAACAGTTCGGGGCGCTCGCCACGGGTGCCTACCATTACGTCCACGCCGATGAAGGCATCGGGCATCAGTTGTCGGATAAGTTCAATTTTATGGGCAAACAGCGCCGTGTCGTAACGGCGGTGCATCAGTTTGAGCACCTCGTCGCTGCCGCTTTGCAGGGGAATGTGGAAATGGGGCATGAAGGCCCGGCTTTGGGCGCAGAAGGCTATCAGTTCGTCGCTGAGCAAGTCTGGCTCCAGGCTGCTGATGCGGAAGCGGCTGATGCCGTCCACCTCGTCGAGGGCCTTCACAAGGTCGATGAACCGTTCGCCGGTGCTTCGTCCGAAGTCGCCGATGTTGACACCTGTCAGCACGATTTCCTTTCCACCGTCAAGCACCGCCTGCCGCGCCTGTTCCACCAGCGAGGCAATGGTGGGATTGCGGCTTAGGCCACGGGCATAGGGGATGGTGCAATAGGTGCAGAAGTAATTGCAGCCGTCTTGCACTTTCAGGAAGAACCGCGTGCGGTTGCCTCGCGAGCAACTGGGGGCGAAGTCCACGATTTCCTTCGTCTTCTGGCGAAAGAACTGTCCTCCGGTGCTTGTTTGAGCATCCTGCGCCCGGCTCCAGGCATCGGAGAGGAATTGCACCAGGTGGGCTTTCTCATTGCTTCCCAACACCAGGTCAACGCCCTCAATGCCGCTTACCTCCTCGGCTTCCAACTGTGCATAGCAGCCGGTCACCACCACGAACGCTCCGGGATTTTCGCGCACAATGCGGTGGATGGCCTGACGGCATTTGCGGTCAGCAATCTCTGTGACCGAGCAGGTGTTGACGAGGCAGAGGTCCGCCTTTTCGCCTTTCGCCGCAGGCACCACGCCCAAGTCATACAACATCTGCCCGAAGGTGGACGTTTCTGAAAAGTTCAACTTGCAGCCCAGCGTCTGAAATTTTGCTTTCTTATTTTGGAATACGGAAGTGTTAATCATTTGCCGTCGCGTTAGGAAGTTCGCGGAGAATGTCCTCATGGAACAGTCCATTGGAGGCCACCACGCTGTTGCCTTTCATGAAAAACTGGTTGCCGTCATAGTCGGTGACGGTGCCGCCGGCTTCTTTCACCAGCAGGGCCCCGGCCATGAAGTCCCATTGCCCAATGTAACATTCCATATAAGCGTCGAGTCTTCCGGCCGCCACATAACACAGTGCCATTGCCGCAGAACCCATCATACGGATGCTTGCCACGCGACCATAGAAACTATTGATAAGATGCTGTGCAACAGGGCCATAAGCTTTATAGTCGTAGGGAAGCTGAATGCAGAGCAGGGCATCGTCGAGGGCTGTTTTGCTCACGCTGATACGTTGTCCGTTGCACCACGCTCCCCCACCCTGCCAGGCATAGAAGCACTCATGGGCCGTAACGTCATAGACGACTCCCAAGAGCACCTCGCGCCCACGACAAAGGGCGATGCTCACGCAATAGGGCGCATACTGATGAATAAAATTGGTGGTGCCGTCCAGCGGGTCGATAACCCAGAAATACTGTTCATTGCCATAGGTAGCCGAGCCTTCCTCGGTGACAAATCCCGCCTCGGGCAATAAGAGTCGCGTCTGTTCCACGATGAATCGCTCGGAGCCTTTGTCCACATACGACACATAGTCGTGGGACCTCTTGCGCTCCACACGGTCTTCGACGAAACGCTTCCTTTCGCTTTCTATATATTGTCCTGCCTGCCGGGCTATTTCGCACACGGACAGGGTGATTGTTTTCAAATCCATTTTCAATATTACACCGTATTAGAGGCTTTTGTAGGCCTCATTATTCATTTCTCACTATCTTCCCCCAAGGGGGGGGACATAAGGGGGCTCGGGGTTTCTTCCGCCGCCACGCTCCATTCACCTTCTTCCTCCAGCTGGGGATATTTGACGACTGGCAGCTCATGGTCTTTCAGGAAAAGGCGGTTCAGCGTATATTCCAAGGCTGTCAGCGTTTTCTCTCTTTGTCGCGGACGCAGTTCACATTCCCACACCACAATGCTGTGCCACCCCATGCGGGCCAGCTCTTCCTGCACCCGCTTGTCGCGCAACTGGTTGCGGCTGATTTTGTTCACCCAAAAAGGGCGGTTGGTCGCCGGCACCTTGCAGCACTTGGAATTGACAATCACAGGGGTGGTGAAATCCACACCATGACCATGCCAGAAACATCCGTGAACGAAGATGCAGGTGCGGTATTTCCTGAGCACCACGTCAGGATGGCCCGGAAGACGCGGATGGTTGAGCCGGTAGCGGAACCCACGCCTCCACAGCCACCGCCGCACAATCCACTCGGGCTTGGTGTTCTTAGAGTGGATGGCGGCCATGTTGTCATGCCGCTGTTGCTGAGAGAGTTGGTCCATAAACGGACACCCTGGCTGATTATTCGCGCAGTTGCCACTCGGCATCAAAAGAATCGCCGTCGTCGGTCACCGACACGTCGTAAACGACTTCCTTGCCGTTTACACGTCCGCGAAGCACGCCCGTGCGCACCTTGCCCTCTTTGTTAAGATCAAACTCCAGCACTTCGAGCGTCTTTCCCGTGCTTGCCACTTCTTCCATGATGGCCTCCTGCACTTTGTCCTCCAATTTCTTTTCCGACACGATGCAACTGGCCGTCAGTCCTGTCAACGACACCGCGAGTAGCAGTGCCACCACTTTCTTCTTCATAATTAAAGGTTATTCAAATCGACTACAAAGATACGGCTTTTCAACGAAACACACAACATTTGCATGAAAAACGTTTCCAAATCGGGAAGTTATCAATTATTTCGCATGAAAAATGTTGATATTCACTACGGCCGAATTGCTAATTGAACGTAAGTCAGGACTCGGCAGGACGGAGAAAATCGGGATGGATGCCAATCTTTTTGCCTAAAACAGGCGGCGTCTGAGATATAATTTGTATTTTTGCAGACAAAAGCAGTACTTAGAAAACGTTATGCCAGTTATTCATATTACATCACTACAAGATTCTGGAGTCGCCATGTTCGGCTCGCTCACCGAAGCCCAGCTGCGCAACCGCCTGGAGCCCGAGAAGGGCATTTTCATTGCCGAGAGTCCCAAGGTCATCCGCGTGGCACTGTCTGCCGGCCTGCTGCCGGTGGCCCTGCTATGCGAGGAAAAGCACATCGTCGGCGATGCCCGCGACATCATTGAGCAATGCCGCGACATTCCTGTTTACACGGGGTCGCGCGAACTGCTCGGCCAGCTGACGGGCTATACGCTAACACGCGGCGTGCTATGCGCCATGCGCCGCCCCTCCCCACAACCGGTGGAAACCATTTGCCGCAATGCACGCCGCATCGTGGTCATCAAGGGCGTCACCGATACCACCAACATCGGGGCCATTTTCCGTTCGGCGGCAGCACTCGGCATCGACGGCGTGCTGCTCACCCGCGACTCCTGCGACCCCCTGAACCGAAGGGCGGTGCGCGTGTCGATGGGGTCGGTGTTCCTGGTGCCCTGGACGTGGCTCGACGATGATATTTCCAGCCTTTCGGAACAGGGTTTCAAGACGGCTGCCATGGCGCTCACCGACAACAGCGTGCCCATTGACCACCCTGCGCTCATGGCCGAACCACGCCTGGCCATCGTCATGGGCACCGAGGGCGACGGATTGCCTAAGGAGGTCATCGCACAGACCGACTATGTGGTGCGCATACCGATGTCGCACTCGGTAGATTCGCTCAACGTGGCGGCGGCGGCAGCCGTGGCTTTCTGGCAGTTACGGGCTCCTGTTGAAGGAATGGTGCATCCCCAGCCCATCCCGTAAAGAGCGTAGAACTTGCAGCCTTACCTTCCTCGAGGCGTCATGTTGCACTTCTGACAAGGAAAAATCCGTACAAAAATGATGGCCATGTCGCCGAGAATGTTTAATTTTGCAGGCAAATTGGAAAAACAGTGTTAGAAAAGCATATTGTATTAGAAGATATCGACCCCGTGGTATTCTACGGGGTGGGCAATTCGCACCTTCAGATGCTGAAGGCCCTCCACCCCAAGTTGCGCATCGTGGCGCGCGACAACGTCCTTCGCGTCATCGGCGACGAGGAGCAGACAAGGCTATTGGAACAGCAAGTGGAAGCCATGCGCCGCCATGTCTATAGGTTCAACCGCATTACCGAAGAAGACATCCTGGCCATCGTCAACGGCGAAAAAACCAAAGACGAGGCGGTGAAGGGCGTGGTGGTTTATAGCATGTCGGGGCGGCCCATCAAGAGCCGTAGCGAAAACCAGCAGAAACTGGTGGACGCCTTCGAGAAAGACGACATGGTGTTTGCCGTGGGACCGGCAGGAACGGGCAAGACATACCTGAGCATAGCATTGGCCGTAAGGGCGCTCAAGGAGAAGCAGGCTAAGAAAATCATTCTCAGCCGTCCCGCGGTGGAGGCCGGTGAGAAACTGGGATTCCTTCCCGGCGACATGAAAGAAAAGATAGACCCCTACCTGCAACCGCTCTACGATGCGCTGGAAGACATGATTCCGGCCGTAAAACTACAGGACATGATGGAGAAGCACGTCATACAGATAGCGCCGCTGGCCTTCATGCGCGGACGGACACTGAGCGATGCCGTGGTCATTCTGGATGAAGCGCAAAACACCACGCCGGCTCAGCTCCGCATGTTTCTCACGCGAATGGGCTGGAACACGAAGATGATCGTAACGGGCGACATGACGCAAATAGACCTGCCCCACGAGTCGAAGAGCGGACTCAGGGAGGCCATACGGGTGCTGAAGGGCATCGAGGGCATCTCGTTCGTAGAACTGACGAAGAAAGACATCGTGAGACACAAGCTCGTCACCCGCATCGTCAACGCCTATGAGCAATTCGATAAGACGGGAAAAAGTGAAGAGTTTTTTAAGTGAAGAGTGAAGAGTGAAGAGTGAAAAATTTTCTACCGCCATTGAAAAGTTGAAATATTAAAAGTTGAAAAGTTGAAAAAGGCTGTACCATTAGTAACGTCTGAACTCCTGAACTCCTGAACTCCTGAACTACAAAAAAAATGAAAAGTGAAAAGAAACTATAATTCCACAATAAAATGAAAGCATTGACAAGAACCGACTTCAATTTTGAAGGACAAAAGAGCGTTTACCATGGCAAGGTGCGCGACGTTTACAACATCAACGACGACCTGCTGGTGATGGTAGCCACCGACCGCATCTCGGCCTTCGACGTGGTGCTGCCAAAAGGTATTCCCTACAAGGGACAGGTGCTCAACCAGATAGCAGCCAAATTCCTTGACACCACCACCGACATCTGCCCCAACTGGAAACTGGCCACCCCCGACCCCATGGTGACGGTGGGCCTTAAATGTGAGGGCTTCCGCGTGGAAATGATTATAAGAAGCATCCTGACCGGATCGGCTTGGCGCGAATATAAAAACGGATGCCGACAGCTGTGCGGAGTGACTCTGCCCGACGGCATGCGCGAGAACGAACGATTCCCACAACCCATCATCACGCCCACGACAAAGGCCGACGAGGGACACGACATGAACATCTCACGGGAGGAAATCATCAGCCAGGGAATCGTTAGTCGCGAGGACTATGAAGTGATGGAGGACTACACCCGCCGCATCTTTGCACGGGGACAGGAAATAGCTGCGCGCCAAGGACTTATACTCGTGGACACGAAATATGAGTTTGGCAAGCGCGACGGAAAAGTTTTCCTCATCGACGAAATCCACACACCCGACTCCAGCCGATATTTCTACGCCGACGGCTATGAGGAAAAGCTGGCAAAAGGCGAACCGCAACGGCAACTGTCGAAGGAATTTGTGAGGCAATGGCTCATTGAACACAACTTCATGAACGAGCCGGGGCAGCAGATGCCCGAAATCACCGACGAATACGCCCTGTCGGTGAGCGAAAGATACATTGAGCTCTACGAGCACATCACAGGCGAGAAATTCAACAAAGCCGCCTCGGAGGAAGACATTGCCGCGCGCATAGAAAGAAATGTATCACAATGGATTTTACAAAACAAGAAATTTTGAAATAAAAAACATCCGTGGTTGTCCGTATTTTAACAAAACAAGATAATATGAAAAAAGCACTCACATTCATCATGGCCCTGCTGGGCCTGAACGTCCACACGGCATGCAGCCAAGGCGCTTTTGAGAACGCGAAAGTCAACGAGTTTGCCACACTCATCGAACAGGAAGACGTGCAGCTGGTTGACGTAAGGACACCCGCGGAATTTGCCGAGGGCCACATCGCCGGCGCCGTCAACATCGACGTGAAAGCCAGCGACTTCAAAGAGAAAGCCCTCGCCACACTCGACAAAGCACGCCCCGTGGCCGTGTATTGCCGTAGCGGCAGAAGGTCGGTGGACGCCGCCAACGTGCTCACCAAAGAAGGCTTCCGGGTGACCAATCTTTTAGGAGGCATCAACGCATGGAAGGAGGAACGGCCCGTGACCACCGACACCACTGAAACCGACCGCTTCAAGACACCCGGCGGCAAGACGGTGGAAGCCCATGCACTGATGCACGCCTGCGTAAGGATTGTCTTCGACGGACACGAAATTCAGGTGGACCCGGTCAGGCAACTGGGCCAGCGCACGGTTGACTACAGCACAATGCCCAAGGCCGACTATATCTTCGTAACCCACGAACACGGCGACCATTACGACAAAGAGGCCATCAACATCCTTTCGAACGGGAACACGCAGCTCATCACCAACAAGCGTTGCGCCGACATGGCAGGCTTCGGCACCATTATGGCCAACGGCGACAAGAAAGAACTTGAAACATGGCTCAAGGTGGAAGCCGTGCCGGCATACAACACCACCGAGGGCCGCACACAATTCCACCCGAAAGGCCGTGACAACGGATATGTGCTCACCCTCGACGGACTACGCATCTACTTTGCCGGCGACACCGAGGACATTCCGGAGATGGCGGAAATAAAGGACATCGACATTGCCTTCCTGCCCTGCAACCAGCCATATACCATGACCGTGGAGCAGGTGGCAAGGGCAGCACGCATCATCAAGCCCAAAGTGCTGTTCCCCTATCACTACGGCAACACCGACGTAAGTTCCCTGCCCGCCCTCCTCAAAGGCGACGGCATCGATGTGAGAATACGGCACTACGAGTAATTAGAATTGAGGAACGAGGAGTTAGAAAAATAACCCCTCGTTCCTCATTTTTGGGAGTTTAGGAATTTAGACGACAGTGAGCATTGCTGCCATTCTTCACTTCCCTCATTCCTACTTCCTTATTTTCTTACCATTCTTTATGACAATGCCTTTGTAGTCATTGCCCACACGCTGTCCGCTGAGGTTATAGAGCGGACCGTCATTGTCGTTGTCGGTTTCTGCCGCGATGATGGCAGTTGGAATGGTGAACACGCCTTCGTAAAGGTCAAACGACGTGTGGTTGGAGGTCTTGTAAGTCTTCCAGTTTTTCTGCAAAGCGTCGGCGACATTCTGCGTCGTGCATACATTCTGCTCATAATTGCCGCTTCCGTATGAGTAATAGACGCAGAGCGAGCCACTCGTGTTCAATCCCGTCCTGTTGGGCAGCTTGCTGACGATGTCGCTCATCGCGCTCTCGCCAATGGCATTATACTGGCAATGCAGCTTCTCTAAGTATAAGGGATTAACCGGCAGTGAGATGGTTTTGATGACATTACCATAACAAACTATCTCCTTGATGGACGTGTTACTCCTGAGGTCGAGTGCTGTGAGAGAGTTCTGTGAACAATCCAACACCTCTAACATGGTGTTGTAGGGCAGGTAGAGGGAACTGAGCTTAACATTTTGGCACTTCAGCGTTTTCAGCTTTGTGCAAGCCGAAAAGTTATAGATGGGGTTGTTGCTGTTCCCGTTAAAGCCATTGTTGCAGATGAGTGTCGCTAAGTTGGAGAACTGTGAAAGGTTGAGCGAGGCGAGGTTGCTGTTGGTAATGTCCAGTTCCTTCAGTACGGTGCAGTCAGTCAGGTTGAGGGTTGTCAGGTTCTTGTTGTTGTAGCCGCAGCGCAGTGTTTCAAGTGCCGTGCATCCGCCGGCCTCGATTTGCTGAATGGGGTTATACTGGCAATAAACCGTTTTGAGATTTGTGTTGTAACCGATGTCGAGTTTCGCCAGCTTCTTCATCGAGCTTGACGAGCCTTTCACGTCGAGCGTGGTGAGCTTGTTGCTGCCGCAGTATAGATAGGCAAGATTGGGGCAGTTGGCAATGCTCAGCGAGGTCAGCAGGTTGTTGTTGCACGTCAGCGAGGTCAGTGCCGAGAGCGACGGGCTGAAGCTTGTCAGCTGGTTATGGTTGCAATACAATGTGGCAAGTTTTGTGCAACCGCTGACCGTGAGCGATGAAATGTTGTTGTACGAGCAGTCGAGCTTGGTCATCAGCGTGTTGTTCGAGCAGTTGAGCGTTGTCAAGACTCCCACGCCGCTTACATCCAGTTGAGTGAACTTGTTGCCAGAGCAGTTGAGCGTCTTCAGCACGCCGCAGTCATTGAGCGTAAGCGACGTCAGGGCATTGTTCTTGCAGTCGAGATTGTTGAGTTTGGCGCTTTCGCTGCAGTTGAGCGTGGCCAGCTTGGTAAAGCCGTTGATGGTGAGCGAGGTGAACTTGTTGCCCTTGTTGGTGAGTGTGGTCAGCTTGCTGCATCCGCTCACGTTGAGCGAGGTCAGCACATTATAGCTGCAGTCGAGCGAGGTCATCGACGTGTTGTTGCTGCAGTCGAGTGTTTCCAGATAGGGCAGGTTCTTGACTGCCAGGGATGTGAAGCTGTTGTTGCCGCATTTCAGTGTGTACAAGCTGGAACAACCCGTCACATTCAGCGTTGACAGCTTGTTGCTGCTGCAGTCGAGCGAGGAGAGCCTCGTGCAGTTGTTGCATGTCAGTGATGTCAGCGACATGTTGTTGATGGTAAGGGTGTTGAACGGATTGTTGCTGCAGTCAATGGTGGTGAGGTCAGGATTATTTGTTAAATAATCCGTGAGGTAATAGAGGTGATTGTTCGAGCAGTTGAGCGTCTTGAGCTTTGTGAAAAATTGTATGCCCTCCAGATATGTAATGTTTTTTCCGCTACAGTTGAGGGATGTGCGCGCATTCACGTCGCTCTCGGTAATGTACATCTTGCTGTAGAGGGTCTGCAGGTAGGATCGGAAGTTTTCATCGTAGAAAAAAGGCTCGGTCAACAATGCTTTATAGTTCGTGCTGACTAAGATGTCCTGGTTATATATCGACGCTCCCGAGGAGTTGACAATGGATGCTTTAGTGCTGTTGTAGGTACCCCCCCAGGGTTTCAGTATGGCCGCCTCCACGACAACGTTTTCACCATTGGTGGTATAAGAGGGATAGCTGTTGTTGTCCCAAGCTGTAAAAGAGCATCCTTGGATTACGGGGTAGCTGCTGTTGTTGGTGGCCCTGAAAGTAACTTCATAGTTGTAGGATGGTGCATGGAGAAATACCAAATTCATATTTTTTACAGCACCCCGTTTCCCGTAGATGTCGGCTTTTATTTGTCCCCTGAAAGTTAAATCTGGTTTTTTATATTTATTCTCAATGGCAGGGTAATTATTGTTGGCTTTGATAACCAGCGAGCCTGCTCCTTGGATGTCCAAGCCTTGGCTATAGTCATCGTCATCCAGGATGATGCCCTGGTTGCCTGCGTTAATGGTAGTGGTGCCGTTCACCACGTCAAGAACGCTGTAAAAGCGAAGATCTTCTATTCTGATGGCTGAGGCGCCTGCCGTAGTAATGGTATTGGTTCCATAAAAGCGTATTTGATAATCCATTTCAAGTTCCAAGGCGTGCTTCCCGCTGCCGGGTGTCAGTGTCACATTGGTCAGTGTCAGTACTCTGGTAGCGAAGTCGCAAGTGATTGTTCCACTCTTCAGTGCGGGAATCGTCGTCGAGTTGAGATTGTTATAGTTGTTGCTTGTTATTTCCACGCCGCCAATCTTTACATAATAATAAGCGGCGGCTTGAATGCTCATGGTTCCTGTTAACAAAAAGAAGATGGTCAACAGGAAAAGGCGCGTTTTACCCCCCACCGCAAAGGCATTGAAAAAAGATTTCTTGTACATGATTTTGTGGTTTTTAGATAGTTAATATGTTTTCATTTTGCAAATATAGTTATTTTTTCTGAAACAGCGTGTATGGTGACAGGAAAAAAGTTGATTGGGGACGAAAATAAAGGAAAAAAGCAAACAAGTTCCGCCTGTCCTGTGATTAGAAAAAAAACGGACGGGAAGGGCCGGATAGCCAGTGAGACAGGTGGATAGTTTTTGTCAAAAATATTGACAATAATCGGCAAATACGACTGTTTTTAAGATACTGGCAATCAACGACTTGCAAAACACAAATAGTTTGACTGCATTTTTCGAGGAGTTTTATGCGGTGAAACTCCGAGTTTTCTTCAATGAAACTCGCAGTTTACTTCAATGAAACTCGCCGGAAGGTGTTGTCTGTCTTGAAAAATATTGACAAAAATAAACAAGGGAAGGGGCGAAAAGGAACAGCCTATTTACTCCCAACACTCCAAATCTTTTTCTATCTCCGGCAACTGGCTTCGGTGGAAGGTTGGCTCCTTGATGCCGCGGCGTTTCTGGCTGCGGTAATCATCGAGCAGGCGGAAGGCATATTTGCCAAGCTGGAGAATGGCGACGAGGTTGCAGGCTGTCAACAAAGCCATGCAGAGGTCGCCGAGATTCCACACCAGCTGAAGGCTTGACAAGGCGCCAAACATCACCATGACGCCCCCGGAAAAGATGCGATAGACGGTCATCACATAGGGATTGGAGGTGATGAAACGGATGTTGGCTTCGCCATAATAGTAATTGCCGATGATGGAGGAAAAAGCGAACAAAAAAATGGCGATGGCAACGAAAAAGGGGCCGAAAACGCCCACCTCGGCATAAAGTGCTGACTGAGTGAGCGCAATGCCTGTCAGTTCCGGGTTTTGGTAGAGGCCGCTCATGAGAATGATGAATGCCGTACACGAGCATACCAGGAGCGTGTCGGTGAAAACACCCAACGACTGGATGAGCCCTTGTTTGACGGGATGCGACACAGCTGCGGTGGAAGCCACATTGGGGGCACTGCCCTCTCCCGCCTCATTGCTGAAGAGGCCGCGTTTCACGCCAATCATCATCGTGGCTCCGAGGCTTCCGCCGGCCACCTGTTCCAAACCAAAAGCATCAGCCACAATGACATAGAGCACATGTGGGAGTTGGTCGATATTGGTGACCACCACGAAGAAGGCCAGCAGGAAATAGCCGACGGCCATGACGGGCACCAGCACAGCACTGACGCGGGCAATGCGCTGGATGCCACCGAAAACGATAAACAGGGAAAGAACCACAAGCAACATTCCCATCCACAGGGGCGACAAGCCGAAGACATGGTTCATGGCCCCGCAAATGGTGTTGCTCTGGATGGAATTGTAGGACAGGCCGAAAGTAATGGTGAGGAGCACGGCGAAAAGCATCGACATCCAGCGGTTATGGAGGCCACGGCGGATGTAATAGGCCGGCCCGCCAATGAACGAGTCGCGGTGTTTCTGCTTGAACAACTGCCCAAGCGTGGACTCCACAAAGGCGGTGGCCGCACCGATGAGGGCTATCACCCACATCCAGAAGACGGCTCCCGGGCCGCCCACGGCAATGGCGGTGGCCACTCCTGCAAGGTTGCCGGTGCCCACGCGGGTGGCCACCGAAACGGCGAAAGCCTGGAACGACGACACATGGCGGGTGTCTTTGGCCGACGTGGAGGAATCGACCAATAGCCGGAACATCTCGCCCACCATGCGGAACTGGACGCCCTTGGTCTTCAAAGTGAACCACAACCCGCAGGCAATGAGCCCTGCAATGAGGAAATATCCCCAAAGGAAGTCGTTGAGGGTTGTGATGAATTCATTCATTTGGCATCGTTTTTCAATCGGTGGCGCTTGATGACACTGTAGGCATCATAGAGTCCGAGTTCCCCGGCCTTGCTCAGGTCTTCAATGCCTTTCTGCCATTGTCCGTTGAGCAGGTGGCACAGGCCGCGGTTGTACCAAGCTTCGGCAAGTTGTGGCGACATGGCGATGGCTTTCGTATAGTCGTCGATGGCCACGGCGTAGTTCTTCCGGTTGGCATGGAAAGTGGCGCGGTCGTAAAGGATATAGGGGTTTTGCGGGTTCAGGCGGATTGCCCTTTCATAATCGTCGAGGGTGGTCTGCTGGCGAAGCTTTCCCTCAATGCCCTCGGCCTGGGCAAATTGTCCGGCAAGGGTGCGGCAGGCGGCACGTTGCCAGTAGGCCACGGAAGAGGTGCTGTCGGTCTGGCAATAGGCGGAAAGGTCGTTGATGGCGGCATCGTAGTCCTGAACCACGGTATAGGCCACGGCCCTGAGCACCATGAGATGCTTGGAGGCGGCAAAATCGGAAGCGCCGTCGATGAGCGCGGTCAACGAATCGATGGTATGGAAATAATGGCTGGCCTCGTCTTCGGTAAGGGGGGCAACAGAACAGGAAATGGCAATGTGCGGGCCCTGCGTGGCGTGGTTGAGCTGCTCCACCTGGGTGTCGAAGGCTTTCAACGACGACAGCTGGTTGGCCTGCTCGCGGAAAGTCAGGATGTAAAGGGGCATGAAAGTGTCTTCCACGGCGCGGTTCTGCACCTTACCCCTATAGGCGCTGTTGTATTCGTGCTCTACCACGGGCTCGTCTTCCTCTACAAGCTGGTTGTACTTGTCGAGGTCGATGTCGCTCAACTTCCTCACCTCCTTGCGTTTGTTCTTGCTCCAACGGGGCTGTATGCCTATGTGCTTGTCCATCTGGGCTTTGAAAATTCTGAACTCGTCGAGCTCAGCCTGGTTGACCATGCCCAGGCGACGGTAGCATTGGGCGCGCAATTGAAGTCCGGCCCAGAAGTTGGGGAACTGGTCGATGACGGTGGAAAGGTCGCGAATGGCACCGCGCATGTCGCCGGTGCGTTCCAGAAGGAGCGCCCTGTTATAGACTGCCATGATGTTCTGAGGCTCGCGGCTGATGATGAAGTCAAAGTCGTCGATGGCGCGGTTGTCGTCGCCCACCTGCACACGAAGCTGTCCGCGGTTATAGTGGGCGAGGAAGTTGTCGGCGTCAAGTTCAATGGCCTTGTCATAGTCGGCCAAAGCCCCGCGCAGGTTGTTGAAATTGTAGCGGGCCATGGCGCGGTTGACATAGTTCGACACCACGGTGGGCCGCAGTCGGATGGCTTCGGTGAGCTGTTTGTCGGCGTCGCGCCATTTCTTCTTGTTAAGGCTCATCATGGCGCGCACCGTCCACGCCTCGGCATCGTAAGGGTCGAGCTCAAGGCTTTTGTCAAGGAAATGCTCGGCCTGGGCGGTGTCTTTCTGTTGAAGGCACACTTCGCACTTCAGCTGGTACACCTTGGCGCTCTTGCTCCACCTCGTCATCATGGAGTCGAGCTCCAGGTTGGCCTGGTCGTAGTCCTTTCCGTTCAAGCGGCAAAGGGCGCGGTTGTACCAATAGCCCTGGTTGGTGGGGTCTTCGCGGATGGCACTGGTATAGTCGTCGGCCGCAACATCATATTTCTGCTGCCGGATGCGGCAAATGCCGCGGAGGTCGTAGAGATTGGAAATATAGGGATTCAAGCGGATGGCTTCGTTGCAGTCCATCTCGGCCCCGACGAAGTCGTCGAGGTAGAATTTTGCCACGGCACGGTAAAACCACGGCTCATAAAGATAAGGTTTGGCGTGGATGGCCTGATTGAAATATTGCATGGAGAGCACATAGTCTTCATAGTACAAGGCACTGCGTCCGGCCATCAGGACGCGGTCGATATTGTATTGCGCAAAAGAACTGGCGGGGGAAAACGCCAGCAGGAAAAAAAGAAGAAGATGAAAGAAAGCCGTCCCCGATACCTTCACAGCCCATTTCGGGGCTCCTCGCCAAAGGAGGGGAGTTCCGCCGCCATACCTCCTCCCCCCTGAGGGATGAGAAGTGGACTGCGGGGTGACAGGGGGGCTTTTTCTCATTTCTTCGGCGGTTTGGTCCGATAGGAGCAATGGTATCTGCCTAAAGTAAGGTTTTTCAGTTTGTTCTTAATGAGTTGTCGGCGCAAGGGCGAGATGTGGTCAATGAACAGGTGGGCGTCGAGGTGGTCGAACTCATGTTGCATCACCCTTGCCAAATAGCCTTCCACCCATTCATCGTGCGGGTTTCGCTCCTGGTCCTCATACTTCACATGGATGCGCGTGGGGCGTGTCACCTTTTCGTGAATACCGGGCAACGACAGGCAGCCCTCTTCCGTTGAGTCGGTGACGGTGTCGTCGGTTTCGATGATGTGGGGATTGATGAATGCCTTGCGGAAACCCGCATATTCGGGAAGGTCTTCACTAAGGACATTCAGGTCGATGACAACCACGCGCTCATTAAGTCCTATCTGAGGAGCGGCAAGGCCGATGCCCTCGGAGGCGTCGAGCGTTTCAAACATATTGGCTATCAACTGGTCCAGCTGAGCGTAGTCCTTCGGAATGTCCTGTGAAACTTTGCGCAGCACCGGCTGCCCATAAATATAAATAGGTAAAATCACTGAGGATAAGTTCTTTTGTTTGTTTTACAAAAAAAATAGTAAGTTATTATTGTTGCGGATGGAGTCGCCTGCTTTCAAGGTAGCTCTGCAAGATAATAGTGGCACTGATTTCATCGACCAGTGCCTTGTCTTGCCTTGCCTTTTTCCTAAGTCCCCCTTCCAACATGGCCTGATGGGCCAGCACCGACGTGTAGCGCTCATCAACATATTGCACGGGGATGTCGGGGAAGGCCTTTTTCCACCTGTTGACAAACTGCTCCACGCGGTTGAGGTTTTCGCTGGGCAGTCCATTTGTCTGCATGGGTTTTCCCACAACAATCATCTCCACGTCTTCCTTGTCAACATACGACTTGAGGAAGTCGAAGAGCTGTGACGTAGAAACGGTTACCAACCCATTGGCAATGATTTGCAATGGGTCGGTAACTGCTATTCCAGTACGCCGTTTTCCGTAGTCTATCGACAATATCCGAGCCAACGGCAAAGAAGTTTATCGCTGATTAAAGAGCAGCCATGCGCCCTTGTACTGGGAGCTGAGCGAGTCTCTGCTCCTCACGGCGCTGGCCTTGTCGTCGAAGGTAGTAGCCACGACACGATACTTCTGATTGCCACTGTTATAGGCAATCTGTGCGGGATAACCAGCGTTGCGCACCTGCTGGCAGAAGTTCTCGGCATTGGTCTTGCTGGCGAAGGAGCCCACCACCACGCTGTATTTCTTCAGGCCTGCACCATCCACGACGGTAATCGTTTCGGGCGTCACCGACACGTTGTCGTAGTTGTCGGTCACAATGGTCTCCGTGCCCGGAGTGGTAGTGACGGGAGCCACGACAGGCTGCGTTTCCGTTGTCGTCTGCATGGTTTGTGCAGCTTCCTGGGCCTTTGCTTTTTCGTATGCCTTACGATAGGCACTTTCCTTTGAGCCACAGCTGGTGAAAGCCAAGGCTACAGCCAGGCTTGCGCACACTAAAATGTACTTTTTCATACGTTTTGATATGTTTAAAATGAAACTTAAATTGCAAAATGATGTGCGAAATTACACAAATTCGGGGAATAAATAAGGAAAGAAGTACCTAAAGTTTGTTAAATGTAAGGTTATAATGAGTTTTTAACAAAAAATGACGGTTCTTTTTTCGCTTTTTCACATAAAATGCCTACATTTGCGAATGAAATCATTCATTATTATTCATTTAAACAAACAAGAATTATGAAAACATTAGGTTACATTGGCGCATTCCTTGGCGGTGCCATCGCAGGCGCAGCTCTCGGCCTTTTGCTGGCTCCCGAAAAAGGAACCGACACACGTGAGAAAATCACCGACGCCATCGACGACTTCTGCAAGAAGCACAACATCAACCTCTCGAAAAAGGAGATTGGTGACCTGGCCGACGACATTAAGGAAACTGTTGAAGACGTTATCGACTGACGACACATCTGCCGGCTCCCCCGCAGGCAGACCGTAACAAAGGCTTCAATATGTTTTCAAGCGATCAGAACATTGAAACCATTGGGCAGCTCGTTGAGTTGTTCAAGCACTACATCGGGCTGCAGAACGAATATCTGCGGCTCGATGTCATTGAGAAAGTGGTAAGGCTGATAACGTCACTTATCATTGCCGCGGTCACCCTTCTCCTCATTCTCATTATTTTCATCTATCTGTCCTTTGCCGCCGCCTACGCCTTGGCACCACTTGTTGGCCATTCCGTGGCGTTCCTTATTGTAGCGGCATTCTACATCATTGTGTTCTTGCTGTTCCTGGCATTCCGGAAATCGTGGGTGGAAAAGCCCTTGGTAAGGTTTCTGGCCAGTTTGCTGATGGAATAATTTTACCGACACCAAAATGTTAAAAAGATGTTGACTGAAGAAAACGACATTCGCCCCACCTATGACACCCTGCGGGCCATCAGCGACCGTAAGGCTCAGTTGCTCAAGGAAATACGCAAAGACAGCAAGCAGATAAACACTTTGCGCCAACAACTGTTTTCCAAGCCCACCGCCCTCACCCCCAGCCGTAAGCGCAAAATGGGCCTGCAAAGCATGATGAGCACCGGAGCGGGTGTGCTCGACGGCCTCATCCTCGTATGGAAACTTTACCGTAAATTCAAGAAATAGACTCTTTCTCGCCAGACCACTTGTCAAGGCAGCTCCACCACCTGGCCGTCGTAGGCTAATTGTATGTTCTGCGGCAGTAGGCGGTTCACCTCTTCGTGCAGGCCGATGTCGTGGCACGAATGGATGAGCCATGTCTGCCGTGCGCCCACCCTCTGGGCAAAGGCCACGGCGTCGGCAACGTCCTGATGGGCGTGGTGCGTGGGGTAAAAGCGTAAGGCATTGACCACAAGTGTGTCAACATTCTGCAGGAAGGCGAACTCGCTTTCCTCAATGGTTTTCATGTCTGTGATGTAGGCCAGCGGCCCTATCCTGAACGCGGTGATGGGTTTCCGCCCGTGATAGACCACGAAGGGCACCACCTGTAACTCGTTTACTTGCAGCAGCCTATAGTGCGTAAGCCGGTTGAGGTGGATGGCAGGAACGCCAGGGTAACGCTTTTCGGCAAAACAATAAGGCACGGTGTGCATCAGCCCGTCGCAAGTGTCATTGTCGGCATAGACATTGATTTCACCGAACTGGCAGAAAGGGCGAAGGTCGTCAATGCCGCCCACATGGTCGTAGTGGATGTGGGTGAGCAGCACGGCGTCGATCTTCCGGAACTCCTGTGCCAGCATCTGTTGCCTGAAGTCGGGACCCGTGTCAATGAGCAGGCGCGTATGGTCGGTTTCCACCATGGCCGAGCAGCGCAGGCGCTTGTCGTGAGGGTCGTTGCTGCGACATACCTTACACGAGCAGCCTATGGTGGGCACACCCACCGAGGTTCCTGTTCCAAGAAAAGTCAGCTTCATATCACGTTGACTTCGGGCTTTATCTCAATGCCGAACTTGCGTTTCACGTCGGCCCTGACGGCATTGCAGAGTTCAACAATTTCCGCGCCGGTGGCCCCGCCGAGGTTGACCAGCACCAGCGCCTGCTTGTGGTGAACGCCGGCACGCCCCAGACTTTTGCCTTTCCACCCGCATTGCTCAATCATCCACCCGGCAGGAATTTTCTCATGGTCCTCATCAATGGTATAATGGGGCATCTGCGGATATTGTGCCACGACTGCGTCGAAAACATGGCGCTCCACCACGGGGTTCATGAAGAAGCTGCCGGCATTGCCCTGCTCGCGGGGGTCGGGCAGCTTGGCGCGGCGGATGTCGATGATGACCTGCCGAAGCTCGGAAGCGGTGGGCGCGGCAATGCCCCGGCGTTCCAGCTCCTGGCGGATGTCGCCGTAGGCCAGGCTTGGCTGAAAGGCTTTGTCGAGCCTGTAAGTAACGTGGGTGATGAGGAACTGCTGCTTCCATTCATGTTTGAAGCGGCTTTCGCGATAGCCATAGTGACAGTCGCGGGGAAGAATCATCCTCTTTTCGCCCGACGCCACTTCAATGGCCTCAATCTCAGCGACAAACTGGCAGACCTCGGCGCCGTAGGCCCCGATATTTTGCACTACCGACGCGCCCACGTCGCCGGGAATTAACGACAGGTTGGCCAGGTTGGGCAGTCCTTTCTTCACCGTCTCGGCCACCACGTCGTCCCACGTTTCACCGCTCCCACACCGCACCATCCACGCATTTTCATCCTCCGAAAACGCGATGCCGCGAATGTCTGAACGCACCACGGTGCCCTCATAGTCGCGGGTGAGCAGCAGGTTGCTGCCGCCGCCTATTATTAAATAAGGTGTGGGATTGTGGCGCAAAATGGCCGCCACCTGTCGCGCCTCTTCCTCGTTGCCATATTCAAGGAAGCGGCTACACCGTGCGTCGATGCCGAAGGTGTTGTGCCCGAGCAGGCTATAGTTGGTTTCGTTTTTCACGATTTGCGATTTACGATTTAACAACAAACGATTTACTTTTATGGTTGATGATGTAGCGATTAAAAAGCAAGTAAATCGTAAAAATATAGTTTATTCTTTCAGCCCCACCAGCTTCCACGCTCCATCCATCTGCTTGAATGTGAGCTGCATTTCCTGTCCGCTGGCAATGCCTCGGAGCAGGAAAATTTTCTGGTGCCCCGCCTTTCCGCGCTCGCCATACACGGTGTTGTAGATGACGCCCTGGGGCAGCTCTCCCGGCTGGAAGTCCTCCCACTGGGCAGGAGTGATTTCGCCTTGTAGCTCTTCGCTGTCGTCGTCGGGATTGGGCCCCGAGAACGCAATGGTTTCGGCAAGGCTTTCGGCCTGGAAGGCGGAGTCGGTGGAGAATTTCTCATAAAAGGTGAGGAACGAGCCGTTGGGATTGCTGCCCATCACGCTGTTTTCCACCGAGGTGAGCATCCACTGGCCTTCCATCCTGTTGAAATGGAAAGACCTGACGACGTTCTTGTCGAGGAAGATTTTTTCCACCACCACATGGCTGACGGCGGTGTCCTTGGCCTGCTCCTGCTGCTTGTAGTTGTCGAGAATGAGCGTACAGAAGCCCTGCGGCATGTATAGCTGCTCCATGTACCACTGCTTTCGCTGCACAACCTTCACCTTGCCCGCCGTCATCTCTTTCAGCGGCCATTGTATTCTGGAAAGCTGGTGCTTGCGATTGTGGCAAAACACATAGATGAAATCGTCGAACAACTCGTCGGCAGCCTTGGGAACGGGCTGCTCTTCAATGATTTGCGCCAATGTGTCGGCCACAAAGAGCGTGTCGGAGTCGGCGGGTGCCGCTGCGGGTGCTTCTTCGGTTGCAGGTTTCTTTTCCTTACAACTCTCTGCAAAAAGAATCATGCCGGCGCACATTGCCAGCACCGCATAAATCCCTTTTCTCATACTACAAAAACCATTTAATATAGGTAATACCTCTCAAATCATGGGCAAAGGTAATAAAAAAAAGTAAAAAAAGAAAAGTGAAAAGTGAAAAATTTATTGTGTGAGTAAAAAAACATTTTTAAGTATAGTTTTCCCATCACGCCAAACTATCCTTCCGACGGGGCCTTAACGTGCCCTTGGGGGGTACGGCCCCGCCTTGCAGCTCAGCGTGGCAAGCTGGGTTAATTCGCGTCACGTTATGGGAAAGATGCACTTCAGTTGCTGCGCACGGGGCGCACGGAATGCCCGCGGTAACGGTCGTAGAAGTTCGCGCTTGCGTACCCGCTGTAGAAGACCAGGTACCACGCGTAGCCCGGGTTGCCCCGTAGAGCGTCGACGACCAGTAGATGCCGTAGCCGCCCGCGTAGTTGAGGTAGTCGTACCAGCGATGGCCCGCAGCGGGAAGGAAGATGGTGCCCCAGTTAGGACCGGTGAACTTTCGGCCGTTCACGCCGTTCAGAGTGCTCCAAGTCGAGATGGTGTTGTTAATCAGTTCCTGGCACTGGGCATGCGACGGCATGCGCCACGGTGCACTCCAGTTGTAGGTTAAGTTGTTGTTGTAAAATGATTGCAGGCTCTATACAAGTTCCTCTTTGAGGATGCTGATGTTCAGGCAATCTTCAATCTTTGCCATGGTTTCAAGCGAAAGGTTCTCGTGCCCTTTCAAGACTTTTGACACATATTGCTGGCTGCATCCCATCTGTTCGGCCAATTCCTTCTGTGTCATGTTCAATTCTTCCATTTTGTCGAGCATGAGCATAGCAATATGCTGAGAATGCCGCAGCCACGTTCTGTTCTGCAACCTCCACTCCGCCTTCTCGCGCCATTGCGACGGTGTGGCAGACCGATGCTGTTTCAGTCTTTCCATTGTTTGCTCCACTTTCTTTTCCATATTATACTAAATTAAAATGACAGTTCGCTCATATAGTCCATCAAGGCATCTTTGTCAACCACCCCCTGCTCAAGCAGGAAATTCCTTACGCTCTCCATTTTTCCCAATTCCCGAAGTGTATGTTTCCTTTCCTGCATGGTGCGTGTCAGCTTAATGGCCCCGCCAGTAATGACATAGATTCCCTGTTCCAGTTTAATGGCATATATTCTCAGCCATGAAGTATGCCTGGCAGCTTCTTTCAATTTCGCTTTCTCCTTACCAAGCAGCATATCATTATACCTGCTGTTCTCCAACGGGCGGAAGAGTTTATCGAGGTCGGCATCGGGCGAAATATCCAATATGAGACACTGAAGGCGCTCGCCATCTTCAATGGTATCGTAAATGGCTTCATTTACATCAGTAATCTTAAAATACGAAATAAGGTCGTCAATGTTTTCTTTGAAGAAATCTCTCAACCATACAACATCATTCCATTGTTCAAACAAAATACCAAGTGCATTGTCTGAACATCCCTCATATCGTGCAGCCCAAAGACGTTCATCTGGGGTGATGCAGTCGAAAGTCATTTTCATAGTTCTTATTATTTCCGTGCAAAAATAGTGTAAAAAATCGAATTATACAACTTTTAGGTTGTTTTTTAACAATAAAATTTGGTCTACCTATTTCATTTTGCCCTGCAAAAGTTTGTGGTTTACAGACAGGCAATGCACAACCTTCACAACTTGCTTGGCTTTCACAATCATCAGTAATACTTTTAACACTATTGAGATATTGATAGAACGTGCAGGGTCTATTCTCTCTACGCTGTTACCTAATTCTTCCCTATCTGTCCATGTCTCAATATAAGTACCATGATTTGATAAACGTATTTGTACAGAAGGATAATTGTCACCCCTATTTTGGAATAGATAATAAAATGAATTATTCTTTGTATTAGGAATAAATGAAGTAGTGGCATTAGGGAATCTTCGACCCCAGAATTTCATTCTTTTAATTATATTACTGATAATATCACCTGCTACCATTTGTCTTATCTTAAAGTTTATTAATAAATAGTGATATATAAAGAAAAATCTTTACCTTCGCAGAAATAAAACACTAAATATGTTTAGAAAAATACAAGAAGGACCGATTATCAATGACATTTGGTCTGTTCCATTTGAAAGCCTCAAACTTAATGTGAATACAAAAAGCAAGTGTGAGGATTGTTTTGGAGATGATATAGATGATGATACTATCATCGTTTATTCCTCTTCTGATGAAGGTATAATTGTACTTGGTTATTATATTTTGGATGATATGAACATCACCCAATCATCTATGTTTAAACAATTGAAAACAAACACCCGTATTTTTGGCGAAACCGATAAAACAGAAGATTTAGAACAGAAAAAATGTAAGCATATCTGTTCATGGGTTTTTGATGAATCATTGAGAAATAAAGATTATCTAACACACATATTTGAGGTTATGACATTTGACTACAATAATTATCTGTTATGGTGTGAAGGACATAATGAGATTATTTTCTATCCTCTCTCAGAAAGATATGCTGCGATAACATATTTTGCCAATGCTTTTTTGAAAGAATAATTGCAGTTTTTACATTATTCGAGGTCAAATTCTATATAATTGCCTAAAATTTTTATTATTCATACAGCCACATCTACACATATATATTCATTGTACAGAGGTAACTTACAAACTGAAATAATTGGTCTTTGGGGAATCATAGAAAAAGAAGGCAATTAAATTCAAGGTATCCGATAAATGAACGTATCTAAATGAAAAGGATGAACGACATGAAAGTGCCGTTTCAGCGGTACGAAGACCGTGGGATGGCGGTACAAAGATGCCGCCCTTTGTTCTTTTGCTTACAAGCAAAAGGGCTTGCGCTTATAAGCAAAAGGGTTTTCGGCTACAAGCAAAAGGCCTTGCGCTTATAAGCAAAGACCTTCCGCGAAAAAAACTTATATCATGGTATATATAAATGTGCCGCCCAGTTTTGTGCGCAACAACCGGGGTGATGGCTCCTGGCACCACCGGTCAAGCGTTTTGCGGGCTGAATGATAAGTAAGGCCGCTAAAACGCATAAAGTTCCGCACGTCGGCATAGCCACCCAGGGCTTCTATGGTGTTCTGAAGAGCACGCTCCAGATGTGTAGTGTCGGCTGAAAGTCTTTGTGTATCAGGATTGTTGAGAGGTCGGAAGCCATTGGTCCACTGTTCCACGCGCTCAACAAACTCCCTGGTGGGCGTGAAGTCAATGCCTTGAAGTTCCACGTCGGAAGGCCCCACGACGTCGGCGGTGGTTTTCTCGCTTCGCAAACCAATCTTGGGAGCAAACGAACCGAAAGGCGTTTCCACGCGGTCGCCTTCTCCCAGCCATATCTTCGTGGCTTCCATGAAAATGCCCAGGGCACGCAACATCTCGCCCGGGCGCATGGCATAGTGCTTGGAGCAGTATTCGTCAAAATCTTCGGGTGTGCGCTTATGAAGGGCAAAAGGCCGCACATAAACATAGTTGTTGCCCGCCTTGTCTTTCAGAGGCGCGGGATGTACCTCGAACAGCATTCCATCTTCTTTTCGTGGCATAATGAAAAACAAAATCAGGACTCTTTGTCGGCGATGCGCATCGACATTTTGCCGTCGTAGGTGATGGAAACTTCCACCTCGTAGCTGCTGTAGCTGTCGGGAACGGCCAAGATGGCATCGTACACGATGACCGCATTGTCGGAACGGAGGAAGACGAGGTCGCTGAGCACGCTCTGCCGTAGGAACTCCTCGGGCACCAGCTTCTTGAAGTCCTCGCGGTGGAAGTCGTGCTGGTAGAGGCGTGCCTTGCCGTGGAAGAGGCTGAACCGGATGGAATTATCATAATAGACGTTCTCCACCTCCACGCCGTCGTCGTTGATGGCGGGCTTCACGACCTTCTGACGCGTGGGATTCACCTGCACATAGCAATGGTAGCGCTCGTTGGCACTGAAGATGACGGTGTCGCGCTTGATGGTCTGGCGCTGGTTGATGGCCACCGCCGGGCGCTGCTCGAAATATTGCACATCGTCGGGATTGTCGCTTTTCACGAGCTTCACCACGTCGTCGCTCTGGTTCTTGAACTGGAAATTGTGCTCCGTGTGAAGCACAATGGGGTACTTGGCACTGAGGGAGCCCTCGATGCACAAGGTGTCGCCGATGACCTTGAAAGTGGCGGGCTGGCTGGTCGTATCGGGAAAGAAAATGGAGTCGCCGGAAAAACGGAAAGAAGGCTCTTCGTCCTCAGAGTCAAGCCAAATGCCTTGCAGCATCTTCTTGGCCAGGGCGTCTTCGCGAGGGGAAGAAGGGGGCTGGTTGTTTCCCGAGGTACACGCTGCCACAAGAAAAACAAGCCATAAAAACCGGTAGAGAGATTTCCGATACATGGGCAGAAACTTTTTCGTTTGCAAATATAACAATAATTATTGGAAGTTCGCATATCTTCAACCTTTTTTTAAGTTTTAGGAAGAAATTTTTGGCCATTACAAGTAAAAAACGTAATTTTGCAACGTGAACAAGTTAGAAAGACATATAGAAATTCTTTTGCTCAACAACGATTGTGTTGTGGTGCCTGACCTGGGGGGCTTTACCGCCCAGCATGTTGACGCGCGGTATGACGACAACGACTCGCAGTTCCTGCCGCCCGTGCGCACACTGGGTTTCAACACCAAGCTGAGGCACAACGACAGTTTGCTGGCACAATCGTTTGTGGAAGCCTACGACATCAGTTACCCCGAAGCCGTGCAGTGCATAGAGGAAGAGGTGGCGCAGATAAAGCAAACCATTGAGAATGAGGGCTCCTACGAGCTGAACGGCATAGGAAACCTGTCGGTCAACAAAGACGGCAATTATGTTTTCACGCCTTTCGAGTCGGGAATTCTCACGCCCGAGCTCTACGGCCTCTCCTGCTACGAGATGCGCCCGTTGGAGAAGTTGCGTATCAACACCACAGACGCCCACAGGCATCATGTCGCAAACAATGCCGAGATGAACGGCCTTGAGAACGACAAGGGCAAGACCATCAGCATACGGGTAAGCGTGTTAAGAAACGCCATTGCCATTGCCGCTGCCGTGGCCGCTTTCTTCCTCATCACCACACCGCTGGGCAACGATTCGCAGCAAGAGCTCACCGTGAGCCGTGCCGACTGGATGGCCATCAGCAAACTCATTCCGCAGGCCACCGACGACCACAAGGCAACGTCTTATGGCATGGAGGAAAAGAAAGTTGTTGAAGTGAAAAAAGAAACGGTGGCCGAGAAACCGGCAGCACCCATTGTTGCCAAAGAAGAAAAGACGGGCGGCAAATGGAGCATCGTGCTGGCCAGCGGCGTGCAGGTGGCAGGGGCTGAATACTTAATCAACACCCTGAAAAAAGGGAATATGCCCGAAGGCCGCATCTACGAGAAGAAAGGCATGTCGCGAAAGGTGGTCTATGGACATTACGACAATGAAGAGCAGGCCAATAAAGCGTTGGCACAGCTTCGCGGCCAGTCGGAACACTTCAAGTACTCATGGGTGATTGAGGTGAAAGAATGAAAAGAGTGAGATGTCCCAAATGTGACGGCTTCATCACATTTGACGAAAAGCAATATCAGGAAGGCCAGAGCCTTATCTTTGCCTGCCCCGATTGCGGCAAGCAGTTCAGTATAAGGATGGGTGTGTCGAAACTCCGCGACCGCCGCAAAGAGGAAAACCCCGAAGACATTTTTGAGGACAAGGGATTTGGAGAAATCATAGTGATAGAGAATGTCTTTCACTATAAACAGGTGATTCCCTTGCAGATGGGCGACAACGTGATAGGCCGTTACCAAAAGGGCAACCCCATCAACACGCCCATTGAAACCGTTGACCCCAGCGTTGACAACACGCATTGCGTCATTAACGTGAGCCGCGACAAGAAGGGAAAACTGAAATATGTGTTGCGCGACGGTCCGAGCAACACGGGAACCTTTGTGAACAACGAAATCCTCGGCGACCGCGAGCGCCGCATCATTTACGACGGCAGCCTTTTCACCATCGGGGCCACCAGCATTATTCTTAGAGGGGGGGGAGGAAAGTAAAAGTGAAAAGTGAAAAGCTTGAAAGTGAAAAGCTTGAAAGTGAAAAGTGAAGAGTGAAGAGTGACGAGTGAAGAATTTGCTGCCGCCATCATTTTAGGCTGGGAAGCAAATTCTTCACTCTTCACTTAGAAGGGCGGCAGCAAATTCTTCACTCTTCACTTTTCACTCTTCACTTAGAAAGGCGGCAGCAAATTCTTCACTCTTCACTTTTCACTCTTCACTTTTCACTCTTCACTTAAAAAGACTCTTCACTTAATCATTATCTCAGCCACAGCTCGTCACCGACACGAAGTTGGTAGTCGGGCTTCAGTTTATTGAGTTTATAAAGGCTTTTCAGGCGCATGCCATAGTATTGCGCTATGCTATACATGCTGTCGCCGGCTTTCACTCGATGCGTTCTCCCCTCGTAGGCCACGTCGGCTTTCTTCTGCTTCTTTTTCAGCCATACGAACTCGTTTTCCACAAGCGGGCTGTCGTAGTCGCGCTCATTGTACTTGGCAATTTTCTTTCCGCTGATGCCTATTTCCTCGCCTATCGACTTAAAGGTGTCACCCTTGCGAGCCTGCAAGAAATAGTTTTTATTGTAGATGTGAATGGAGTGCAACTGGCCGTCGCTCGATTCCGCCGTGCGCTTTCCTGAGTTTCCGGCCATGAACTTGTCGTATTTCTTGGCGTTGTCATATTCATAGAGCTTGTAGAGTTCTATGAGGCTAATGAGTTTCTGAGGATATTGCGGGTTGGTGGCATAACCAGCGGCTTTCAGGCCTTTTGCCCATCCCTTGTAGTCGGTGATGTCGAGCTTGAAGAGTTCCTTGTAGCGTTTGTTGCCTGTAAGGAACTTGCTGTGGTCTTCAAAACTCTGCTTCGCATTGTCGTATGCCCTGAAACATTCGCCCTTGGCATCGTCGTCGAAATAAACCGTCCGGCCTGTCCAGCCGTGGCATTTTATGCCGAAATGGTTGTTGCCTTCCTTAGCGAGGCGGCTCTGCCCTGCCCCACTTTCAAAAATGCCCTGTGCCAGCGTAATGCTGGCGGGCACCTTGTGGTGCAACATTTCCTCGATGGCGAGGTCGCGATACTGGTCGATATATGTTTGGTAGCGGTTATTCCACGTCATCTGCTGGGCTGTGGAACCGAGCGAAAGACTGAGCAGAAAACCGATGACAAGGGATTTTTTCATAAATGAGAAATGAGAAATAAGAAATGATAAGGAGTGAGGCTTTAATTCATGAGCCACATGACGGCGAGGCCGGCCAGCCACGACACAACGACCACCCATCCCACTTTTTTAAAGAACCACCCCACGTGTATGTGTTCCATCTTCATGAGTGCCAGCCCGCTGGCGCTTCCCAACATAAGCATGCTGCCGCCCACCTGTGTGCTGTAGGCAATGACTTTCCAGTATTCGTGGTTTTCGGCGAGCGAGGGAAACAAGGAGAAAAAGCTCACCGAGGAGGCGAAGGTGTCGAGCACGCTGCTGGCGGCCCCTGCCAGGAATCCTAAAATCCAGATATTGTGAACGTGCTTGTCGCAGAGGTGTGCCAGCCACGCTATGGCTCCCGTTTCCTGCACCACGCCGACGGCGAGAATGATGCCCATGACAAAGAGCATGAGCTGCAGGATGCCGTATTGCAACACGCGGGGTGTGCGCCGTTGTATCATCTGGTCAACATTCATGAGCTTGCGGTTCATCACCTCGTTCACCACCCACAGCACGGCGAGCACGCACAGTGCGCCGAGGAAAGGGCTGAGCTTCGTAATGTTGTGGAAGGAGGGAATGAACCACAGGCCGCCTATTCCCACGATGAGCATGAGCAGGCGCTGCCACACATTGAGGTTGGTGTCGTCGCCGCGATAGGGCATCGACGTCCACTGCGAGTCAATATGTACGGGCAGCGACCTCGACAGCCACCACGTCGGCAACACCCACGACAGCAGGCAGGGAATGGCCAGCGACAGCGAATAGTTGGTGGCGCTGACGGCGCCGTTGTTCCAAAGGAAAAGTCCCGTGGGGTCGCCAATCACGGTGAGTGCCCCTCCGCTGTTGGCGGCGATAAGGATGGCTGAGCCATAGACCATTCGCAGGCGCCGTGTGGGCACTATGCTGTGCATGGTGACCAGCATCATTGTCGTGACGGTGAGGTTGTCGAGATTTGCCGACACCACGAACGTCATCACCGAGACGAGTACGAGCAGCTTGCGGCTGTTGCGGGTGCGCATCCACTGTCGGAAGAAGTCGAAGCACCCGTTGTTGTCGAGTATCTCCACAATGGTCATTGTTGCCAACAGGAAGAGCACGAGCTCGGCGCCCTTGCCCACATATTTCAGGAAGATGTTCTGCGCAATGTAGTGCTTCACGGCGGTGCTGGTGGGCACGGCGCCACCCAGGAAGTCGATGTATTCCCCCTGGTGCTGGCTGTTCACGAAGTCGCTGCCGTAGCAGATGTAGAGCACCCACCCCACGGCAGCCGCGAAGATGGCCACGGCAGCCTTGTTCACCTTCGTAAGGTTGCTGGTGGAAATAAGGAAGAAGCCTCCCAGAAGTATGCAAACAATGATGAGAGTCATATAATTTTATTATATATGAGTTAGGAGTTAGGAATTAGGAAAAGGGAACAACTCAAAGCTCATAAATCACAACTCATAACTCAAATACAATTATTTATTCGGCACCACGGCGAAGAAAGTGAGGTTCTCCGTGCCCTTGTTCATGAGCGTGTGGCACTGGCCGTCGGCGCAGTAGTGCACCTGTCCCGGCAACACCGTTTCCTCCTTGCCTTCCCAGATGTATGTGGCAATGCCCGAAAGTATGTACATCACCTCGGCATTCCCCTCGTGCCTGTGCAGCCCGATGGAGCAGCCGGGCTCCAGTGTGCCGTGCATGATTCTTACATGGCTGTCGGTGTAGTGGCGCATGATGAAATGCCCCTCGCCGTCCTTGAATTTCGGCAGGTCGCAACGCTCCGCCTGAGTGAAATCTATTTTCATAAATGCAGAAATCCCAACAAGCCCCCTCTCATTCGCCGACGGGATGAGAGGGGGACTGTTTCTTTGAGTTATTTAATTAAAGTAATACTTCAGACCAATCTGCAGCTTCCAGCAATTGGTGTAGCTGTCGAGTTTCTCATACGACTTGTTGAGGAACTGTCCGTCGCGCTTATACATAGAGAATACGGGATTGTTGGAGGCGTCGCGGCCCTCGTACTTGAGTATGCGCCCGTTGTTCGAGATGTTGGAGCTCTTGGGGATTCCCCAGCTGGAGTTGATGAGGTTGCCAATGTTCACGAAGTCGAAGATGGCCTGCATCTTGTGGTTGGTGGCTCCCACGCGGAACTGGAAGTCGGTGGTGAAGCGCATGTCCACGCGGTGCAGCCATGGTGTCCGGGCGGCGTAAGCCTCGGCATATTCTCCGCGATGACTGTTCAAATAGTCATCCTGCGACACGAACTGCCAAAACGCCACGCGGTCTTCTTCCGTCTTGAACTTTATCTCGCTGTCGTTGGCGGGAATGTACATCAAGTCGTAGGCCAGCCCGTCGCCGTTCATGTCGTTGGTGTACATGTAGCTGTTGCTGTAGGCCGAATATCCTTTGTAGAACAAGTTGAGGTTGGCGCCGCGCACAAATCCGTTCCTGCTGATGGGAATGTAGTAATTGATGGATGCAATGACCTGGTCGGGAGTCACATACTGCGAGCGCTGGGTGGTGCAGAGGTTGGGACCGTTCACCGAGATGACACCCTGCCAAGCCGACACGGGGTCGCTGCCTGGCATGCCCGAAATCTCCTTCTGCTCGGTGTGCGTATAGGCAGCCATGAGCTTCAGGTTGTCCAGAGGCTCGGCGTTCAGCGTCACATTGTAGATGTATCCGTAGCCCCTCGACGTGTTCTTCAGCACCACGGCGTTCTTTCCGCCCACATAGTAGAGGTCCTTGGGATAGATGAAGCGGTTGTCGGCACCGTTGAAGCGCTCCCACTGGCTGGTATCGTTGTCCTTCAGGTTCACGTTGTCAATATACACGGCGTTGATGTTCTGGTTGTAGATGAACTCGGCGGTGGCCACGAAGGGGAAGCTGACGGGCAGCTGCCAGTCGAGGGCCAGCGAGGTCTTCCATATCTGCGGCATCTTGAAGTCGCGGTCCACGCCCGAAATCTTCGCGCCAGCCGTGTGGTTGTTGTTGGTGGTGGGCACGTTGAAGTAGTCCATCAGCTCCTTCACGCCATACATCTTCCCAGCCAGCCCGGCCAGTTTTTCGTTCACGCCGACCACTTTTCCCGTTCCGTCGTAGAAGGTGCTTGCGGTGTAGGTTGTCTGGAAGATGGCGGCATTCTGCGGCATGTTGGTAAAGAACACCAGTGGCAGTCGCCCTGTGAAGATGCCCGTTCCTCCGCGCAGCTTGAGCGTCTTGTCGCCGAAGACATCCCATGTGAATCCCACCCTTGGCGAGAACTGCCAAGCCGACTTTGGCCATCGTCCGGTGTCAATGTTCACTCCTCCGAAGTCGAGGGCATAGATGGCGGTGTTGCGCTCCACGTCCTTGTTGTTGAAAATCATGTTGTCGGCCCTCACGCCGTAGGTGAGCTTGAAGTTGTCGGCCATGGTCCACTCGTCCTGCGCGTAGAAGCCTATCTGGTTGAAGCGCACGGCGCTGGTGGGGCTGTCGTTGCCATTGAAGCCGTAGCTGAAGGCCACCGACTCGGGCGCAGCTCCTGCCAGCAGGTCGTCCACGCTGCGGAAGCGGTAGTAGCCCGTTCCCTCGCGTATGTAGCTGTTGTCGGCATACTGGTGCTCAAAGCGTGCACCGGCCGTCAGGCGGTGTGCACCGGCGTAGTAGGTGAAGTTGTCGGTGATGCTTGTCACCTTGTTCGTCACGCCGTTGTGGAACGAGAACAGCTCGTAGCCGGCGCTGATATAGGGCTCCTTGATCTGCGAGCCGTCGTCGTTCAGTCCGGCCATGATGTCGATGAAGGGGAACTCCTTCGAGTCGCTGCCGCGGGTATCGTCGATGTTGGTATAGGTAGCCAGCAGCTGGTTGGATGCCTTCGCGCCGAAACGGCTGTTCAGGTCGAACGACAGCGACCACACGTTGTTCTTGAAGTAGTAGAGGCTGTTGGCAAAGGCCATCGACTTCGGGCCAATGCGGTTGTCGCTCAGGCGGCCGTTGCTGCCCACCTCCCAGTCGCCGCTGTTGCCGTTGCACACGCGCCAGTCGGTGTTCTTAGTGTTGTTGTAGCGCAGGGCCAGATGGTGGTCGTCGGAGATGTTCCAGTCCAGGCGGGCCAGCAGCTTCGTGTTGTCGTCTTCGGCGGGGAAATCGGTCCACGAACCGGTGTCGTAGCCGTACTGGCTCTTCAGGTATTCGCTCACGCGCGCCATGTCGGAACCGAGGGCACGGCTCACCATGCCGCCGGCGGTCTCGCCGTCCTGCCGTGCGCGGAAGGTGACGACTTCCTTAGGAGTTATCTCTTTCTCAAAGTTCACGAAGAAGAACAGCTTGTTCTTCACGATGGGCCCGCCCAGGGTGAAGCCGTAGGTCTTCTGCGACTCTGCCTTGCGCTCGCCCAGGTCCTTGTGGTCGATGCGGTTGCCGCGCAGGTTCTCGTCGCGGTAGTAGCCGTAGGCGGTGCCGCGGAAGGTGTTGGTACCCGACTTGGTGATGGCGTTCACGCCGCCGCCTATGAAGTTGGTCTGTCGCACGTCATAAGGAGCAATGGCCACCTGCACCTCCTCAATGGCGTCGATGGAGATGGGGTTGCCGCCGCCGGGAAGGTCGCTGGTCAGGCCGAAGTTGCTGTTGAAGTTGGCACCGTCGATGGTGAAGTTGGTGCTACGCGCATCGCGGCCGCCAAAGCTCATGCCGCCGCCCGAGTAAGGCGAAATCTTCGCTATGTCGGTGATGCTGCGGTTGATGGTGGGCATGGCCATCATCTGCTCGTTGTTGATATTGGTGGCTGCGCCCGTCTTCTCACCGGCGAACTTCGACGCCTTGCCGGTCACCACCACTTCCTTCAGCACGGTGGCATCCTCTGCCAGCCATACCGGCAGGTTATAGACCTCACCCAGCTGCAGGGTGATGCCGCGCAGTACCTTGCGCTCCATGCCAATGTAGCTCACCGTGACGGTGTAAGGTCCGCCGGTGCGCATGCCCTGAATGTTGAACAGGCCGTCAACATTGGTCACCGCCTGATAGCGGCTGCCCGACGGCTCGTGCAGCGCCGACACCGTGGCACCGATGACGGCTTCGCCTTGAGCCGTATTCATCGTAACTTTTCCCGAAAGGCCCGCAGTGGTCACCTGGGCACGCATTGCCAACGCCGACATCAGCATGGCAAACAGACAAATGATGATTCTTTGTTTCATAGAGATAGAATTTTATATTTGGCTACAAAGTTAAAAAAAAAAAATATAACAGCCAAATATTATCGCACGAAAATATCAGAAAGGTGCAAATAGCATGGCGCGCCTTACTGCAAAGGCAAATGCGCACGCCACCGCACTCACTCTCCGGGCGCCGGGGACCTGCCACTGTCGGCAAATTCCCGCTTTTCTTCGCAATCGTTGACATGACACGGCAGGAGGAGAGAGCAATGAAAGACCGCAGAATCTGTCGCTTTTTCACTTTTTCACCATTTCACTTTTTCACCAAAATGCCATAATGGTTACATATTTCAGATAAAATTTTATATATACATGGTATATATAATTAAAATATAAACATTTTCTACATATATGGAAAAAGTGAAAATGTGAAAAGTGAAATGGTGAAAATGTGAAATGGTGAAAAAGTGAAAAAGTGAAGGTTGCGCCTTACCTATCACACTAAATTCATAAAGTGTTTATTTTCAATACATTGCAGTGTTTACTTGGGAAAGAAAAAGATGCTGTGGCGTGTTGATGCGTCGAGGATAGCGATGCGAAAAAGAGCATAAATCATGCGTTTTTTTCGCAACAAATGGCCATTTTTTGCACGGGAAACGGTGTTTTTCACCCTTCGGAAATGATAAAAGCACGTCTTCGGCGGCATTTTCCGCTATAAAAAGCCGCGCGCAGCAGCGTATTATTTGACGTATCGCGTGAGCATAATGCCGTTTTACGCCCCTCGATTTGGCGTATTAAGCTCCTCGATTTGGCGTATTAAGCTCCTCAATTTGGCGTATTAAGCTCCTCGATTTGCCGTTTCCATAAGAGCGTACAACAGGAGCGTTATTAGGAGAAGATAGCCCGACGCATAGAAGCCGACGCCTCCGAGCATCGTAGTAACTAAAAAAATAGCCCGACGCATAGGAGCCGACGCCTCTGAGCGTCGGAGTAACTAAAAAAAAATAGCCCGACGCAAATAGGAGCCGACGCCTCCGAGCGTCGGAGTAACTAAATTATATATAGTCCGACGCTTGGAAGCGTCGGCTCCTATCTGCATCAGATCCTATCTGCGTCAGATCCTTTCTTCGTCGGCTCTTGTTCTATTCTATCTGCCCATTCGAAACGAATTACCCTTATTGATTTAATTGCCTTGGTTATAGGCTTTTACATTCCAAAATTCGATAAAAACTTTTTTGCATTGGAAATGTTTATACTCACTGCTGCCGACTATGAAACTGTTGAGTCGAAGCGGCAATTGGCTGCTTCCATCCCGCCTCATGTTGGGACGTGATTATCACGTCCGCAAGCGGAAAACGAAAAAAGAGTAAGGAGTGAAAAATTGACAGCGAAAGTCAATTTTTTCACTCCTTACTCTTCACCTGAATGGCTCTCCCCCTTTTGGGAAGGAAAGTTCCAATTATTTAATTAAAGTAGTACTTCAGCCCTACCTGGAGTTTCCAGCACTGGTCGTAAGCGTGGTTGTAGTCGTAGGTGGCGGTGGGAGCCTTGCCGTCGGCGTCGCGACGCATGGAGAAGTATGGCACGCCGTTCTCCACCTTATCGACTTTGAGGAACTGTCCGCTGAAGGAGCCGAGCATGTTCTTCTCCACTCCCCAACGCGAGCTGCACATGTTGCCGATGTTCATGGCATCGAGGATGAGCTGCAGGCGGTGCGTGGTGGCACCCAACTTCAGGTCAAAGTCGTGGGCCCAGCGGAAGTCGAAGCGGTGTACGAAGGGAGCGTGGGCGGAATTGGCCTCGGCATACTGCCCTTTGTGGCTGCTGAGGTAGCTGTCCTGGTTGACGAACTGCCAGAAGTCCTTGCGGTCGGCATCGTTGGTGAAATGTATCTCGCTGTCGTCGGCGGGAATATAGATAAGGTCTGAGGCTATGCCGTCGCCGTTGACGTCGCCACTGTAGATGAAGCTGGTGCCGGCGGGCGTGTAGCCAGTGTAGAAGAGCGAATAGTGGTCCTTGCCGTACTTATAGGAAATGTTGGCAATGAGACGGTCGGGAATGACGAACATAGAGTTCTGCACGCGCCCGAAGTTCGGCCCGTCGATGGTATAGAGGCCATTCCAAGCAGAGGTGGCGTTGGAGCCGGGCATACCCGAAACTTCCTTCATCACGGTGTGGGTGTAGGCGGCCATGACGTTGAGACCGGGCAGGGGCTCGGCGTTGAGCGTCAGATTGGCGGTGAAACCGTGGCCACGACTGGTGTTTGTGAGCACGCAGGCATCGCTGACATTGTTGTAGTAACGATAGTCAGCGGGATAAACGAGGCGGTTGTCGGCACCGCTGAGGCGGCTCCACGATGAGGTGTCGTCGTGCACGTTGAGGTTGACCAGGCGCACGTCGTTGATTTTGCGCGTGTAGGTGAACTCAGCGGTGGCGGTGAGGGGGAAGCCCACGGGCAGCTGCCAGTCGAGGGCTATCGACGACTTCCACACCTGCGGCATCTTGAACTTCGAGTCCACTCCGGCGATGCTCTTCTGGAAGAGTCCCTGCTCGGGGGAGATGGTGGCGGGAGCGAGGTCGTCGCCCATGAGCTGGCGTATCTGCTCCACGTCGGTGACGAGGCCTCCGGCAAAGCGGTCGAGGCCGGCGTCGCGGCTCTTCACGGTGCCGTCGCTATTGTAGCTGGTGCTGAGCACGGGACGGTTCTGAATCATGGCCGATGCTGCGGGCATGTTGGTAAAGAAGACGAGGGGCAGGCGTCCGAGGAAGAGTCCCGAGCCTCCGCGCAGCTTGAGCGTCTTGTCGCCGAGGATGTCCCACGAGAAGCCGAAGCGCGGCGAGAAGGAGAGGCCGGCGTCGGGCCAGCGGCCGGTGTCGATGTGCTGTCCGCCAAAATCGAGGTCGCGGATGGCGTTATTGGTGATGATGTCGTCGTCGTTGAAGAAGAGGTTGTCGAGACGCAGGCCGGCGGTGACTTTCAGGCGGTCGGTGGCGTTCCACTCATCCTGCAGGTAAATGCCCAGCTGGTTGAAGGTGACGTTTGAGGTAGCCTGGCGGCCGTTGTAGCCGTAGTCGATGGCCACCGTCTCGGGGGCAGCACCGTTCATAAAGTCATCGAGCGAGCGATAGCGGTAGTAGCCGGTTCCGCCGCGCAGATAGCTGTTGTCGGCCACCTGGTGCTCGAAGCTCACGCCGGCGAGGATTTTGTGGCGCGGAAGGGTGAGGCTGAAGTTGTCGGTGAGGTTGGTGATTTTGTTGGTCACGCCGTTCATGTAGGAGAACAGCTCATATCCCAGCGACACATAGGGCTCGAGGGTTTGCTTCACGGTGCCGTCGTCGGCCACGGAATATCCGGCCAGGATATCTACGAAGGGGAAGAGGCTGGAATCGCTGCCGCGCATGTCTTCAATGTTTGTATGGGTGAAGAGCAGCTGGTTGGAGATGTTGTTGCCGAAACGGCTGTTGAGGTCGGCCGACCATGAGCTCACCTTGTTGTCCATGGAATACATGGAGTTGGCATAGGCCATGGAGTAGATGGACATGCGGTCGAGGCGAATGCGGTAGTAGGCCTGTGTAGAGTTGCCGTTGACGGTGCTCCACGAGGTGTTCTTCGTAGTGTTGTAGCGCAGGGCAAGGTGGTGGTTGTCAGTGATGTTCCAGTCGAGGCGGGCCAGCAGCTTGTCGTTGCTCTCGTCGGCGGGGAAGCTGTTCCATGAACCGGTGTCGTAGCCGTACTTCGTCTTCATGAAGTCGGAAAGGCGCTGCATGTCGGCCTGCGTGGTGCGCGAGAGGTAGTTGTCCTTGTCGGCCTTGCCGTCCTCAGAGGCGCGCCAGCGTGTGGTGACGGTGGGCTTCATGCTGTGCTCGTAGTTGACGAAGAAGAAGAGCTTGTCCTTGATGATGGGCCCGCCCAGGGTGACGCCGTAAGTGGTGAGGCGGTCCTTGCCGGGGTCGGCCATCTGCAGGTGGTCAACGCGGTTGCCGTGCATCTGCTCGTTGGTGTGATAAACATAGGCGGTGCCGCGGAAGGTGTTGGTTCCCGACTTGGTAACGGCATTGATGCCGCCGCCGATGAAGTTGCTCTGGCGCACGTCGAAGGGAGCCACCACTACCTGCACCTCGTCGATGGCATCGATGGAGATGGGGTTACCGCCGCCGGGGAGATTGGCCGACAAGCCGAAGTTGTTGTTGAAATTGGCACCGTCGAGGGTGAAGTTGGTGCTGCGGCCGTCGCCGCCGGCAAAACCCATGCCGTTGGCGTAGGGCGACAGACGGGCAATGTCGCTGATGCTGCGGTTCACCGTGGGCAGCTCGCGGATGGTGTTGTTCGAGATGTTGATGGCAGCACCGGTCTTTTCACCGGCAAAGCGCGAGCCCTTGGCCGTGACGACCACCTCGGTGAGCTCGGTGGCGTTCTCCGACAGCCACACCTGAAGGTCATAGGTCTCGCCCAGCTGAAGGGTGATGTCGCGCAATACTTTCGTCTGGTAACCGATGTAGCTCACCGTGACGGCGTAGGGACCGCCGTTGCGCATGCCCTGGATGTTGAAACGGCCGTCGAGGTTGGTGACGGCGGAGTAGCGGGTGCCTGAGGGCTCGTGAACGGCCAGCACCGTGGCACCGATGATTTCTTCACCCGCGGCACTGCCCGTGGTGACTTTTCCACTCATGCTTGACGTGGTTACCTGTGCCATGACAGCAGACACGGTTATCAGCATCGTGGTAACCAGTGAAAACAATCTTTTCTGCATTGTAATGTTAAATGTTTAAAAAAGAATAGAACAAATAAAAATGTGTTACAAAGGTATTTATAAATATCCGTTTGCCGACCTTTTACGGTGTGGTAAGTGAAAAAACATTTGAATTATTAACTTATGTCAAATAAGTTATGAGTTATGGGTTGTTTTTCGCATTTCGCGTTTTCGCATTTTCGCTATAAGCCTTTTGGAGGGGCGGGGCTTCACTTTTCACTTAACTTGGCAACCTTCCGCCTGATGGCAATGATGTTGACAAACGACACAACAAGCAGCAAAGCCAGCCCCAGGAGAATGGTGTGCTGCATGCCGGGGAAATCGACGCTGGCCGAAAGGGTCTGCAGCATGTCGAGATAACGGCCGCGCACCAGCCACACCACCAGCAGGGCAATCACCAGCACTAAGGCATTAAGGGCCACGGTGAGCAACTGGTAGGGCAAGGCCGTGCGGCGAGGGCTGTAGCCCAGCAGCAGCAGATTCTCAAGTTTCTCGGCATTTTTCTGCACAAGGAGCCAGATGCTGAGCATGAGGATGTAGAAGCTGAGGGCGCTGATGACCAGTCCCACCGCCATGACCAGCACCACGACAATGCGCAGGAAGTAGGTCATGCGCTCCGCCTGGCGGTTGTCGTCCTCCTGTTCGAGGCCGTTGTCGGAAAGCAGCGCGGTGAACTGCTCGCCGGCGGGATTGTCAACCTCCATGATGAGGCGCGATGGGGCGGAATGTTCCGAGGGCGCATACTGCCCGTTGCTCCAAAGAATGAAACGCTCGGGCACAAGAATGGTGTTCAGGCGCGAGGAAAAACCGATGACCTTGCCACGGAAAGTGCCTTCGTGACCGTTTCCGCGAACGAAAAGGGAAACATCGAGCATGCCGGCCACGCCGTCGGAAATCTTGGGCAGGCCATGCGTCTGGGCAAAGCCGAAATTATACATGGCCAGATAGGAACGCGGAAGGATGATGGGCACCTCCGGCGAGCCCTCGGCATACTGCCACTGGCTGAGGGGAACGTCAACGTACTTGTCGGGGACACTCTCAAGAAACAGCTCGGTGTTGATGAAATTGTTGCCCTGAATGCCCATGGTGGCGTGTATGTTGTATTCGGCACGCGAGAAGGCACCCACGCTCTTCACCGATGGCGACGAAAGGAGGGCGGCGGTGTCCGACGGCGTGAAGCTGTTGGAACGGCCCGATAGTGCGCTGCCCGCTCCCACCGACTTGCTCACGATGACATAGTTATGGCGCATGAACGAGTCTTCGCTGGTGAACACCGGCATCACGTCGGCATAGAACTGACAGCCAAGCAGGACAATAAACATGCCCACGAGGTTGGCAAAGAAAAAACCGAGAAACTGCGGAACGCTGATGTGCTGCCGAAGCAATTTCCAAATAAGTGACATTTCTTCAGATGATATAAAAATAATAAGACGGGCTTACAGCTTCAGCACCTTGTCGTAGTTGAAATTGATGTGTTTTCCTATGCTGGTGATGATGAGGGCGGCACCCTGTTTCTTCACCTCCTCCATGAGGATGTCGCCCATGATGGCGGCGTTCTGGTCGTCGAGGTGGCTGATGGGCTCGTCGGCCAGCAGGAAGTCGAAAGGCTGCACCAACGACCGCATGAGAGCCACGCGCTGCTGCTGGCCGAAGGACATGACACCGACCTTGGCATGCTGCTTGTCGGCGATGCCCAGCATTTCAAACCAGCGCACAATTTCCTCGCGCTGCTTGTAATGGGTGAGCTGGTTCTTGATTTCCACGTTCTCAAGGGCCGTCAGCTCGGGAAACAGGCGCAGCTCCTGGAAAAGGTGGCTCACATGTTTCTGGCGCACTTCCGTCCACTGCGCCACGGTCATCGACTTCGTGTCGGTGTCGTCGAAGAGCACATGGCCGCTGAAGTCGTTGCGATAGCCCATGACGTATGAGCAGAAGGTGCTTTTCCCCTTACCGCTCTCGGCCTCAATGAGATAGGTGTTGCCGCGCTGGAACACAACGTCCTGCTGCCACACATCGCTGTCCTGATGTTCGCGAGAGGCAAACACCTGGGGGATGACATATTTAAACTGTATGGAGTTCATTTTTTACGCTTGCGCTAAATATGATAAATGACAAAGAAAGAAGTTTCTCTTCACTTTAAGGCATATACAATGGCGGAGACATCGCCGAAAAGGGGTTTCAGCATATCGCGGGCCATCTGCAAATAGTCGTTGTCCTGCCCCTCAAGGTTCATCACCAGGCACAGGCGCTCGCCCGCTAACTGTTGCCGCAACGGCGAGGCGTTATCGGCAATGGGGGGAAACGACGGCAGCGCCTCATCGTTCGAGCAGAAGAATTCCGCCTTCTCCCCTACCCCGCCGTCTTTGAGGGCGAAGTGGAAGCCGCGCTGCGCGTCTTTCTGCCATTCCGCCATCTGGCCTTTGAAACCGGTGTTGCCGAGTTGCACGCCCAGTCCCATCCGTACTTTCTCCTCCGAGAAGGCCGACACGCCCAGGCAGAGGTCACCATCAACGGCAGCGAGCACCTTGTCAACGTCCATTTTCATGCTCATCCCGGCAAGCAGTGCCTGAATGCTCTTGCTGCCCTTCAGCAGCGGCAGGAACTGGTCGCCCTGCACGTTGGTGAGAATGGAGAATACCACGGGCTGCGACACATTCCCAGCATATCGCCCGGTCATGGGGCGAAACACCTGCGAGGCTTTTTTCAGCTCTCCGTTGATATGTTTATTATATGAAAAGGTCTCGCCGGTAATCTTCACGATGCTATCGCGGGCTTGCGCCGTTGCCGACAGCCACAGCTGGGCGGGGTCGCAGTCCTTGGGGGCACCGAGCGTGAAGGGTGCCGTCAGCTTTTCGGGAAGGGCGCTCACCTGAGCCACCAGTGCCACGGGACCGCCAAGGCTGTCGAGGGCGGTCATCATGCGCGACGCCTTCACGCCCTGCTCCTTGTCCTGGCGCAACATGTCCGAAATCTTCAGCTGCACCTGTGCCTGCTGGCTGGGCACCACGGGTCCGAGCACCACCAGCCTGTGGCCCTGGAAACCCATCACCCACGCGTTCTTATAGAAAGAGAAACAGGCGTCCCTTCGTTTCACCACGGGTTCAAAGTCCCCTTTTCCTGATTGTTGCGCAATCCATTCTTCCATCTTTCCCTCATCGTCGAGCCTGGCCGACAGCCCAAAGGTGCCGTCGGGAAGCTCGAAGAGGTATATTTTCGATGCAAAGTCAATACCGCTGTCTTTCCATTGTGCGGCAAAGTCGTTCCCCTCGTCCATGGCGACCGCATCAACGGCAGCCAGGGCGATGACATTTTTGGGAATGACATTCTGGTAGTCGTCTTCCTGACAGGAGGCCACGAAAAGTGCCATCAGGCTCATGGCCACCCAAACAATCTTTTTTTTCATTATCACTGATTATTCTTTTTTCTCCTTTCTCCTGCTCAGCTGCGCCATCATCACGGCCGCCAGTGCCGCCGTTTCTGTTCTCAGCCTGAAGTCGCCCAGAGTGATGCTCTCAAAGCCGTGCTCCATGGCCAGCCGCACCTCGTCGGTGCTGAAATCTCCCTCGGGGCCCACCATCACGGTGATGTCGCCGATGCCGCCCCGCATGTCGTCTTCCATGAGCAGGGAGAAGAAATCCTTACGCGCTATCTCCGTGTAGCAGTGGGCAATGAACTTGCGGCCGGTGCGGGGCTGCGCCACGAACGCCTTGAAGTCCTGCAGGGCGTTCACGATGGGTTTCCACGGCTTGCGGCTTTGTTTCATGGCGCTGACCACTATTTTCTCTATCCTGTCGCACCTCACGGCCTGCCGTTCTGAGAAGCGGCAGTTGAGGAATGACACCTCGTCGAACCCCACCTCGGTGGCTTTTTCCACGAGCCACTCCATGCGCTCCATCATCTTCGTGGGAGCCACGGCAAGGCGTATGTTCCCGCGCCAGCCTTTCTCCTGCGGCAACGTTTCCACGATGTCATAGCCGCAGCGCTTGGCCGTGGGCAGCGTCACCTTGGCTTTATAGAAAGTGCCTTCGCCGTCCATGAGGAATATCTCGTCGCCGGCTGTCAGGCGCAGCACGCGCACGGCATGCAGGGCCTCGTCGGGCGGCAGCTCGCTCTTGGCGCCAGCGTTGGGGACATAGAAATAACGCGCTTCTTTCATGCTTTCTATATGGAGTTCAGAGGTACTTTGGGAGTTTAGGAGTTTAGGAGTTCAGGAGTTTAGACGTTACTGATGGCGGCAGCCTTTTTCAATTTTTCACCTTTTAAATGGCGGCAGCAAATTTTTCACTCTTCACTCTTCACTTTTCACTTTCTCCTTCTTTCTATCTCATCCCTCAGTTTCGATGCCGTTTCATAGTTCTCCTCGTCCACGGCTTTCGCCAGGGCGTTCTCGAGCATGTCCAGGCTCAGCGTGTTCACGGGGATATTGATGCCCGGCCCGCCGCCCTGAAAGGGCACCGACTGCCGTTTCATAAGGTGCTCCTCTATGTAGAGGGGGATGCCGGCGGCCACGCTCAACAGCACGGCGTCGCTGGCCCTGATGGGCATCACGTCCATGGTGTCGGTGTTCACCAGCAGCGTTTTGTAAACGCCGTTGTCGAGTCCCACGATAATCAATTCCAGCTGCAGCCCTCCCCACTGTCGCGCCACGGTCCCCATCACTTCGGGCAGAAGCAGGCGCGCGGCGGGCATGCCGCGGGCACGCAGTCCCAGTTGTTGTGCCACCGCCCTGTCGCAGACAATGGTAAGCTGGTTCTCGCGAGCGGCATCAGTAAGCGTGAGAAGCGACATCGTGTCGCTGCCCACGATTTCCGCAACGTCAGAAAAAGTCAGAGGAATTTTAACCATTCTCGTCCAACAGCTTTTTCACCTTATTATATTATATAGAGCCAACCCTCTGGCCGTACGTCTTCCACCTTTTGAGGGATGACAGAGGGGGCTTTCATCTCATTTCTCCGGCTTGAACGCCAATGCGAACGACACCGCCACCACCAGGGCAAAGGCGGCAAAGATGAACCAGCATGTCTGCCAGTTGCCCACCAAGTATCCGTCCTGCCACGAGCAGTAAGCGTTCACAATCTCGCCGGCGGTCAGCGTGCCGATGGTGGCTCCCAGGCCGTTGGTCATCATCATGAACAGTCCCTGTGCCGACGCCTTGATGCTCGGCTCGCACTCCTGGTCCACGAAGATGCCGCCCGACACATTGAAGAAGTCGAAGGCCACGCCATAGACGATACAACTGAGAATGAAGAATATCACCCCGGGCATGGCGGGATTGCCCACGCCGAAGAATCCGAAGCGGAACACCCATGCGAACATCGACATGAGCATCACCACCTTGATGCCGAAACGTTTCAGGAAGAAGGGAATCATCAGTATGCAGAGGGCCTCACTAATCTGAGAAATGGAGGTCAGCAGCGTGGCATTGTTCGCGGCGAAGGTGTCGGCAAACTCCGGCGTTCCCTTGAAACTGGTGATGAACGGGCCGGCATAGCCGTTGGTCACCTGCAGGCACATGCCCAGCAGGGCTGAGAAGATGAAAAACAGTGCCATCTTGCGGCGCTTGAACAGCTTGAAAGCGTTCAGGCCGAGGCTCTCCACCAGCGACACCTTCTGCTCCTTCTTCTCAATCTTGCACTCCGGCAGCGTGAAGCAGTAGCCAAAGAGCACCAGGCTCAGCAGGCCCGACACGAAGAATTGCATGTAGGTGTATTGGAACTTATGGGCGTTGTCGGCCAGCGTCATCGAGAACGACCCGTCTTGCCACACGGCGCAGTTCACGAACCACATGGTGGCGATGAATCCCACGGTGCCCAGCACGCGGATGGGCGGGAAGTCCTTCACCGTGTCCATGCCGTTCTTCTTCAGAATGGTGAAGGCGGCGGTGTTCGCCAACGCTATGGTGGGCATGAAGAAGGCCACGCTCAGCGTGTAGAGGGCAATGAACAGCGACTTGTCGGGCAGCTCGTTGCCGAAGCCGGCCTGCACGCCCAGCCACCAGCATCCCAGCATGAAGGCGCCGGCCACCAGGTGGCACAGGCCCAGCAGTCGCTGAGGCTGTATGTACTTGTCGGCCACAATGCCCATCAGCGTGGGCATGAAGATGCTCACGATGCCCTGAATGGCGTAGAACCACGAGATTTTGTCACCCAGCCCGGCAATGCCGAGGTAGTTGCCCATACATGTGAGGTAGGCGCCCCATACGGCGAACTCCAGGAAGTTCATCACCGCTAAACGTACTTTCAGATTCATAGTCGTATATTTTATAGCTTTTTCAATTGTCCAACTTTTTGTTGTTAAGGAGTTTGGGAGTTTAGGAGTTTAGACGTTACTTTTGGCGCAACCATTTTCACTATCTAAGCCCACTCCGGCTCCTCCCGTAAGGAGGGGAGCCTTATGGCCGTACGTCTTCCCCCCTTTGGGGGGATGAGAGGGGGGCTTCATTCTTCATTTTCAAACAGCCCGTTGATTTCCGCTATCTCGTCCTCGTCGAACCATTTGGCCAGTTTCTCCTTCGCTTTCTCCTTCACGTCGTCGTTCACGTCAACCCATATCTTCTGCAACACATAGACCAGCACGGCCAGGTCGTCGCTCAGCCCCGCAATGGGGATGGCGTCGGGCACCACGTCGAGCGGGCTTATCAGGTAACCCAGGGCGCCAATGATGATTGCCTTGTCCTTCACCGGCACCTTGTCGCTCTGCAGGGTATAGAAGAGCACAAGGGCGGCATACACCATTTTCGCACCGGCGCGCTTGGCAATGCGCGATATCTTTTCCACAAAACCGGTCTTGGTGAACCGGCTGCTATAGTTCATGAAATCGGGTAAATCCATATTCACAGTGTCTTTTAGATGATACATATATCACTCAGGGGGCAGCCGTCGGCCATCCTCCGGTGCAAAACAAATTCTCCTTGCCCGTTCCCGTGCCCATGGGCATACGTCCATAACACCGCAAAACGCGCCAAAGCACGCCTTCCACGGACGGATTTCATCTTTATGACGGCAAAAGTACGAAAAAGATTGATACCCTGCAAATTTTTATCCATTTTTCACAGTTTGCGAAAGGGCATTGCTTGGCTCACAACAAGCACGTTTTTTTATGGATAACACGGCAGGTATTTTTTGATGAAAAATCTTTACAATTTTGATAAATTTTGGTGATTTTTATAAAGTATTGATAATCAACGGCTTGAAGAAACCAAGAAGTTTGACCGCAAATTTCGGGGGAAAATCTTCAAGATTTCTCCTCTCAATCTTCAAAATCTCTCCCCGAAATTTGCGGTCAAGGTCTCGGGAGTTCGTGAAAAACCATGAAAAATTTTTACAAAGTGGATGCTGTTGCTGTATGGTTCCGGGAGTGGTAACGCCATGCCTCTTTCCCCCCGAAAAAGAAGAAAAAGGGACGGAAAATGGGGAAAAAGTGGTTAAAATATGATAAAGCGATGGCTGTGCGGTGAAAAAAGCGTACCTTTGCAAATTATGCGGAGGAAAGCCTTCTAATGAAGAGTGAAGAGTGAGCCCCCCTCTCATCCCCCCAAGGGGGGGAAGACGTGCGGACCAAGGCTCCCCTCTCTTTACGAGAAGGACCGGAGGTGGGCTAAGAGTGAAATGTTTGCTGCGCCATCAGTAACGTCTAAACTCCTAAACTCCTGAACTCCTAAACTCCAATAAAATTTGAAAAGTAGAAATAACAAATAATACGGAATGAAAAATTTTAGACTTGTGGACAATATCCTGGGCTGGGTGACCTTCTTCATCGCGGCCTTCGTATATTGCAGCACCATTGAGCCGACAGCCTCGTTCTGGGACTGTCCGGAGTTTATTGCCACCGGCTACAAGCTGGAAATCGGCCACCCGCCGGGGGCACCGTTCTTCATGCTGACGGCCAACCTTTTCTCGCAGTTCGTGAGCGACCCGTCGCAGGTGGCGCGCATGGTGAACACGATGAGCGCATTGCTCTCGGCAGCGTGCATCATGTTCCTGTTCTGGACCATCACGCACCTGGTGCGCCGCCTGCTGTCGTCCGACGGCAGGGCGGAGGGCCTGTCGCCGTGGCAGGTCATCGCCATTGAGGGCTCGGGACTGGTAGGCGCCCTTATCTACACGTTCAGCGACACTTTCTGGTACTCGGCCGTGGAGGGCGAGGTGTATGCCTATTCGTCGGCCTTCACCGCCGTGGTGTTCTGGCTGATATTGAAATGGGAGGACCATGCCGACGAGCCGCACTCCGACCGCTGGCTGGTGCTCATCACCTATATCACGGGCCTGAGCATCGGTGTCCACCTGCTCAACCTGCTGTGCGTGCCGGCCATCGTGCTGGTTTACTACTATAAGCGTTTCCCGAACGCCAACCTGAAGGGCTCGATATGCGCCCTGGTGGTGTCGGCCGCCATCGTGGCCGCCATCCTCTACGGCGTGGTGCCGGGCATCGTGACAGTGGGCGGATGGTTTGAGCTGCTCTTCGTGAACGTGCTGGGCATGAAGTTCAACACCGGCCTTATTATTTATATCCTGCTGGCGGTGGCCGCCGTGGTGTGGGCCATCAGTGAGAGCCAGCGCGGCGGAAGCCAGCTGCGGCAAAACGTGGCCTTCCTGCTGGCGGTGGCCATGCTCGGCATACCGTTCTACGGCTACGGCACAGGGGCCGCCATCACCGGCATCGTGGTGCTGGCACTGCTGGCACTGGTGCTGTGGAAGCGCGTGCCCGGCCTGCCCGCCATTACGGCGCGGATGAAGAACACGGCCACGCTGTGCATGCTGATGCTGATGATTGGCTACTCCACCTACGCGGTGATAGTGGTGCGCTCGTCGGCCAACCCGCCGATGGACCAGAACTCGCCGGAGGACATCTTCACCCTGGGCACCTACCTCAGCCGCGACCAATACGGCGACAGGCCGCTGCTCTACGGCCAGGCCTATTCGTCGGAAGTGAAATATGAGCCGACAGGCGACGGGCAGTATATGAAACCCGTGACCACGGAGGGCGCTCCCGTCTATCAGCGGAAGGAGAAGGCATCGAAGGACGAGGAAGACCAGTACTTCATCGTAAGACACAAATTCTCGTACAGCTTCGAGCAGAACATGTTCTTCCCCCGCATGTACGACTCGGGGCACACCCAGGACTATGAGAACTGGCTGCAGGGCGCTCCCGACTGGGTGAACACCCGCAGGGTGTATGCGTCGCAGAACGACCAGAACGCCACGGTGGAGATTCCTTCACAGGCCGCCAACTGGTATTTCTTCCTGACCTACCAGTGCAACTTCATGTACTGGCGCTACTTCCTCTGGAACTTCGCGGGCAGGCAGAACGACCTGCAGGGCCACGGCGACGTGCTGCACGGCAACTGGATTTCGGGCATCAGCCTGCTGGACGACATGCGCCTGGGCAAGCAGGAGCTGCTGCCCGACGACCTGAAGACGAACAAGGGGCACAACGTGTTCTACTGCCTGCCGCTGCTGCTCGGACTGCTGGGACTGTTCTGGCAGGCCTGCAAGGGCAAGAAGGGCATACAGCAGTTCTGGGTGGTGTTCTTCCTATTCTTCATGACCGGACTGGCCATCGTCATCTACCTCAACCAGACGCCGCAGCAGCCGCGTGAGCGCGACTATGCCTACGCCGGCTCCTTCTACGCCTTCGCCATCTGGTGCGGCATGGGCGTGGCAGCACTCATTGACATGGTGGCCACTGCCATGAAGAAGCAGAAGGCCTCCGTGGCCGCCGTCATCGGCGCCGCCGCCCTGCTGGTGCCGTTGCAGATGGCCTCGCAGACGTGGGACGACCACGACCGTTCGGGAAGATATACCTGCCGCGACTTCGGACAGAACTACCTGATGACGCTGCAGGACGAGGGCTACCCCATCATCTTCACCAACGGCGACAACGACACCTTCCCGCTGTGGTACAATCAGGACGTGGAGGGCGTGAGGACCGACGCCAGGGTGTGCAACCTGAGCTACCTGCAGACCGACTGGTACATCGACCAGATGATCAGGCCCGCCTACAAATCGCCAAAGGTGCCCATCACCTGGCCGAGGCTCGACTACTGCTCGGGAACGAACGAAGTGGTGGAGGTGGTGCCCGAATTTGAGGAGCAGATACTGAACCACTATAAGGAAAATCCGGAAGAGGCCAAGCAGTTCTTCGGCGAAAGGCCCTTTGAGCTGAAAGACGTGCTGGAGACATTCGTAAGGGGAAGAGACCGCAATGGCAAATATGCCTACAACGTAATTCCCACCGACACACTCTACGTTACCATCGACAAAGAGGCAGTAAGGAAAAGCGGCATGATGATGGCCGCCGACTCCATTCCCGACAGGATGGTCATCTCGCTGAAAGGAAAGCGCGCGCTCTACAAGGGCGACCTGATGATGCTGGAAATGATTGCCCAGTGCAACTGGACACGGCCCATCTACGTGGCCACCACCGTGGGCGAGGAGAACTACATGAACCTTGGCGACAACTTCATTCAGGAGGGCCTGGCCAACCGCATCTCGCCCTTCACCACCAACAACCACCACCAGCCGGTGGAGGGTGCGAAGAGCTTCGACACGGAGAAAACCTTCTACAACATGGTGAACCGCTATAAGTACGGCGGGCTGGAGAAGAAAGGCATCTACCTCGACGAGACCGTGATGCGCATGTGCCTCACGCACAGACACCTCTTCGGCGACCTCGTGGACAACCTGCTGAAAGAAGATAAGAGGGAAAAGGCGCTGAAGGCCCTCGACTTCTGCGAGAAAGCACTGCCGGCCTATAACATTCCGCACAACGTGAAGTCGGCCATCGGCGGGGGCAGCATTGAACTGGCAAAGGGATATGCCCTGCTGGGACAGAAAGAGAAAGCCCGCAAGATTACGGAGGAAATGGTGAAAGACGCCTTCCAGTACATCGACTGGTGCAACGCCCTGCCCGACGCAAGGGCCTACAGCTACCAGGACGAGTTCGTAAGGGCCGCCTATGTGGTGAGAAACTGCATTGGCATTGCCGACATCTTCGACTCCAACTATGCAGAGAAATTGGCCGACAGGTACGGAAAGGCCGAGCAGGCATTCTACAAAAAACTGCCCCAGGAGCAGGAAGACGGACTCTTTTATTAAACTTTTATCAATTAGGAGTTAGGAATGAGGCTTTTGGAAATCCTCATTCCTAACTCCTAATTCCTCATTCCTAATTTAAAAAAATGTTCATAGAGCAGCCAGCCAGATGGATAAGATGGCTTTATCCGCACGCCACGTGGAGGATGAACCCCGCCGAACATGCCGTGTACCTGACATTCGACGACGGGCCCATCCCCGAGGCCACGCCGTTTATTCTCGACGTGCTGAAACAATATGGCGTGAAGGCCACTTTCTTCATGGTAGGCGACAACGTGCAGAAACATCCCGAGCTCTTCCAAAGAGTGAAGGATGAAGGCCATCAGGTGGGCAACCACACCATGAATCACATTGGAGGGTTCAAACACTGGACAACCACCTACATCATTAACACCTACCAGGCCAACGAATTGCTGCACGCACACCTGTTCAGGCCGCCACACGGCTGGATGAGGCACAGCCCCTACTACTGGCTGAAGAAATACTACCGCGTGGTGATGTGGGACGTGGTGACGCGCGACTACTCTAAACGACTCACTGCCGACGACGTGGTGGAAAACGTGAAACGATATACGCGCAATGGCTCCATCATTACCTTTCACGACTCGCTGAAAAGCATCGACAAGCTGCGCACGGCACTGCCGCAATCCATTGAATGGCTGAAAGAACAGGGGTATGAATTCCGAATTTTCGAATAAAGTGAAAGCCGAGGCACTGCGCCTCGGCTTTTATGCTTGCGGCATCGCCAGGGCAGAGCCGGTGGACGACGACACTGCGGCGGCCTTCAGACAATGGCTGAAGGACAACAGGCACGGCGACATGCACTACATGGAAAGCCATGCCGACAAGCGCCTCAACCCCACCCTGCTGATGCCGGGGGCAAAAAGCATCGTATCGGTGGCTCTTGGTTACGCCCCGGCCATGCGCATACCGCCCGGACAATACCAGATTGCGGCCTATGCCTACGGCCGCGACTACCACGACATCATGAAAGCGAAGCTGCGACAATTGGCGGCTTTCATTCAGCAAGAGGCGGGACCTTCACTGCTCTTCCGCATCTTCACCGACACCGCGCCCATTCTGGAACGCTACTGGGCACGGCAGGCGGGCATAGGTTGGACAGGGCGCAACCACCAGCTCATCATCCCGCACGCCGGCAGCATGTTCTTCCTGGGGGAAATACTTCTCAACATCGAGATGGCCTGCGACCAGCCCATGGCCGACCATTGCGGCAACTGCCGGCAGTGCATCGACCACTGCCCCACCCATGCGCTCACGGAAAACGCGTTCGACGCGCGGCGCTGCATTTCCTACCATACCATCGAAAGCCGCAACGACATTCCCGAAGAGATTGCCGCGCGAATGGGCGACTCCATCTATGGCTGCGACCGCTGCACCGCCGCATGCCCGTGGAACCGCTTCGCCACACCCACACAGGAGCCGCTGCTGCAGCCCAGCCGCGAACTGCTCAGCATGACGCGCGAACAATGGAAACAAATGACCGAAGACGACTATCGCCGCCTTTTCAAGGGCAGCGCCGTAAAACGTGCCAAATACAGCGGCCTGAAAAGAAACATTCAAGCCGTAGGAGAACATGAAGAAGTGAAAAGTGAAAAGTGAAAAATGAAAAGTGAAAAGTGAATAATCAGATGGCGGCAGCAAATTCTTCACTCTTCACTTTTCACTCTTCACTTAAATGCGGTGCCCACGCCCATCCATACTTGTCATAGACAGTCAGCAGACCCTTCTGCCGCTCACGCCATTGAGAATAGTCTTTGCGACCGGGAGCCACCCACTGCACTTCGGCCAGCGCCCCCATGCGCGGCAGCACCTGATATTGCGCCTGCGACTCAAAAGGAATATACTCTGTCCACAAATTCCCCTGAACGCCAAGGACATGTCGGCGGGCAGCCTCCGACAACGTCTCGGGAGCAGGGTCAAAGCCGTAGGTGCTCTCAAGTGAAATGACGGCGTCGAAGGCAAACGGCTCGCCCCAGTCGTGGTCCTTGGTCAAATAGAAATTGAAATAACAATAGTCCACGGGAGCCATGATGACATCGTGGCCTTTTTCCGAGGCCACCAGTCCGCCGCTCACGCCGCGCCAGCTCATAATGGTGGCCGTGGCGTCCACGCCAGTTTCCAACAGCTCGTCCCATCCAATGAGTTTCCTTCCGCGGCTGTTGACGAATTTCTCCACGCGCTTGGTGAAATAGCCCTGCAAACGCGCTTCTGCCGACTGTCCCTCAACAGCTTCGAGGTGTTCCCGACGGATGCGCTGCTGGCACAACGGGCACTCTTTCCATCGTTTGCGCGGTGCCTCGTCGCCGCCGATATGAATATAGGTGGAAGGGAAAACGTCCATCACCTCGCTGAGCACCGCTGTCACGAAGTCAAACGTTTCCTCCTTTCCGGCACACAGGATGTCGTCGAACACTCCCCAGTGCCCTTCCACGGCATAGGGCCCGCCCGTACAGCCCAGCTGCGGGTAAGCGGCCAAGGCGGCGAGCATGTGACCGGGCATGTCTATCTCGGGAATGACTTCCACATGGCGCTGGCGGGCGTAAGCCACTATTTCGCGCAACTCCTCCTGCGTGAAGAAACCGCCGTGTGGCGTGCGGTCGCTGACCGAGGAATTGCGGCCGAGCGTGGTATAGCTGCGCCATCCGCCCACGCTGGTGAGCAGCGGGAAACGCTTCACCTCCATGCGCCAGCCCTGGTCGTCGGTCAGGTGCAGGTGCAGGCGGTTCATGTTGTGCAGCACCATCATCTCGATGTATTGCTTCACGAAATCCTTGTTGAAGAAATGACGCGACACGTCGAGGTGCATGCCACGCCAGCCGAAGCGCGGCGCATCGTTGATTTCCACGGCAGGCAGCAGGAAGGCGCCGCTCTCGTCGGGCGTTGCCGCTGCCAGGCTTTTGCGCAAGGTCTGAATGCCATAGAACACTCCGGCCGCCGTGCGCCCTTCTATCACCACCCCGCTTTTTTCCACCGTGAGCCGGTAGCCCTCGTCGGCAGTCACCTTTGCCGACAGTTTCAGCGCGATGCGGCGTTTCGCCTTTTCGCCTTTTTGGGTTTTTATGACTTCAAGTTTCAAGTCCTTCAGCTCCTCCAGGTATCTGCTGAGCAACAGGCCGTTGGTGTGCATGGCCTCGTCGGGCGCCGTTTCTATCAGGCAGCGGCTATCGAGCAGGAAACCGCCGCCACCCTTCAACACAATGTCCGATGGAAGGGGCACCACCGAATAGTCGGCCACGACAACAGGATTGTTGGCACACAACCCGCCCTGCGGGCACCCTGCCGCCAACGATAACACCACAAGCAGAAACACTCTGACTTTCTTCATCATTTACTTTATTTATCGGCAAACATGCCTCTATGGTCGAATTACTTTCTTTCCATTCACGACAACAATTCCCTTGTAGGTGCGGTTGACGCGCTGCCCGCCCAGGTCGTATTGCGGCGCAGTTGTGCCGTCCTGTGTGTCGCAGAGCGATGGCTGGATGCCGGTGGGCATGTCCACGCCGTCATAGTTTGAGTAGTGATTCTTGTAGTCCACCTGTAAGACTAACCAGTTTTTCGCCCTGGCGTCGCCGGCGTGTTGCGTCGTGCAGATGTTATGTTCCACGATGGTGCCGCCGTCACCTTGTGAACGGTCGTAAAAAACCACGAACCTTCCCACACTCTCATCGTAGTAGATGTCGTCGCCATCATAGTATTCCTGCCGGACGATGGTCGGTAGCGCAGCCACGATGCTGTTCATGGCATGGCCCTGAAGCCGGTTGGCATAACACCTGAACTCCGTGAGCTGGTTGCAGATGGCCGGCATGGTGATGTTGGTGATGCTGTTCCTGCAACAGTCGATATACTCAATGGCCGTACAGGGTGAAAGGTCGAGCGCCGTCAGCTGGTTGCGGTTGCAGCTCAGTGTGGTGAGCCTTGTCCTCCCCGTAAGGTCCAGCACGGAGAGGCCTACGTTGTCGCATTTTAGTATTTCAAGACGCTGTAGGGCAGAAAGGTCAAGACTGTTCAGCGGGTTGTAGCTGCAGACCAACGATCTCAGCTGTGTGCATGCCGACAGGTCAAGCTGTGTAAGCCTGTTAAGACCGCACCCAAGTTCTTCGAGCCTGGAGAAACCCGAAAGGTCGAGCGTCTCTATCTGGTTGTAGGTGCAGTCGAGTTCCTCGAGGTTGCTGCAGCCGTTTATGTTGAGGTCGCTGATATTGTTGCTTTTGCAGTCGAGTTTGGTAAGGGATGCCCGTCCGCCGACATCGAGCCTGGTGAGATTGTTGCTGCCGCACATAACGCTCCTCAGGCTGTTGCACCCGCTGAAGTTGAGGGTCGTGAGCTCATTGCCGCCCACATTCACCTCCTCGAGGCTGGTACATCCCACGACAGAGAGTTCCTCCAGGTTGATGCTACTCAAGTCAACCGTCTTGATGGCCGTGCAATGGCTCATGTTGATTTTCTTGATGGTACTGTAGTGTACGACATTCAGCGAGGTGAGCGCGGGGTTGTACGAACAGTCCACCTTGTTGATACCCCCGTGAGAATAGGCTCTGAGGCTCTCGATGTTGTTCGACGAACATTCCACCACTTGCAGCTTTTTGCAGTCGTCAAGGTTGAGCGATGTCAGGACGTTGTTGTTGCAGTAGAGGCTGGTCAGTTCGCTGTCGCCGGTCAGCGTGAGCGAGTATAGCTGGCTGTTGTTGTTGCAGCGCAGCGTGGTCAGGCTGGGCATATCGGGCAGCTGCAGCCTCATCAGCTTGCCGTTGTTCTCACATTCCAGGCTGGAGAGCAGCGGGGTGCTGTGGCAGATGAGCTGGCTCAGTTGGCTGAAATTGCTCACCTTGAGCGACGCGAAACGGTTGCCGCTGCAGTCGAGCAGCCGCAGCTGGCTGCAGCTGTTCAGGCCGTTGATGGTGCTGAGCTGGTTGTTGGCACATCTCAGCAGGCTGACGCCCGTGCCCACCTTCAGCATCGAGATGCTGTTGTCGCTGCAGTTAAGCTCCGTCAGCGCGGTGTTCTGCGTCAGGTCGAGCCTTGCCAGCGCGTTGTTGTTGCACAGCAGCTTCTGGAGCGTCGGCGGCAGGGCCTGCAGCTCCTCAATGCCGTTGTTGCTGCAGTTCAGCGTAGTGAGCTTGCTGTTGCGGCTCACGTCGAGCTCGGTGAGCAGGTTCTGCGAACACGTCAATGTGGTCAGCTCGGGGAACAGCTCAATGCCTTTGAGGCTGGCAATGTCGCGGTCGGAGGCGGTGACGACCTTCAAAGCCGCTATCTCGCTATGCGAGAGGAAGTTGTCGCCGTCGTTCTGGCAGTTGACCTTCACAAAGGCGCGGAAATTGCCGTCGGGGAAATTCCGCCTGTTGATGGCCACATAGTCGGTCTCCAGCGTGACGTAAGTATTGTAGTCATACCAGTTGTTAATCAGGTTGCCGTAGGCATGCCACCCCCTTGCCATCATTGTGGTGTACCACGAGGCGTCCACCATCTCGTTTTCCTCATTCTCCGAGTCGCCGTCTATGAGGTAGAGGTTGCCCGTGTAGCCATAGGGCACGAGCACGGGGAGGCTGTTCAGGAAGTAGGCCATCTGCTGGCCGCGCAGCTTGTTGTTCTGGCTGTAAACGGTTCTCAGGCCGGTGGCACCGGGCGACATCAGCAGCGACGTCAGGCTGCAGTTCCTGCAGTCAAACGACTGCATATTGGCGAGCGACGACAGGTTGAGCGATGCGAGGCCCGTGTTATAGCTGCAGTTCAGGTCCTTGATCGACGCCGGCAGCGTAATGAACGTCAGGCAGCCATGCTGCGAGCGGCAGTTGAGCGACTCCAGCTTCGTGTTCTGCGAGAGGTTAAGCTCCTGCAGGTAGTTGCTCTCGCAGTTCAGCGTCTTCAGGTTGGCGAAGTTGCCGATGCCCTTGACAGAGGTGAGCGAGAGGTTATACAGGTACATGGACGTCACGGCGTTCATCTCTGCCGTGGAGAGCACACCGTCGTTGTTCGTGTCGAACTGCTTCACATAGGTTCGGAAATTCCCGTCGGGGAAGTTGGTGCCGTTGATGGTGATGTCGGCAGCGGCCGGCAGGCAGGCCATGAGCAGCGATAAAAGCAAAACCGTTATCCTCAGACGGGATGTCAGTGATTTTTTCTTTTTCATGTCCTTTGTTTTTAGGTCGTTAAACGATAGTTGTTGAACAGCGCCACCGGCAATCCACAAAGGGATTTGCACCTTCGGGCGTTATTCCCTGCAAATTTACATAAAAAACGCGAAACACGATACTGGCGGACAAAGAAATTTCTTTGTTTGAGAAACTTGAATGAAAAAGTTTTTCTACACTTCACGGGAAGAAGTTTTTCTTCATTTTGTGATGGATAAAGGGATGGGTGAAAATTGGTAAAATTATTTGACAAAACGAGCCGTTTTTCACCAAATTTGTAAATCGTTGAATATCAACGACTTGAAGAGCCCTCCAAGTTTGACCGCAAATTTCGGGTAGAAATCTTCAAGATTTCACCTCTCAATCTTCAAGATCTCTCCTTGAAATTTGCGGTCAAACCTTTTGGGGTGTTCCAAAATTCATGAAAAATCTTGACAAAATGGCAGAAATGTAGATTCGTGGTTTGGAGTTCAGAAGTCCGGTAGTTCAGGATATTCAGACGTTGGTTCTAAAAGCGCTGTTCTTACTAAGACTAATAACTTTTGGCTGTACTCCATATTTTTTTTGAGTACTTATTGGGATTGTCCATAAAGTTCCAAAAGTATGTCGAAAAAAAGAGCACCCCCACAGCCGGAGGTGCTCTACAATATAATAATGTATAGACTAAGCGGGTTATTTCTTCTCGGCGGGCTTTTCTTCCTTGGCGGGCTTAGCGGCGGGCTTGGTGTTCAGGCCCTTGTAAGCCTTGTTCAGTCCGGCAATCACCTCGTCGGTGATGTCGTAGGCCTTGTCGGCATAGAGCAGTCCGGCCTTGGTGACGATGAAGGCGTACTTCTTGTTCTTGTTGTATTGCTCGAGGAAGTGCTGCAGGCTGTCGTTCACGGCGTTGAGGTACTGCTGCTGCTCCTGAGCCAGCTCGCTGTCGAGGCGCTGGGCCAGGGCCTGCAGGTCGTTGTTCTGCTTCTGCAGTCCGGCGTTCACCTGCTCGGCCTGCTGCTGGGTGTACTTGTTGTTTTGCAGGTCCTGCTGGAACTTCATGGCTGCCGTTTGAAGCGACTGCTGTTTCTGGTTGAGCGTGTTGCGCGAGTTCTGTGTTTTCTTCTCCAGGATGGGTTCATACTCTTTGCAGAATTTGTATTGCGTCTGTATGGAGTCCATCTCCACGTATGCAATTTTCAGTTCTGCGGGCGCGCCGCCCTGTGTTTTCTCGTCCATCTTCGGAGCCTGATTGTTGCAAGCCGAAAGTGCTGCTACGGCAACGATGGCTGCTAAAAGCGTCTTTTTCATTTTACCTTATTCTTATTAATATTTAAATGTGTCCGTTCTGCTTGCATACGTGCCTCCTTGTCCTGGTCTAAAACGCAGTGTATGCCGCGCTCTTTCATGGCCTGGCTGTCGTGGATGTGCATGGAAGAAAACTTGCCGTCTTTCTTCAGGAACAGCTTCACGCACAATAATGCCATGCCGGCGGCAAGTAACAACATCGTGATGAGAAGGGTCTCAACCATTTTTTTGTTTCTTTGTTAAAAGATACTCTCGCTCGGAAAAACTCAAATAAATTTGGTGTTTCGCTCGCTTATTCGTAACTTTGCACGTATGAAATCGCCTGCAAAGGTACAAATAAAAAAAGAAACGAGTGCGTAAATGGCAAAGATTTAATAAATATAGCGTAAAATTATGATTAAAAAAGAATTGCAACCGGCATGCGTGTTCGAGCAGTTTGCACGCATCAATGAAATTCCCCGCCCCTCGAAGCGCGAGGAGAAAATGATTGAGTTCCTCAGGGAGTTCGGACAGAGCCGCGGCCTCGAAACCGTGGTTGACGAGACGGGAAACGTCATCATCCGCAAGCCCGCCACCAAGGGCATGGAGGACAAGGCCACCGTCATCTTGCAGAGCCACATGGACATGGTGTGTGAGAAACTGGTTGACGTGGACTTCGACTTCGACAACGACCCCATCCAGACGGAGATTGACGGCGAATGGCTGAAGGCCAAGGGCACCACGCTGGGCGCCGACGACGGCATTGGATGCGCCATCGAACTGGCCATCCTTGATAGCGACGACCTGGAGCACGGACCGCTGGAATGTGTGTTCACACGCGACGAGGAAACCGGTCTGACCGGCGCCGAGGGCATGAAGCCCGGATTTATGACCGGCGACATGCTCATCAACCTCGACTCGGAGGACGAGGGGCAGATTTTCGTGAGCTGTGCCGGCGGCCGCAACACCACGGCAACGTTCACCTTCGCACGCGAGGCAGCTCCCGAGGGATGGTTCTTCGTGAAGGCCTCGTTGAAAGGACTGGTGGGCGGACACTCCGGCGACGACATCAACAAGAAACGCGCCAATGCGCTGAAAATCTTGGCACGCTTCCTCTATAAGGTGCAGGAACGCCACGGCCTGCGCCTGGTCAGCTTCAACGCCGGCAAGTTGCACAATGCCATTCCGCGCGACGGCGTCATCGTCTTTGCCGTGCCCTTCGAGGCCAAGGAAGACGTCAGGGCCGAATGGAATGTCTTTGTGAGCGAAGTGGAGGAGGAATACCATGTGACCGAAAAGAGCATGAAATTCGCCATGGAAAGCACCGAGGCTGCCGACGTGATGCCTCTGGAGGTGAGCTCGCGACTGGTGCTGGCCTTGCAAGCTGCCGACAACGGCGTGTTTGCCATGTGTCAGGACGAGGCGCTGGCCTGGATGGTGGAAACATCGAACAACATGGCAAGCGTGGAAACCAGCGCCGACAAGGTGGTGGTGGTGGCATCGCAGCGCTCCAACGTGATGAGTGCCCTCGACAACCAGGCCGCCACCATCAAGGCCGTGTTCCAGCTCGCCGGAGCCGACGTGGTGCAGGGCGACGGCTATCCCGCATGGAAAATGAATCCCGACAGCCGGCTCACCGCATTGGCCGTGAAGACCTACAAGGAGTTGTTTGGAAAGGAGCCCAAGGTGCTTGGCATACACGCCGGACTGGAGTGCGGGCTGTTTTCCGAAAAATATCCCAACCTCGACATGGTGAGCTTCGGTCCCACCCTGCGCGGCGTTCACTCGCCCGACGAGAAGTTGCACATTCCGACCGTGAAAATGGTTTGGGACCATCTCATGGCCATCCTGAAAAATGTGCCCCAAAAATAAACGTCGGGGAGATAACGAGTAAGAAAAAATGAAGAAATTATTGTTTTTCCTTGTCCTCATGGCGGCGCTTGCCTCGTGCGGAAACAATTACAAGGCCAAATCGGTTGTTGAGAAATTTCTCGACGACAACCTTGTGAATCCCGACTGCGAGGTGAGGTGCCTGGGGCTGAAGAGCACGAACAAGATTAGTGCCGACGTCGTGAGGCACCTGCAAGAGCAGGCGGCCGCCGGCGACAGCCTTTTCAAGCATCCCCTGCCATACGCCGCGTTCAGCACCACCGATACGCTTTATTACGAGCGGGTGACCATCATCCACCACGCCGACACCTTTGTGCGCACCGTCTATCTGCTTCCCAGCCTTGAGGACGGATGCGTGGTGGCGGTGAAGGAAAACTGACGCACCCTCTCTCTTGCCCATCCTGGCAGACCGTCTGCCACAACAAGAAAATGCCCCTGCTTTGCCGTATCACTACGCAAGCAGGGGCTTGAATAACCTTAAAAAACCTACCTATCGATTAGTCTTATGCTGTAGGGTGCTATGCCAGCATACGCTTCACATAGTCACGCATTTGCTTTCTTGCCGTTCCCAGATTATATTCCACGCTTTTATATTTCATTTGCAGGCGTGTGGAAATCTCTGCAACTTTCATTCCCTCGTCCACGTTCATGCGGTAGATGATGCGCTGTTGCTGCGTCAGGCGGGTCTCGCCTTTCTCCATGATTTCCATCATTTCGCGGGCCTCATAAACGAATGTTGGCTCCACGGCCGTGCCGGTGCTCTTCAGGTAGTGCTCATGCTCGGCCACCGCCTGCCGGTGACGCAGAAGGTCGAACACCAGCCGCTTGACAACGGCATGCGCAAGGCCCGGAAGCGTAACCTCGGAAATCATCTTGTCGCAACGAAGCAGGCGCAGGAAGGCATCCTGCACAATGTCTTCTGCCTCCTGGCGATTATTCAGATAACGGGTGGCAAAACCCACAAGCCGATCGCGGTGACTTGCATAGAAATCCGAAATGATGTCAAATATGAAATCCGGTTCTTTCATGACGTTGCAATAACCAACCGCAAAGATAAGCATTTTTCCCGTACTTTAATTTTTTTAATTGATAATTTTTGTGAATGAAACAAAAATACATACTTTTGCATACATTAGGAAAAACAAAATGCCCTTTGGCACGGTATTTGTATATGATTTTTCGTAAAAAAGAGTAACCATTAAATCAAAAATAATATGCAAAAAGGCAACATCGGGGTTACCACAGAGAACATTTTCCCCGTTATCAAAAAGTTTCTCTATTCCGATCATGAGATTTTCCTGCGCGAAATGGTGTCGAATGCCGTCGATGCCACACAGAAGCTGAAGACGCTTTCCGAGCGTGGCGACTTCAAGGGCGACCTGGGCGACCTCACCGTCCACGTCCGCCTCGACGAGAACAACAAGACGCTCACCATCAGCGACAGGGGCATTGGCATGACCGCCGAGGAAATTGACAAATACATCAACCAGATTGCTTTCTCGGGCGTTAACGACTTCCTCGACAAATACAAGGACAACGCCAACCAGATTATCGGTCACTTCGGCCTCGGCTTCTATTCCGCCTTCATGGTGTCGAAGAAAGTGGAAATCGTAACACGAAGCTATCAGGAGGGCGCACAGGCCGTGAAATGGACCTGCGACGGCTCGCCCGAGTTCACCATCGAGGAGGTGGAGAAGGCAGACCGCGGCTCCGACATCATCCTCTATATCGACGACGATTGCAAGGAATACCTGGAAAAGGCGCAAATTGAGCAGCTGCTCAACAAGTATTGCAAGTTCCTCCCCGTACCCGTGGCCTTCGGAAAGAAAACCGAGTGGAAAGACGGCAAGCAGGTGGAAACCGCTGAAGACAATATAATAAATAATGTGGAGCCCCTGTGGTCGAAAACGCCTTCCCAGCTCAAGGACGAAGACTACAAATCGTTCTACAGGACACTCTACCCCATGCAGATGGACGAGCCGCTGTTCTGGATTCACCTCAACGTGGACTATCCGTTCAACCTCACCGGCATCTTGTACTTCCCCCGCATCAAGAGCAACATTGACATTCAGCGCAATAAAGTGCAGCTCTATTGCAACCAGGTGTTCGTCACCGACCAGGTGGAAGGCTTCATGCCCGATTTCCTCACCCTGCTCCACGGCGTCATCGACTCGCCCGACATTCCGCTGAACGTCAGCCGTTCCTATTTGCAGAGCGACCGCGACGTGAAGAAAATCTCCACCTACGTCACCAAGAAAGTGGCCGACCGCCTGAACGCCATCTTCAAGGAAGACCGCAAGCAGTATGAGGAGAAGTGGGACGACCTGAAAATCTTCATCCACTACGGCATGCTCTCGCAGGAAGACTTCTACGACCGCGCCAAGGACTTCGCCCTGCTGAAAAACGTTGACGGCAAGTATTTCACCCTCGACGAGTACAAGACGCTCATCAAGGACAACCAGACCGACAAGGACGGCAACCTCGTCTATCTCTACGCCACCGACAAGGACGAGCAGTACAGCTACATAGAGGCCGCCCGCGCCAAGGGCTACGACATCCTGCTCATGGACGGCCAGCTCGACACCCCCGTCGTCTCCATGTTTGAGCAGAAGCTGGAGAAGTGCCGCTTCGTAAGGGTCGATGCCGACGTGGCCGACCGGCTGGTGCCCAAGGAAGACGCCCCGAAGAACGAACTCGAAGCCGGCAAGGCCGACCGTTTGTCGGAGGCCTTCCGCTCCCAGCTGCCCAAGCTCGAAAAGGCCGACATCATGGTCGAGGTGCAGGCACTGGGCGAACAGGTGCAGCCCGTGATGATGACGCAAAGCGAATATATGCGCAGGATGAAGGACATGAGTCGCTACCAGCAGGGCATGAGCTTCTACGCCCAGATGCCCGACTCCTACACCCTGGTGCTCAACAGCGACCACCCGCTCGTGAAACAGGTGCTCAGCGACGAAGCCGATGCCCTTGATGCCGAGTTGCAGCCCATAGAGAGCGAAATACGCGGCGCCCAGGCCCGCGTGGACGTGCTCAGGCAGGAGCAGAACAAGAAGAAGTACGACGAAATCACGCAGGAGGAGAAAGACGAGCTCCACGCCGCCGAGGACCAGTTGAACCAACAGCAGGACAACAAGAAGGCCGCCATCGCCCGCTATGCCGCCGGCAACAAGGTCATCCACCAGCTCATCGACCTGGCACTCTTGCAGAACGGCATGCTCAAGGGAGCCGCCCTCGACGCCTTCCTCAAGCGCAGCGTGGAACTCATCAAATAGCCTTTTGGAAAAAATGCCATTTTAAGTGAGGAGTGAAGAGTGAAGAGTGAAAAGTGAAGAGTGAAAAATTTGCTGCCGCCATCGGCAATGTCTAAACTCCTAAACTTCTAAACTCCTAAACTCCTAATTCATAACTCATAACTAAAAAAAAGCCTTTTGGTTTTGAACTAAAAGGCTTTTTTTGTATCTTTGCAGCGACAAACAAACATGTCTATCTAAAATCAATCAACATGGCAAAGAAATTTGTGATTGGAGACCGCGAGAAGAACGAGTGGATCTCCGTTTTCGACAACGAGAAAAAGCAGATGGCGTTCAAGAACGCACTGGCCGACGCCAAGGAGTACGACGATGCCGACAAGGCAAAGGGCGACCTCGCCATCATGCAGGCCACCGGCTTCTTCGGCGACCTGCAGGTCTATCTGAAAGAGGAAGACGGCAACGCCTACAAAGCCTTCGAGCGCGACAGCTTCCATCCCGTGGGCTGAACCTCCGCACCAATCTCCTACATGCCGCCCTCCGCGACGACGGCCGCCCCCTTGGGGCAACGTCACGCGGAGGGCGGTTTGTGTAATAACTCCCCATTCGTTTTGTCAAGATTTTTCATGGATTTTGGAATACCCCAAAAGGTTTGACCGCAAATTTCAAGGAGAGATCTTGAAGATTGAGAGGAGAAATCTTGAAGATTTCTACCCGAAATTTGCGGTCAAAGCATGGGTGATTTTAAAACCATTGATTATCAATGAGTTAGAAAACCGCCTCAAAATTGGTAATTTTGTCAAGATTTTTCATAAAAAATTATTTGAATTTTGTATAAATAACATGCCTTCTGCCCTACCCCTCGCGCGGCAACCATTGATGTGTTCAGGGGCGGTTTTATCGCCTTTCGACCATTTTTGCACAAAAATCCATATTGTTAACAAACACAAAACTAATATAAAAGAAATAAAATATCATATATAAAAGGTACAACGTATTGATATTTTTTGTAATTTTGCACCGCTTTTAGTACTAAAATTCACTATTTGCTTAGTTTTCAAGCATTTACAATCGTTTAAAGGGTATAGAATGAGACAACTGAAAATTCAGAAAAGCATCACTAACCGCAGTAGTGAGGCCTTGGACAAGTATCTTGTAGAAATTGGACGCGCACCGCTCATCTCCATCGATGAAGAGATAGAACTGGCGCAGAAGATACGCAAGGGCGGTCCCGAGGGCGAGCGCGCCAAAGACAAGCTGGTGACTGCCAACCTGCGCTTCGTAGTAAGTGTGGCCAAGCAATACCAGCACCAGGGACTCACGCTGACGGACTTGATTGACGAGGGTAACATCGGCCTGATTAAGGCAGCACAGAAATTCGACGAGACCAGAGGATTCAAATTCATCAGCTATGCCGTGTGGTGGATTCGGCAGAGCATCCTGCAGGCCATTGCCGAGCAGAGCAGGATTGTGAGGCTCCCGCTCAACCAGGTGGGTTCGCTGAGCAAGATCAACCACGAAATCAACCGCTTTGAGCAGGAAAACCAGCGCCACCCCAGCGTGTCGGAACTGGCAGAAATGACCCATTTGGAAGAGGAGAAGATTGGCCAGAGCCTGGCTGCCGACGGCCACCATGTCAGCATTGACGCACCCTTCCAGGATGGCGAGGACAACTGCATGCTCGACGTGATGCCCAGCGGCGACGACTCGCGCACCGACCGCCAGGTAGATCACGAAAGCATGGCGCAGGAGCTGAACTCGGTGCTCAGCAAGGTGCTCAAGGAAAGGGAGATAACCATCATCAGGGCCTGCTTCGGCATTGGACAGCCCGAAAAGGGACTCGAGGAAATTGGCGACCAGCTCGGACTCACCCGCGAGCGCGTCAGACAAATCCGCGAAAAGAGCATTGCCAAGTTGCGCGACAGCGGAAATGCAAAGATCCTGATGAAGTATCTGGGATAAAAAATCGCAAAATCACAAAAATCCCTTAGCATTTGCACAATGTTAAGGGATTTTTTCGTAACTTAGCCGCCGTTTTTAGAAAACTACGTTGCACCAGGGGAAAACAATCATCTGCACAGCACTGTTGACAGCGCTGCTCATGGCCTGCACAAAAGCGGCAGCCGCCGGCAGGAATAGCGAAGACTCGCTCTTCATGCAGCGCATCTTTTCATACAAACGCCTCAACAGTGCGGACATAGACGGCATCTCGATGAACGTCTATGTAAGGCATAACGTGCAGACTCTGAAGAAGAACAAGGCTCTCATCCTTATTCCCACCATGTATGCGCTGGCCCGCAAGAAGAACAACGAGTTCCTGGGCGAGAGCTACTCGCGAATCACCTTCCATACCTTTTCCGACCGGGAAGAACACCGCCACCTCATTGTGGGAACCCTGCCCCGCAACCGCAACACCCTGCCCACCATGACTGACATGCTGACGCCCGACCTCTATGGCGTTACGCTGCTCAACGGCCACCTGCTCTCCCCTTTTCACCGCGACAACCGGAAATTCTACCGCTACGGCATCAGCCGGCTGCCCGGCAACCGGCGGCTGGTGGCCTTCGTGCCCAAGACCAACAACACGCAGACCGTGAAGGGGCAGGCCGTGGTGGACTATTTCACCGGGCGAATTGAGAGCGTGGAGCTGGAAGGTGAATACGACATGATTTCGTTCCACATCAATGCAACCATGGGCGACAAGGCACCGCGGTCGCTGCTGCCCAAGACCTGCGACATGGAAGCCGTGTTCCACATGACGGGCAACAGGATAAGGGCCAACTACCACACCGAATACGGGTTGCCCGAAACATTGGCCGATAGTCTGAAAGACAGCCACTCGCGCGAGTTGATGGACAGCCTGCGCCCTGCCCCGCTGACACATCACGAGCAGCGCCTCTACCAAACCGACGACAGCCTGAAAGCCGCCCAAGAACGGCTGCCCAAAAAGGAGAGGCGGAAGAATTTTGTGAAACACGTCTTGTGGGACTTGATTGGCGACAACCTGGTGAACCGCATCAAGGGCAATTTCGGCCCCAACGACCAGGGCTTTTTCAAAATTTATCCCATCATAGACCCTTTGTCGCTCAGCTATTCCGAGCGGAAAGGCTTCACCTACAAAGTGAGGCTCAGGGGCAACTACGCCTTCACGCCCAACCAGGACCTGTCGCTCTACTTCAAGGGCGGCTACAGCTTCAAGCAACGGCAATTCTACTTCAGGCTGCCTTTGAAATATGAGTTCGACCGACGCAACAACGGCTTTGTGGAACTGGAAATCGGTAACGGCAACCGCATCACAAACTCTAGCGTGAAGCAACACCTGATAGACGAACAGCGCGAGGACAGCATGAGGCTCGAAAACATGGAGTTCGACCTTTTCAAGGACACCTACATCAAGCTGAAATCCAACTACGACCTCTCCAACAGGTGGAGCATAGGCGCCGGACTGACCTATCACCGCCGTTCGGCCGTTGACAAAAAGATATTCCTCGAGGAGAACCAGCCCGCCACCTACCATTCGTTTGCGCCGATGGTGCAGATGCAGTTCCGCCCCTGGGCTTGGCAGGGGCCCATCCTCACGCTCAACTATGAGCAGGGCATCAAGGGCATCGGCAAGTGCAACATGGCGTACGGGCGACTGGAGGGCGATGCCATCTGGCTGAAGAAGCTCAAACGCCTGCGCTCGTTCAGCATGAGGGCCGGCGCGGGCATCTATACGCAGAAGGACGATGAGGCCTATTTCCTCGACTTCGAGAATTTCCGTGAAAACAACATGCCCGGCGGATGGGGCGACGACTGGACGGGCGACTTCCAGCTGCTGAAACGCGACCAATACAACAGCTCGGAGTATTATTTTCGCACCAACCTCACCTATGAGTCGCCGTTATTTTTCCTCAGCCACACCCCCGGACTGGGGAAATACATCGAGATGGAGCGCATCTATATCAGCTCGCTCATGGCGAAAGACATTCACCCATATACCGAATTGGGCTACGGATTTACCAATCGCCTGTTCACCATCGGCCTGTTTGTGGCCACCATCAACGGCCAGTACGACGGCATGGGTTGCCGCTTCAGCCTTGAACTGTTCAGGGACTGGTAGGATGATTGTTCAATAAGAAAAGCAGAAAGACACAGGCCGGAAACGTGACCGCCTGTGTCTTTCTGCTTTATAGCCAGTTACTTATATCTTCGGAATCAACAAAATGTTTACCAAAGGTCGAGGCGCTCCTCCTTCGGCAAATACATCTTGTCGCCCGGCTTCACGCCGAATGCCTCGTACCACATGCCAATGTGCGGCAGGGCACCGTTCACGCGCCAGCGGCCCAATGAGTGGGGGTCGCTCTTTGTGCGGCTACGGATTTCCTTCTCGGTGATGTTTCCAGCCCATACGCCGGCGTATGCCAGGAAGAAGCGCTGGTCGCCGGTCAACCCGTCAATAACGGGAAGCGACTTGCCGGCAGTGGCATTCTTATAGGCATACCATGCCACCTGCAGTCCGCCGTGGTCGGCAAGGTTCTCGCCCAGGGTGAGCTTTCCGTTGGCGTTCAGGTCGGGCAGCACCTTGATTTTCCCAAAGAAATCGGCATAGAGGTTGGCCCTCTCCTCAAATCCCTTGGCATCCTGCTCCGTCCACCAGTCGGTCATGTTTCCCACCTTGTCATAATGGCGGCCCTGGTCGTCGAAGCCGTGCGTCATCTCGTGCCCGATGACCACGCCGATGGCACCATAGTTGAAAGCATCGTCGGCCGTGGGGTCAAAGAAAGGCACCTGCAAAATGCCTGCGGGGAAGCAGATTTCGTTGGTCGTGGGATTGTAGTAGGCGTTGACGGTCTGCGGTGTCATGAACCACTCCTTGTTGTCAACGGGTTTGCCGGCCTTGTGGTCAACCTCATACTTTACCTGGAAGCGGTTGCACTCAAAATAGTTTTCGAGGAACGACTTTCCCGGGTCAATGGTCAGGTCTGAATAGTCTTTCCACTCGTCGGGATAGCCTATTTTCACATAGAAGGTGCTGAGTTTTGCCAGGGCAGCCAGCTTGGTGTCGGTTTCCATCCACTTCTGCGCCATGATGCGTTCTGCCAGGGCCAGCTGAAGGTTTCTCACCAGCCGTTCCATCCTCTCCTTCGACGATGCGGGGAAATAGCGTTCGCAATACATTTTTCCGAGGGCCTCGCCCATCGTGCCTTCCACCTGCGAGGTGGCACGTTTCCAGCGGGGATGGTTCTCTTTGCGTCCCGACATGGTCTTTCCGAAGAAGTCGAAGTTGGCCTCCACGATGTCGTCGCTGAGATAGCCGGCCGACGTCACGATGAGGTCCCACTCCAGAATGGCCCGGTATTGGTCGGCGGTGATGCCTGAAAGAATGTCGTTCACCCCGGCCACATATGTGGGCTGTCCCACCACGAGCGTTTCATAGCAGTCGGCCTTCACGCCCATGGCCTGCATGGTGCGGTCCAGCGGCACGTTGGGATAATTGCTACGAAACTCCTGAACGGTCATTTTGTTGTAGTTGGCCTCGGGGTCGCGCAGTTCGGTGCGGCTTTTCGACACGCGGGCCATGGCCGTTTCAATGTCCATAATGTCCTGCATGCGCTTCTTGGCCACGCCTGTTTTGAAGCCGAAGAGCTTGAACATGCGCACGATGTGCTTTTTGTAAGCCTCGCGGATGGCCTTGGTGGCGGGGTCGTCGTCAAGATAATACTCTTTTTGTCCGAGCTGAATGCCGCCCTGATAAACGTTGAGAATATTCCGGGCGCTGTTTTTCTCGTCGGCACCGAAGCCCATGAACATAAACTCCTGCATGCCCATGGGCACATATTTCATTTGTATGTTCCTCAGCTCCTCCACGCTCTTGGCGGCTTCCAGCTCGTTGATGATGGGCATGGCGGGCTTCACGCCCTCTTTGTTGCGGCGCACGGAGTCCATGGCCAGTTTGTAGTAGTCGCTCAACTTCTGCTCCACGGAGCCTTTGGCAAACTGTCCTTTCTGCAATTCGGCCAGGATGCTGTTGATGCGCTTGTTGTTGTCTTCGGCCAGCCGGTCGAAGCTGCCGTAGCGCGAATAGGCGGCGGGCAGCGGGTTGTTTTTCATCCATCCGCCACAGGCATATTCGTAGAAATCGTCGCCCGGGCTGACACTCTGGTTGAGGTCCTGCAGGCTGATGCCCGACCTCAGCGGCTCCTGTGCCACGCCCATGTTCACGGCGGCGGCAAGAAGAATGGTTGTCATGAGTTTTTTCATTTGTCTGAATATTTAATGTTGTTATACATATTTATATTAAAAATTGAAAAGGTGAAGGCCCCCCTCTAATCACCCTTGGGGGAAAAGATTTTGAAATCTTTAAAGTATGAGTTATGAGATATGAGTTTTACTGCCGCCATAGCTCATAATTAATAACTCAAAACTTAAAATCCCTCCTTACGGGAGAGGGGTCGGAGGTGGGCCGTTAGGGCCGGGGGTGGGCCATTTCCTCCAGTTCCTCCGACAGCTGTTCCCAGCGCGAGGTTTCCTGGTCGATGAGTTTCTTTATGGAAGTATATTCCGTCACCACGGTCATGTCGCTGGCACCTTCGGGTGTGCAGAGAATGGCGTCGAGTTCGGCAATGCGCTCTTCCATCTTCGTTATCTTGTCCTCGGTTTCCTTGATGCTTTTCTCCAGGCGCTTCACTCTCTTTTGCTGCTCCTTGCGTTCCAGATAGGCTTCTTTCGATGCCGAGACGGCGGGCACTTCCGTTTTCTGTGCCGCCACCGATTCGTCGCGTCTTTTCGTTTCTTTGGCCGCCGTGTCTTGGAACCCCAGCAGGTCGAGGCTCTCTATCTTCTTGTGCTGCAAGAAGTCGTAGATGCCGCCGAGATGTTCGCGCACCTGTCCGCCGCCGAACTCATAGACCTTGGTCACCAGTCCGTCGAGGAACTCGCGGTCGTGGCTCACCAGGATGGCGGTGCCGTCGAAAGCGCGAATGGCCTCCTTGAGCACATCCTTCGACTGCATGTCGAGGTGGTTGGTGGGCTCGTCGAGAATGAGCAGGTTGACGGGCTGAAGCAGCAACCGTATCATTGCCAGGCGGCTGCGCTCTCCGCCGCTGAGCACCTTTACGCGCTTGTCCGAGGCTTCTCCGCCAAACATAAACGCGCCGAGAATGTCTTTTATCTTCAGCCGGACATCGCCCGTGGCCACATAGTCAATGGTCTGGAACACAGTGAGTTGTTCGTCGAGCAACTGCGCCTCGTTCTGCGCAAAATAGCCTATCTGCACGTTATGGCCTATTTTCAGTTTCCCCACGAACGGCACTTCGCCCATGATGCACTTCACCAGCGTTGATTTTCCCTCGCCGTTCTTTCCCACGAAGGCCACCTTCTCGCCGCGCCTGATGGTGAAGGTGACGTTGGAGAACACGCAATGGCTGCCGTAGTCCTTCCTTACGCCGTCGCAGATGATGGGGAAGTCGCCGCTGCGCAGGCATGGCGGGAACTTCAGGTGCATGGCCGAATTGTCCACCTCGTCAACCTCTATGGGCACGATTTTCTCCAGTTGCTTGATTTTCTGCTGCACCTGCACGGCCTTGGTGGCCTGGTAGCGGAACCGCTCGATGAACGCCCGCATGTCGGCCATTTCGCGCTGCTGGTTCTCGTAGGCCCGCAACTGCTGCTCGCGCCGCTCGGCACGTAGTTTCACGAACTCGTCGTATTTCACCCTGTAATCAACCACGCGCCCGCACGTTATTTCAATCGTGCGGTTGGTGACGTGGTTGATGAAGGCGCGGTCGTGGCTCACCAAGACCACGGCCTTGGCACTTTGTGCAAGAAATTGCTCGAGCCACTGTATCGACTCAATGTCGAGGTGGTTGGTGGGCTCGTCAAGCAACAACACGTCGGGGTCTTCCAGCAATATCTTCGCCAGTTCTATGCGCATGCGCCATCCGCCGGAAAACTCGCTCGTGGGGCGGTCGAGGTCGTCGCGCCCGAAGCCCAGCCCCGTCAATGTGCGCTCCAAGGCCGCCTCGCTATTGCCGCCGTCCATCATCAGCAGATGATCGTGCGCCTCGGTGTAGCGTTCCACCAGCTGCATATAGTCGTCGCTGTCATAATCCTCGCGCTCAGACAGTTCGCGGTTCAGCCGCTCCACCTTCTCCGCCAACTGCGTGGCAGGGGCGAAAGCCTTGCGCGCCTCTTCGCGCACCGTGGTGACGTCTTGCAAGTTCATCACCTGTGGCAAATAGCCCATGGTGGTGCCCGCCGCCACCGCCACGGTGCCCGCCGTGGGGCGCTGCCGGCCACACAATATCCTGAGCAGCGTGCTCTTGCCCGCACCGTTCTTGCCCACCAGGGCGATGCGGTCGCGGTCGTTGACCACAAAGCTGGCATCGCTGAACAGCGGCTTCACGCCAAACTCCACTTTCAGTCCTTCTACGGAAATCATTTTTATTTATATAGTCGCAAATTTCTGCAAAAGTAATCATTTTTTGCCTACCTGCCAAACATTTCCACAAAAGAAAAGCATCACTCGCAATTTCTATTTCGGTTTTTGGCTGTAGCCGAAAGGTCTTTTGCTTACAAGCGCAAGGTCTTTTGCTTACAAGCGCAAAGGCTTTTGGCTATAAGCAAAAACATCGGCAACGCCGTCTTTGCACTCGAAATCCTCAACTTCGGCATACAAAAACTGGCACTTTCGCCCCTTATAGGTTGAAGGCAGCAACGGTGTTGGAACTAAGAGGGACCTATCACAGGTGGCTTCTTGTAGTCGCGGAACCACTTGGGGCATCTCGCCGCCCTCATCATCGTCTCCGTCTCCGTCGCGGCAATGGCTGCCGTGGCAGCATTGTTCGTCGCCTGCTCACTAACCTGACGCATGGCTTCATACATTTTTCTCCTGATTTATTTGAAAGTTTCAATATTTGTTCGTATCTTTGCAGCGTGAATGGTATGGGGTCGGTGACGGCTCGATGCCTTACGACACGAGAGACCCACGTGGCCTCTCGTTCTTTTATGGGAAGTTCAGCCCCGTTCTGCCGAATTTGTAATTCGGCAGCAGTGAATATAAGCATTTGCAATGCGACAATAACAACAATTGTCAAAAGCCATCTCACCATGTTACCAAATTTTGGTAACAAACTACAGCTTATTATAAGGAAACCATCCTTTCCTCCTCTTCATTGCGGATGCCTACAAGGAATCCTCCAAGATGCACCATTCCCGTGCTCTCATCATCAACAACAAACCAAGTCACATTTTCCACAATCCACTCTGACGAACCGAAATCGACACCTTCAGGATAGAGTCCGCCCATGTTCGAAACGACAATCACATCACCCACGCTGGGAACAGCAGGCATCTCAACGACGAACTCTTTTCCTTGACGAGTTGAAAACTTAATCTTCATAATTCTTCTTAATTGATTGTTAGACAATAAATTTTTTTATTTATTTGGTTCGTATTATTATTTTTGTTATCTTTGCAGCATGGAAACAGTGTTTGACCATAATATCACGAACGAAGAAAAGGAAGCCGTGCTTGGCTTTGCAAACGTCACCAAAGAAAGACTTGACTCTTTGGGGTTTACACAACGTGACCATTATGGAGTTATTTATCGTCTTTACACATATCGAGGAGACCATGTTACTGCAAAAAAATATGCTGACATGATTCCTAATGATGTTCATAAGGTTTTTGGTACATGCTACCATGACTTTGCGCATAAACGTTAATTTATTATTTTCAGTAATAAATTCTCTGAATCTTCCTCTATTAATCCCATTCCCATCAGTTTCTTCATCATTATACGTGTTCCGCTCTCCGTCTCATTGGCGATATTGATGAGTTCACCTGCTTGTAGTTCTCCATTTTTGACGAAGAACCCGCGCAACTTGGAGCACTCTGAATTATACCCCAATCCACCCCGTTCTGCCGTATTTGTAATTCGGCAGCAGTGAATATCAGCATTTGCAATGCGACAATAACAACAATTGTCAAAAGCCATCTCACCATGTTACCAAATTTTGGTAACAAACCAGTTGGTGAAAAGTTGGCTACAATGCCTCGCGAATTAAAAAAATATTCCCTATCGTATGTTTTTTCAATAATTATGTTTACCTTTGCAAGTGATTGGCACGGTGCGGTCTTGACACCCATACATCCCCTGCACCGTTCTCCACTCACTTCTTACATCCAAGAAAAAAACACTAAAGCCACATATCAATGAAAAAAATTCTATCAACACTCACCCTCCTGCTCGCAATCGGGCATGGGGCCTGGGCTTCAACCCAAACATGGACGAGCGGCAACACCATCTGCACGCTCGATGACGAACGGGTGTTCACCATCTCGGCAATACCTGGTACCGACGGCGTGATGTCTGATCATTTCACGAATTATCCTGGCTGGAGAGACGAGCTTAGCACTGTGAGCAAGGTAGTAGTAGAAGAAGGTGTGACGGTCATAAAACCGGCCTTGCCAGTGGCGGCACGCTTTACCTGAACTTCAAGATTGCCAGAAACATCGTAGCCGGCAAACCCTACATCATCAAGTGGACAGAAGGTACAGGCAAGGTGAACCCAAAATTCGATGGCGTCACCATCAAAAATGCCACTCCCACCCCTGTCAGCAGCAGTGACGGAACGGTGAGCTTCGTTGGCACCTTCAATCCCTACAGCATTGGCGATGAGGACAAGTCGCACTCTGCCTCGGTCGCGACAACACGCTCGACTATCCCCAAGAGGACGAGTCGCTCGGTGCCTTCAGCGGCTGCTTCCAGTTGGGTGCGGCACTGAGTTCCACTAATCGCCTCAAGACCGTCATCCTCAACATTGAAGGCGAGGAACCACTTGTCTTCACCTTCGGCAATGGCCAAGACATCGTGACCTCCATCAACGGAGATTCTTCCCTCATCACTCATGGCTCATCACTTTCAGGCATCTACGACCTTCAAGGCCGCAAGATAGATTCTTCAGCCTTCAACATTCACTCTTCACTCCCCAAAGGCATCTATATTAAAAAAAGGTAAGAAGGTCGTCATAAAATAATTGGCAAACGACAAGGGGGCTGTCAAGGCTTGCCTGGCTGACCACACCGGGGCAGGGGTGCGAATAGGGACAATGGCCCTGGCTGCATCTTGAAGGGTGAAGTTTGGTGTTTTCGCCCATCCCGGCATGGTGCCCGGAGCTTCAATGCGCATGCCGGTGCTGTTACAGTGTTGCGGCATAGAAGAACCGGCGCGGGTGGCACGTGGAAGGTCTTTCCGTGTGCCCGGGTTTCGCCGTGGCAGAAAAAATCTTTGGCAGAAAGAGAGGGCTTTTGCGGAAAAATGCGTACATTTGCATTCCGTAAACAATGAAAACATGAACCACAAGCCATGAACAGCTTTACAAAACACATCGCAAAAACCTTGTCGCTGCCCGAAAAAGGCGTGGAAAACACCCTGGCGCTGCTCGACGAGGGCTGCACCATTCCCTTCATTTCGCGCTACAGGAAAGAGCGCACCGGAGGGCTCGACGAGGTGCAAATCACGCAAATTGCCGACATGAACCAGCGGTTGAAAGAACTTTCCAAGCGCAAGGACACCATAAGGAAAACCATTGAAAGCCAAGGGAAAATGACGCCGGAACTGGCCGGTAGAATCGACAGCTGCTGGGAGGCCACGGAGCTGGAGGACATCTACCTGCCCTATAAACCCAAACGGCGCACAAGGGCGCTGGTAGCCCGCGAACTGGGACTGGAGCCGCTGGCCATGCTCCTGTTGCGCCAGCGCGAAACGAAGCCCCTGGAGGCCGCACGGAAATTCACAGGAAAGGAGAACGGCCCCGCCACGGCGCAAGAGGCCATCAAGGGTGCCCAGGACATCATTGCCGAAATGGTGGCCGAAAACGAGCAGAGCCGCAACATGGTGAGACAGGCCTACCGCCGCGAGGCGTTCATCGAGAGCCAGGTGGTGAAAGCCAAGAAAGACACCGACGAGGCCGCCAAGTTCGACGACTACTTCGACTTTGAGGAGCCCCTGCGCAAATGCTCCAGCCACAGGCTGCTGGCCATGCGCCGCGGCGAGGCTGAGGGCGTGCTGCGCGTAAAGCTGACCATCGACGACGACGAGGCCGTGGCACGCCTGCAACGCCACTATGTACACGGTCGCGGGCCTTGCCAGACATTGGTGGCCGAGGCCGTGGCCGACGGATACAAGCGCCTGCTGCAGCCCTCCATAGAAACGGAGTTTGCCGCCCTGAGCAAGCAGAAAGCCGACGAACAGGCCATCGGCGTGTTTGCCTCCAACCTGCGCCAGCTGCTCCTGGGCGCACCCCTCGGGCAAAAGCGCGTCATGGGCATCGACCCCGGCTTCCGCACAGGCTGCAAGGTGGTGTGCCTCGACGAGCAGGGCAACCTGCTGCACCACGAGGCCATCTTCCCCCACCCGCCCGTCAACCACCGCATGCAGGCCACCATGCACCTGCTACAGATGATGAAGGACTACGGCACCGAGGCCATTGCCATCGGCAACGGCACGGCGAGCCGCGAGACCGAGGCCTTCGTAAAAGACGTGGTGAACGACGGTACGCCTGCCAAAGACAACCGGCCGCAGGTGTTCGTGGTGAGCGAAGACGGCGCGTCGGTTTATAGCGCATCGAAACTGGCACGCGACGAGTTCCCCGACCAGGATGTCACCGTAAGGGGAGCCGTAAGCATAGCACGGCGACTCATGGACCCGCTGGCCGAACTGGTGAAAATAGACCCCAAGAGCATCGGCGTGGGGCAGTACCAGCACGACGTGGACCAGACGAAGTTGAAACAAAGCCTCGACCTCACCGTCGAGAGCTGCGTGAACGCCGTGGGCGTGAACCTCAACACCGCATCGCAACACCTGTTGATGTACGTCAGCGGACTGGGCCCCGCCCTGGCCAAGAACATCGTTGACTACCGTCGCGAGAACGGCGCCTTCACCTCAAGAAGCCAGCTGAAGAAGGTGCCGAGGCTCGGACAGGCCGCCTTCGTGCAGTGCGCCGGATTTCTGCGTATTCCCGGAGCACGCAACCCGCTCGACAATTCGGCCGTTCATCCTGAAAGTTATCACATCGTGGAGGAAATGGCGCGAGACCAGCACTGCACCATCGCGCAGCTCATTGAGAGCAAGGAGCTGAGAAACAACATCGACATCAACCGCTACGTGACCGGCGAAACGGGCCTGCCCACGCTCAACGACATCATGGGCGAGCTGGAGAAGCCCGGCCGCGACCCGAGAACGCAGATAGAGACCTTCGAGTTCGACCCCAACGTGAAGGAAATGGAAGACCTGGAGCCGGGAATGGTGCTGCCGGGCATTGTCACCAACATCACCAACTTCGGCGCCTTTGTTGACATCGGCGTACACCACGACGGACTGGTACACGTGTCGCAACTGGCCAACCGCTACGTCAGCGACCCCTCGCAGGTAGTACACCTCCACCAGCACGTCAAGGTGAAGGTGGTAGAGGCCGACATGCGCCGAAAACGCATCAGCCTGACCATGAAAAACGTGGAACAGGGCTGACAAAAAAAGCACGGCAAGAGGAAAAATGATGCAAAAAAAAATTAAATGTTTTGCAGTTAGAACTTTTCTTTCTATCTTTGTGGTCAATAACTCAGCTTTCTCTAGTTGATGTAGTTCAGGAGTTCAGAAGTTTAGGAGTTCAGACAATACTTCCAACCTCTGAAACTGAAAAAAGGGAGCCTTCAGAACTATTGTCTGAACTCCTGTTACTCCTGAACTCCTGTAACTCCAAGAAGTTGAGCGAATGCGAAACTTGAATCAATAATCTTTAAACATTACTAATCTTTAAAATATAACAATTTATGGCAAACAACGCAGAGCTCATCAAGCAGTGTGAGCAAGCAGCAAAAGTATGGCTCGGACCCTCTTTCGACGAGGAGACGCGCAAGGAAGTTCAGGCAATGCTCGACAACGAGGACAAGAGCGCACTCATCGACGCATTCTACCAGAACCTGGAGTTTGGAACAGGCGGACTGCGCGGCATCATGGGCGCCGGCACCAACCGCATGAACAAGTACATCGTAGGCATGGCCACGCAGGGCTTTGCCAACTACATCCTCAAAGCCTTCCCCGGCAAGCAGTGCGCCGTGGTGGTGGGCCACGACTGCCGAAACAACGGGCGGCTGTTTGCCGAGACCGTGGCAAACATCTTCTCGGCCAACGGCATCAAGGTGTATCTCTTCGAGAGCCTCAGGCCCACACCCGAGATTTCCTTCGCCATCAGGCAGCTGGGCTGCCAGGCCGGCGTGAACGTCACCGCCTCGCACAACCCACGCGAATACAACGGCTACAAGGCTTACTGGGACGACGGCGCACAGGTGCTGGCACCCCACGACAAGGGCATCATCGACGAGGTCAACAAGGTGACCATCGACGACGTGAAGTTTGAAGGCGACAAAGACCTCATCATCCCCATCGGCGGAGAAATGGACTGGGACTACATCCAGGCCGTGAAGGAAGCCATGGTGGACCAGGAAGTCATTCTCAGGCAGAAAGACCTCAACATCGTTTATTCGCCCATGCACGGCACGGGCCGCGTAATCATTCCCATGGCACTGCGCTCATGGGGATTCCAGAACATCCACGTGGTGCCCGAGCAGATGGTCATCGACGGCAACTTCCCCACCGTGGTGTCGCCAAATCCCGAGAATGCCGAAGCCATGACGCTGGGCATGAAACTCGGCACGAAGCTCAACGCCGACCTGGTGATAGCCTCCGACCCCGACGCCGACCGCCTGGCCATCGTCTGCCGCAACCCCAAGGGTGAATGGGAAATCCTCAACGGCAACCAGACCTGCATGATGTTCTCGTGGTACATCATCGCCAACAAGAAGAAACTGGGACAGCTCAAGGGCAACGAGTTCCTCGTGAAGACCATCGTCACCACGGAGGTCATCGCCGAGATTGCCAAGAAAAACGGCGTGGAGCTCCGCGACTGCTACACCGGCTTCAAGTGGATAGCCAACGAAATCCGCATCTCCGAGGGCGTGAAGAAATACATCGGCGGCGGCGAGGAGAGCTTCGGCTTCCTGCCCTTCGACAAGGTGCGCGACAAGGACTCACCAGCCTCCATCTGCCTCATCTGCGAAATAGCAGCATGGGCACGCGACAACGGCAAGACGCTCTACGACCTCCTCATGGATATCTATGCCGAATATGGCTTCTCGCGCGAGGTGACCATCAACGTGGTGCGCCCGGGAAAGACCGGCGCCGACGAAATCAAGCAGATGATGAGCGACTTCCGCAGCAACCCGCCCCAGCAGCTGGGAGGCTCGAAGGTGGTGCTCTGGAAAGACTACAAGACGCTCGAGGCACGCCATGCCGACGGCACCGTGGAGAAGCTCAACATGCCCGACACGTCGAACGTGCTCCAGTGGTTCTGCGAAGACGGCACCAAGGTGAGCGTGCGGCCCAGCGGCACAGAGCCGAAAATCAAGTTCTACACCGAGGTGAAAGACCCCTCCTTCAAGTGTGCAGGATGCTACGAGCGCTGCATGGCTGCCGCTGAAAAGAAGATTGCCGCCATCAAGAAGGACCTGAAACTGGAATAATCGAAACCATTTCCCGCCCACCCCGGCCATCCCTCCAGAGAGGCCGCCGGGGTGGGCTTTCTTTTTTTCTTAAGTGGTAAAACATAATTATCTTACTCGACTTTCTCAAGTTGATGTAGTTCAGGAGTTACAGGAGTTCCGGAGTTCAGACAATACTTCCAGCCTCTGCAAACTGACAAAAAGGGAGTCTTCAGAACTATTAAGTTTGAGTTATGAGTTATGAGTTTTTGCTGCCGTGCATAATTCATAACTAAGAATTCATAATTTAAAAGCATTTTATCTCCTGTAACTCCTGAACTCCTGTAACTCCAAGAAGTTGAGCGAATGCGAAACTTGAATTATCTTATTATATTGAAAGGAATTTGTCTTCATGCTGTTTTAATTCTTTGCCCCTTTAATATTGAAGATAATTAGTGGAAAATTAAAAAGCAATGAGGATAATTCGTTTTAGAAAACACTTACAATTATTTTTGTTCACTTACTTATATAAATGTTCCCCGACACCCTCACCCATCTCCGCCGCCCGGCCTATGTGATAGAAGAAAGCAGGCTACGCGACAACCTGCGGCTGATAGCCTCCGTGGCCCACGAGGCCGACATCGAAATCATTCTGGCCTTCAAGGCCTTTGCCCTGTGGAAGACGTTCCCCATCTTCCGCCAATACATCAACGCCACCACCGCCAGCTCCCTGTGGGAGGCACGGCTGGCAAAAGAGGAGTTCGGCAGCCCCGCCCACACCTATTCCCCCGCCTACACCGACTACGAGATCGACGAGATGGCGCGCTGCTCCAGCCACCTCACCTTCAACTCCCTGTCGCAGCTCTACAGGCTGGCCGCGCGGGCCAGGCAGCAGAACGCCCACCTCTCCTTCGGCCTGCGCATCAACCCCGAATATTCCGAGGTGGGAACGGCGCTCTACAACCCCTGCGCCCCGGGCACCCGCTTCGGCGTGTCGGCCGGCGAGCTGTCCAACCACCTCTCTGCCGACGGCGACGGCCTGTTCAGCCTCGTGGACGGCTTCCACTGCCACTGCCACTGCGAGAGCGGGGCCGATGTCTTCGAGCGCACACTCGTCCACATAGAGCAGAAATTCGGACAGTGGATGCCGCGCATAAAATGGATGAACTTCGGAGGCGGGCACCTCATGACGAGGAAAGACTACGACATCCCACACCTTATACATATTTTGCAAGGCTTCCACCGCCGCCACCCCCACCTGCGGCTCATCATGGAGCCCGGCAGCGCCTTCGCATGGCAGACGGGCGAGCTGGTGGCGCAGGTCGTGGACATCGTCGAGGACAAGGGCATCAGGACGGCAGTGCTCAACGTCAGCTTCACCTGCCACATGCCCGACTGCCTCGAAATGCCCTACTTCCCCGACGTGAGGGGAGCCGCTCACCTCAACGAAAACGCCGACACGACAAGCCTCCCCCACACCTACCGGCTGGGCGGCAACAGCTGTCTGAGCGGCGATTTCATGGGCCTATGGCAATTCAACCACGAGCTGCGCCCGGGGGAGAGCATCATCTTTGAGGACATGATTCACTACACCACCGTGAAAACCAATATGTTCAACGGCGTCCCCCACCCCGCCATCGCCATCCTCCACGAAGACGGCACACTGCAAATGCTGCGAGAATACACCTACGAGGACTACCGCAGGCGCATGGACTGAAAAGGGGGGCCAAAAAAACAAACCCGTTTTTAGCACCCCTGTCCCCCTATTCCCCCCTCTCTCTGAAGAAATAATCCCCGAAAGAAGTTTATTTCTCAGTTTTTGTTTGTACCTTTGCCGTGCCATTGACGATTTACTTTTTCCTGTTTGCAGCACTGGGGCGAGTGAAAGTCCTGACATGGCGTTTTCCCTGCAACCTTTATTGCCCGGGAACATATAAAGAGGTTGATACAAAAAAGTGCTGCCGTAATTAGGTTTCAACAAAATGAGAAGACAAAAGACATGGTTTTTAGCCGCACTGGCCATGGGCACCTTCCTGGCGTCGTGCACCGAGAAGGAGGCGACGAGGGCGCCCAGTGTTGTCAACGTGAAGACGATGAGGGCGACGACGAGCTCCCACGCCGTGGGGAAAAGCTACATGGGCAAGATAGAGGAACAGGACGGGGCCAACGTGTCGTTCGACGTGACGGGCAACGTGAAAAGGGTATATGTGGAAGAAGGCCAGTTCGTGAAGAAAGGACAGGTGATGGCCGAGGTGGAGGGCGAGAACATCCGCAGTGCCTACGAGATTTCCGCCGCCTCGCTCCATCAGGCCGAGGATGCCTACCGCCGCCTGAAGGACCTCTATGAGAAAGGCACCCTTCCCGAAATCAGGATGGTGGAGGCAGAGACGGCGCTGGCCTCCGCGAGGGCTTCGGAGGCCATCTCGCGCAGGCGGGTGGCCGACATCGTGCTGCGCGCTCCCTTCGCCGGCTTCGTGGCCTCCAACTCCATACACGAGGGGGCGAGCGTGATGCCCGGCGTATCGGGCTTCCGGCTGGTGAAAATAGACAGGGTGAAGGTGGCCATCTCGATACCTGAAAAGGAGATTGGGCACGTGAGGACGGGGCAGAAGGTGTTTCTCACCGTGAACGCCCTGGACGACCGTACGTTCACCGGGACGGTTGTCAACCGCGGCGTGACGGCCGACGCCATCAGCCATGCCTACACGGTGAAGGCGGTGGTGGAGAACCACGGCCACCAGCTGCTACCCGGCATGGTGTGCAAGGCGCGCCTTGAAAACAGCACAGCGGGCACCTACGCCATCGTGGTGCCGCAACAGGCCATACAAATCAGCGGGAAGGAGAAATTCGTGTGGGTGGCGAAAGACGGCAGGGCGTACCGCCGCGACGTGCTCACCGGCGACATACTGAACGACGGCGTGGTGATAGAGTCGGGACTGGCTGACGGCGACATGGTCATCACCGAAGGGCAGAACAACGTGAGCGAAGGCTCGGAAATAAAGACGCAGCAGTGATGGTTGACAAGAAGCAAAGAGCAGACCTGGTGGCGTCGGCCATGCGGCATAAGAACATCACGCTGCTGCTGGTGCTCACCATGATGGTGGCCGGCGTGTGCTCGCTCATCTGGATTCCCAAGAGCGAGTTCCCCGAGTTCGAGATTCCCGTGGGCCTGGTGGTGGGCGCCTATCCCGGAGCCTCGGTAGAGGAAGTGGAGCAGCAGCTGGCCAAGCCCCTGGAGGAGTTTTTATGGACCTTCAAGGAGATTGACAAGAAGCGCACGATGACGCACAGCTTCAACGATGCCTGTGCGGCCGTGGTCTATCTGGACCCCTCGTTGAAGGCGAAGACCGAATTCTGGAACAAGCTGAAGGAGCGGCTGCCCATGCTGAAGCTCACGCTGCCCCCGGGCGTGCTGGGGGTGGTGGCAAACGACGACTTCGGCGAGTCATCGACCATGCTGCTCACCCTGGAGAGCGAGACGAAGAGCTACCGCGAGATGAACGATTTCATAGACGGGCTGAGCGACAGGCTGCGACAGGTGCCGGGGCTGGCCAACATCATTACGATGGGAGGGCAGAAAGAGCAGCTCGCCATCTATCTTGACCGCGACCGCCTGACGATGTACGGCATCAACACGGCGATGCTGATGAGCAAAATATCGGGGCTTACGGGAACGCTCTATTCGGGCACGCTGTCGGACGGCACACTCAGCCGCGCCATACACATACAGTCGTCGCTGAACAGCGAGAACGACCTGGCGCAGACCATCATCGCCTCCGACCCCTCGGGGACGGTGGTGAGGCTGGGCGACATCGCCACCATCAAGCGCGAATATCCCACGCCGCGGCAATATATCAAGAACAACGGGAAGAAGTGCATACTGCTTTCGCTGCAGATGGCCTCGGGGAAGAACATCATGGAGTTTGGCGACCGCGTGAAAGAAACGGTCAACAACTACAGCAACACGCTGCCCGACGATGTGAAAATAAATATCATCAGCGACCAGTGCCACGTAGTTGACCACTCCATCCGCGATTTCATGTGGGAGATGCTCATCGCCATCGCCTCGGTCATTATCGTGGTGATGCTGATGCTGCCGCTGCGCGTGGCCGGCGTGGCGGTGGCCACCATCCCGATAACCATCAGCGCGTCGCTGGCGGTATTCATGATTCTCGGCGTGGAAATCAACACGGTGACACTGGCCGCCCTCATCGTGTCGCTGGGAATGATTGTCGATGACAGCGTGGTGGTGGTGGACTGCTATCTCGACAAACTCGACGCCGGCATGAACCGATGGAAGGCGGCCGTGGAGTCGTCGAGGGAATTTGTGAAAAGCATCATCACGGCAACGCTGGTGATCAGCATCACTTTCTTCCCGCTGATTTTCACCACGCAGCAGGTCATCCACGACTTCCTGCAATGGTTCCCCTATTCCATCAGCATCGTTCTCGTGATGTCGCTGCTGGTGGCCATTTTCTTTGTTCCCATCCTTCAATACCAGTTCATTCAGCACGGACTTCATCAGCCCGGAAAGGAAAAGGAGAAGAAAAGGCGCTCGATGCTCGACATCCTTCAAAGCGGATATGACAAGCTGATAGAGATTTGTTTCCGCCACAAATGGCTGACGATGGGTTTCGGACTTTTGTGTATCATCGTGGGCAGTCTGCTCATGTCGCTCGTCCCCCAGAGGCTGATGCCGCGGGCGGAGCGCAACCAGTTTGCCGTGGACATCTTCCTGCCCACGGGCACCGACCTCAAGCATACGGCAGCCGTGGCCGACAGCCTGGCCAATATCCTGACGAGAGACGAGCGCGTGGAGAACCTGACCATTTTCTACGGCAGCGGCTCTCCACGCTTCCATGCCACGTTCATCCCCAACCTTGGCGGCACGCATTTCGCACAGTATATCGTCAACACCCACAACGACGAAGAGACGCAAGGCATGCTTGACGACTATGCCGAGAAATATGCCAACTATTTTTCTGATGCGCGGATACTGTTCCGCCAGATAGAATATTCCGACAAGCCCTACCCCATTGAGGTGCAGGTGGCAGGCGACAACCTCGACAGCCTCCACGTGGCCATCGACAGCATCCGCAACCGGCTTTCGCACAATCCGAAGATAGCAGTCCTGAGCACCAGCTTCGGCGCTACCAACAGTTGCTTAGAAGTGATGATGAACCCCGAGGAAGCCTATCATTTCGGCCTGAGCAAGTCGCTGCTCTCCCTTAACTTCGCCATGCGCTATGGCGGCGGCATCCCCGTCACCTCCGTGTGGGAAGGCGACAAGGAAGTGGGGGTTGTCATCAAGGACGCCAAGATTGAGAGCGAGACGATTGACGATTTCAAGAACATCCGCGTGACAGGCCTGCTGCCCACCCTGACAGCCGCTCCCCTGGCGCAGGTGGCCGAGGTGCGGCCGGGATGGACCGACGGCTCCATCACCCACATCAGCGGCAAACGCCACGCTGCCGTGTTCGGAATGTTGAGCCGCGGCGTACAAGTGGGAAGCCTGACAAAGGAGGTATATAAGGACCTGGAGACGCTGCGACTGCCCGACGGGGTGACACTGAAGAAAGGCGGACAGGCTGAAATGGAGGCCATGTATCGCCCGCAATTGTATTTGGGCATGGAAATAGCCATCATCCTCATTTTCTTCATCATCGTATTCCATCTGAAGAGTATTCCGCTGACGGTATTGATAATGTATTCATTGGGATTCTCAACGCTTGGCGGGGCTTTGGGACTCATTGTCTTCAGACAGGAGTTCGGAGCAACGGGCGTGCTCGGCTTCATCTCACTGATGGGCCTGATAACCCGATGCGGCATCATTATGATAGACTATGCGGAGGAGCTGCACCGGAAGGAGGGCTACGATATTCTGACAGCCTCGATAGAGTCGGCCAAGCGGCGATTCCGACCCGTGTTTCTCACTTCGATGGCCGCTTCGATGGGTGTCATACCGATGGTTATCAAAAACACGCCCCTATGGGGGCAGATGGGTGTGGTGATTTGCTTTGGAGCACTGATTTCCATGCTGTTCATCATCACAATGATTCCCGTAGGGTATTGTTTGATTAGGACAAAGTTTAACAAAGTAAGTTATGAAGAGGAATAACAAGTTTTTCTTGCTTTTGGCTGTTGCCCTGACATACGCTGTCGCCTCGCATGGCCAGACCATCATGACATTGAAAGAATGTGTGCAGACAGCGCGCAAGAACAACATCATGGTCAAAAACAACTACAACGACCTTCAGATGGCACTTGAGCAGAAAGAATACGCTCGTTCAAAATACTATCCGATGGTGGGAGCATCGGTAATCCATTTTGAAGCGCTTGACCACCTCATCAAGCTTCGGCTACTCGACCAGGCAGATGTGGACATGCTTTCAGAAGGGATGGAAGACCCTTTTACAGTGGATGACTTCACGCTGAATTTCATAAAAAAAGGTAGTTCTCTCGGAGTGACTTTCTTTCAGCCCATATATACCGGAGGAAGGCTTACCAACTACAACAAACTTGCCGACTTACAGGTGGACGGCCGGAGAATGTTGATGGAAGTGACCGACGACAAGGTTGTCATGGCCACGGAATTTCTCTATTACAAAATTGTCGAGCTGCACGAGACCGACAAGACGCTCGATGCGATGGAAAAGAGTCTTGCTCTCATCCATCAGGATGCTGTCAACATCTATGAGAACGGCATGACAAACAAAAACGACGTGCTGAGCGTGGAGCTCATGCAAGACGAGTTGTCCTCACTAAGAATCAGGATGCAAAACAGTTGCAAACTCTTGAGAAGGGCCCTTGCCAAGCACATCGGCATAGCCGACAAGGACATCGACGTGGACATGACATTCGATGCGGACATCGTTGCACCAGAGACCTTGATGATGAGCACCCAGAATGCCATCAACAACCGTACAGAAACACAACTGCTTGACATCTGGGTAGAAAAATCTGTGCTTGAGCGAAAGATAGCCAAAGCCAACATGCTGCCTGTCGTGATGATTGGCGGCAGGGCAGGATACAGCAAGTTGCTGTCCAAGTGGGACAGCAATGTCCTTGGCATTGTCGGCGTTCAGATTCCTATCAGTCCTTTCTGGAGTGAGAAACATGAATACAAGCGCAAAAAAATTGAGGAGCAGAAAGCCATCGACTTCCGGAAAGACAATCTTGAAATGATGTCTTTGGAAATACAGGATGCCTACGACAATCTGGAAAGCACATACCGGCAGACGCAGATAGCAGAGAAAAGTGTGACAAGGGCGGAAGAGAACTTGCGCATCTGCCGTGAGCACTACCGAGGCGGCCTGTCCACAATGACGGTGCTCCTGGATGCTCAGCGACAACAGCAACAGGCGCTCACACAGCGCCATTCGGCCATCAGCGAGTATTTGCAGGCCAAGACGAGATACCTGATTGTCACCGGGCGGAACACTTATTAATATAATGTGGCGCACCTGACAGGCTGTGTTTTTTAGCCTTTTCGGCGATTTTTCAAAAAAAAATGTTGAAAAGTTTTGGCGGTTCACGAAAAATATGTACCTTTGCAACCGCATTTAGAGAAATGCTCCTCATTGAGAGGGAAAAGCGGCAATAGCTCAGTTGGTAGAGCACGACCTTGCCAAGGTCGGGGTCGCGGGTCCGAGTCCCGTTTGCCGCTCAACATTCTGAATAACAACTGCGGAATAGATGTTGGATTTATTTCGTCGATGCGAAAGCCCAGGTGGCGGAATTGGTAGACGCGCACGTTTCAGGTGCGTGTGCCGCGAGGCGTGCAGGTTCGAGTCCTGTTCTGGGCACAATGTTATTCAGAATGCATTTTTGATGGAGAGGTGGCGGAATTGGTAGACGCGCTACTTTGAGGGGGTAGTGTCAAGTGCGACGTGGGAGTTCGAGTCTCCTCCTCTTCACCAAATTCTTTGTTTTTGCGGCAATAGCTCAGTTGGTAGAGCACGACCTTGCCAAGGTCGGGGTCGCGGGTCCGAGTCCCGTTTGCCGCTCGTTTTTTTATGAAAAACATTATTCCATGAACTTATACTTAAGATATTTTGACAGTGAAACACTGGTCAGCAGTGTTGACGATGCCATAGAATTCCTTGCCTCCATTCCTGAAATCAACCTCACACCAGAGCTCGAAGCCGACGTGAGGGACTATGTCGCAAGCGACGTGTACTATCCCAAACGGTACAAGGTGCGCCCGCGAGTGTACTTTATTATTATCAAGACGGAGGCTGCCACCATGCTTGACTTCAAGCAGAAGAAAGCCGTCAGGACATCGGCGGGAAGCGACAGTAAGGATGCGCCCTCGGCAGTGTCGAAACTCAACGAAATCCGCGAAGGATGGTACGAAGGGGAACTCGACTTCAAGCGCGTGGTGATGGTGCCGACAACCGGGAAATTTGAATATCGCGACACGCATTTCGTGGCACGTTGCAAGGCGGTGTCGGCAATGGACTGCTACAACAGGATTGTGGAGCACCTCAGGGAAAGGGTGGACGAAAGAAGCCAGTTCCCGTCGCCAAAGGGAAAGAATTTCAAGTTCAGGTTCATGGGTTACTGGAAAAACTAATACCGCGCCATGAACAAAGTGATGCTGATCGGCAATGTTGGTAAGGAACCCGACGTTACTTACTACGACCGCGACCAAGCCGTGGCTCAAGTAAGGTTAGCCACGACGGAAAGGGGTTACACTTTGCCTAACGGCACACAGGTTCCCGACCATACCGATTGGCACAATCTTGTGTTTTTCAAACAGTTGGCAAAAATCGTTGAGCAATATGTTCATACTGGCGACAAACTCTATGTGGAAGGAAGAATACGCTATCGCTTCTACGACACGAAGAAGGGTGAACGGCGGTTTGTAACTGAAATCTATGTGGAAAACATGGAAATGCTTACGCCGAAAAACATGACACAGCCTACTGGCAGTGCCTCGGAAAACAAGAACGCCACTGACGACAAACGACAAGAAGGCGGCCTGCCATTCTAAACGAAAATGGACTTAACAAGTTTAATCAACTCTTTTCAGGAAGTACAGTTCACGGCGCCATCACTTGGTGTCACCCTCTCTGCTTTGCTGGCACTGGGCCTGCTCTTGTTGTCGGGCTTTGCCAGCGGCTCCGAAATAGCTTTTTTCAGCCTTTCACCGAGCGACATCAACCAACTGGACCCCGAACGGCGACCTGCCGACAAGAAGATTGAACTGTTGCGCATGGACAGCGAACGCACGCTGGCCACCATCTTGATAGCCAACAACTTTGTGAATGTCACCATCATCATGCTCTGCAACTATGTGTTTGCCCGCATTGTAAATTTCGGCAATGCATACTGGCTGCAGTTCTGCTGTATCACCATCCTTCTTTCATTCCTGCTGCTGCTCTTCGGAGAAATCATCCCGAAGATTTTTGCACGCATGAACCCGCTGCGCTTTTGCAGGCGCGTAGTGGGCGGCATTTTGTTTTTCCGCAAATTGTTCTGGCCCATGGAAACCATTCTGCTCAGAAGCGGCATACTGGCTGAAAAAGTGGCGCAGAAAAACAACCATGTTCTGAGTGCCCGCGACCTGGAACAGGCCCTGGAACTCACCGACAAGGAGGAAATAAAAGACGAACAAAGCATGCTGCAAGGCATCATACGCTTCGGCGGCGAGATGGCCCGCGAGGTGATGACCAGCCGTAAAGACATTGTGGACCTCGACATCAAGAGTTCGTTCAGCGACGTGCTGAAATGTGTGGTGGAAAACAACTACAGCCGCATTCCCGTTTATCAGGACAACAGCGACAACATCCGCGGCGTGCTCTACATCAAAGACCTCCTACCCCACCTCGGCAAGCCCGCCAATTTCCGTTGGCAAAGCCTCATACGCCCCCCTTACTTCATTCCCGAGACAAAGAAAATCGACGACCTGCTCAGGGAATTTCAAGATAACAAGGTACACATCGCCATCGTGGTGGACGAATTTGGCGGAACCAGCGGCATCGTGACCTTGGAGGACATTCTCGAAGAAATCGTCGGGGAAATAAACGACGAATACGACGAGGTGGAAAAGACTCACACGAAGTTAAATAAAAACACATATATCTTTGAAGGAAAGACGCTTATCAGCGATTTCTGCCGCATCGTCGGACTGCCCGAGAATGCGTTTGAGGAAGCGGAAGGCGATGCCGACACCATTGCCGGACTCATTCTTGAACTGAAGGGGGAATTTCCCACTCTTCACGAAAAAATAGTGTATAATGGAGTTTCTTTTGAAATTCTGCAGATTGAGGAGCGGAGAATTTCAAAAGTTAAGGTTGTACTTTCCGACAACCACTGATTACCATGCCCCTTGTCTTTATTAAGCCCGTGGCAGGAAAAGGCCTGCTGGGTCTATGGAAAATGACGGAAAAGCCGGAGGATTTCCCTTTGCTCGACCATCAGGCGTCAGCTTCTTTCAAGTCGGTGAGCCGGAGGCTTGAATACATTTGCGTGAGGTTGCTGTTGGCAGAAATGCTGCCGTCGGCCTCAGCCGTCATCGACCACCGCGCCAGCGGCGAGCCGTTCATTGCCGACGGTCCCCACCTAAGCATCAGCCACACAAAGGGTTATTGCAGCATCCTGCTTTCGGACGAAAGGCGCTGCGGCGTTGACATCGAGTACATCAGTCCACGGGTTTCAAATGTTGCCGACCATTTTCTGCGCCCCGACGAAAAGGCCCGGGACGTGGAACACCAGCTCGTTTATTGGACGGTAAAAGAGGCCGTTTACAAATACTTCTCGGCCGACGACCTGCAATTCCAGCAGATACTTGTGCTGCCTTTCCAACTGGAAAGACAAGGAACATTACTTGCCGAAAACATGAAAACGCACGAACAAGCAACAGTATTTTACACGCTGACAGACGCTTACGCGCTTTCCTACACCTTCGGCCCGCTATGAAGCTTCAATCTCCGACAACTCCAGCCACCTCATCTCCTTTTCATCAAGTTCATCCTTCAGCAGCGGTAGCCGTTTGCTTTTCTCGGTGAGTTCCTCCACGCTCAACGTTCCACTACAAAGCTGATCTTCAAGCTGTTTCCGCTCCTCCTCCAAGGCGGCTATTTCCTTCTCCAACTGCTCATATTCCCGCCGTTCCTTGAACGTCATTCGCCGCCGCTCATCGTGGCGGTAGGTCTTTTTCGTGCTCTCCCCGACAGGCTGCTTTTTCGTGGTTTCAACCGACTGGCTTTGCAAAGCGCACCATTGCCGGTACTGCGTGTAGTTGCCCGGGAAGTCCTTGATGACGCCGTCGCCCTGAAAAACAAGCAAATGGTCAACCACCTTGTCGGTGAAATAGCGGTCATGGCTAACAATGATAACACATCCCGGAAAATCGGCCAAATACTCCTCAAGCACCTGCAAAGTCTGGATGTCGAGGTCGTTGGTGGGCTCGTCGAGCACCAGGAAATTAGGATTTTTCATCAGCACCGTGCAGAGGTAGAGCTTTCTGCGCTCACCCCCCGACAACTTATAGACATAGTTGTACTGCTGTTCGGTCGAAAAGAGGAAATACTGAAGGAACTGGCTGGCCGAGAAATGCCTTCCGCCGCCAAGGTCGATATATTCGGCAATGTCTCTCACCACGTCGATGACCTTCTGCTGCTCGTTGAACTTCAGCCCCTCTTGCGAGAAATAGCCGAAGCGCACGGTGTCGCCGATGTCGAATTTCCCCTCGTCAATTTTCTCCAAGCCCAGCAACATGCGTATGAACGTTGACTTCCCCGCGCCGTTGTTTCCCACGATGCCCATTTTCTCGTATCGCGAGAAGTTGTAGTAGAAATTGTTGAGGATGACCTTGTCGCCGAATTTCTTTGAAACATACTGACACTCAAAGATTTTACTTCCTATATAGACATTGTTCGACTTCAACCTGAGCTGTCTTTCCTCGATTCTCTGTTTGGCCACTTTCTCCAGTTCATAGAAGGCCTCCTCCCTATAGCGCGCCTTGTGGCCCCTGGCCTGCGGCATCCTGCGCATCCATTCCAGCTCACGGCGATACAGATTGTTGGCGCGCGCTATCTCCGCACGGGTGTTGTCGATGCGTTGCTGGCGTTTTTCCAGGAAATAGCTGTAGTTGCCGCGGTAGGTGTAGATGGTCTGGTTGTCGAGTTCCAGGATGATGTTGCACACGCGATCGAGGAAAAATCGGTCGTGAGTGACCATGAGCAGCGTCTTATGGCCGCGCGAGAGGAAATCCTCCAGCCACTCAATCATCTCCAGGTCAAGGTGGTTGGTGGGCTCGTCGAGGATGAGCAGGTCGGGCTCGGTAATGAGCACGTTGGCCAGGGCCACCCGTTTCTGCTGACCGCCGCTCAGCTGACCCATGGGCTGGCTGAGGTCGCCGATTTTCAGTTGTGTTAGTATCTGCTTGGCTTTCAGCACCCTTTCCTCCTCGCCATGATGGTTGAAACAGGCATCGAGAACACTTTCGGCAGGGTCGAAGCGCGGCGACTGCTCCAGAAATCCCACACGCAGGTCGCGGCGGAAAATGATGGAGCCCGAGTCGTAGCCTTCCTGTCCCGTCAGCACCGAAAGCAGCGTGCTCTTGCCCATGCCGTTCTGGGCAATAAGCCCGACCTTCTGCCCCTCGGCAATGCCGAAGGAGATGTTGCGGAACAGCACCAATGCCCCGAAAGACTTCGTAAGGTTCTGAATGTCAACGTATGGAACGGCCATGAAAATGAGGAACTACAAGTGAAAAGTGAAAAGTGAAAAATGAAGAGTGAAAAGTGAAAAATCAGACGGCGGCATCGAGTGGCCTTTCGTTCTTACGATTCGCTCGCAACAACTATGGGCATCTTCAATCTTTCATATTTTTTAAAATATCTTCTATATACCCCAGCAGTTCGTCGCGCCCGGTCTTTTTCTCCGAACTGGTGATGAAATAAGGCGGCAGCACCTCCCAGGTGTCCTCCAGTTTTTCCATCCACGCCTCGGCATTGGCCTTTCCCTTCACCGGTCCCAGCTTGTCGGCCTTGGTGAAAACGATGCTGAACGGCACGCCGCTCTGCCCCAGCCAGTCCACAAACTCGCGGTCGATGAGCTGCTGATCATGGCGGATGTCTATCAGCACAAACAGGTTGACAAGTTGCTCACGTTGAAGGATGTAGGAGCTGATCATCTGCTCCAGCTTCTTGCGCACCACCTTCGAATGTTTGGCGTAGCCATAGCCCGGCAGGTCAACGATATACCACTCGTTGTTCACTATGAAATGGTTGATAAGCAGCGTCTTGCCGGGAGTAGCCGAAGTCTTGGCCATCTTCTTGCGCTCGCAAAGCATGTTGATAAGGCTCGACTTGCCCACGTTGCTCCGGCCAATGAAGGCAAACTCGGGCTTGGTGTCCTTCGGGCATTGCATCACGGTGGGGCTGCTGATAACAAATTCGGCTTTCTTAATGTCCATCACATTTATTCTTTTACGATATAATCAAACTGTCCTATGAACCGACTTTTGCCAACTTTATAAGCAATTTCGAGTCGCTTAAACATACAAAAGCCGATTCTAAACTGCAAATGTAAGGAAAAAAATCGATTAAATGGCCAGACGGTGAAAGAAATTAAGTTTTCTTTAGAGGTAAGTTGCACATTGGCCCGTCTTTTTTGGGGGGCAGAGCCAATTCCACAGGAACCGATGCCTCCGGGCGTCGGAGCGGCCATACACTTCCGAACATTTGAAAAGAGGTTGACCCGATGCTTGGAAGCGTTGGCTCCTGCTGATCAACCCTTTTGGATCGGCTCTCCATTTTGTAAAGATTTTTCATGGTTTTTTTAGTTACCCCAAGAGGTTTGACCGCATATTTCAAGGAGAAATTTGGCAGTTTGAGGGGAGAGAATTGGCAAATCTCTCCCCGAAATTTGCGGTCAAACTCGGAGCAATTTGCAAATGACTGAAACTCAACAACTTATAAAAGCACAACAAAAAGGCTTATTTTGTCAAATATTTTTACCATTTTTTATCCATGTCCCTATCCATTGCAAAACAGATATTTTTTTTAGAACGAACTAACGTTAAATCAAATTTTAATTGTATATTTGCAATCGGATTACAACTAACAACCTTAAAAGCAAAGAGATGAAAACGAAAACCATATTCATTTTGATGCTCGCAGCAATGGTCTCGGGCACGCGCGCTATGGCGAAGGAAGCCTACGCCGTCTATACCTCGGGAAACAGCACCCTCGCTTTCTACTACGATGACAATAAATCCGACAGGGAAGGCGACAAGTATGAGTTGAACACGGGTTCAAACCAGCCCGGCTGGATTTCCGATGGCAAGCAATTCGAAAAGGTGGTGTTCGCACAGTCATTTTCCAACTACAGGCCTACAACTACCTATAAGTGGTTTTACAATCAGTCCGAACTGAAAACCATTACCAATATCAGGAACTTAATAACAGACAACGTGTCGGATATGGGTGAAATGTTCCACGAATGTAGAAATCTGAAAAGCCTTGATGTAAATAGTTTTAATACAAGCAATGTGACCAGCATGTCTTACATGTTCTATCATTGCGATTCTCTGAAAACCCTTGACGTAAGCGGATGGGACACAAGCAATGTGACGAACATGAATTACATGTTCTATTATTGCAAAAGCCTTACAGAACTTGACGTGAGCGGATGGGACACGGGGAAAGTGACGAACATGAATTATATGTTCCAACATTGCGAATCCCTTACAAGCCTTGACGTAAGCGGATGGAACACAGGGTTAGTGAGGTTGATGGATCACATGTTCTCAAATTGCTTTGGTCTTACAAACCTTGACGTGAGCGGATGGAACACAGGGAGAGCGGAGTACATGCAATACATGTTTTACGATTGCTATTATCTTACAAACCTTGACGTGAGCGGATGGAGCACAAGCAACGTGAAGTGGATGGACCACATGTTCGAGGGTTGCATTACCCTTACAACCCTTGACGTAAGCGGCTGGGACACAAGCAATGTGACGAAGATGAATGATATGTTCCATGTTTGCAGAAGTCTTACAGAACTTGACGTAAGCGGCTGGAACACAAGCAAGGTGGAAACCATGTCTCGGATGTTCTATAATTGCAACGCCCTGCCGAGTCTTAATCTGATAGGATGGGACACAAGCAAGGTGGAAGACATTTCTGAGATGTTCTATTATTGCATAGCTCTGACGACCCTTAATCAGGGTGGCTGGGACACAAGCAACATCAAAAACATGGAAGGAACATTCAATCATTGTGTTCGTCTTAACCACATCATCTTGACTGGCTGGGACACAAGCAGTGTAACAACAATGTCCAAAATGTTCTCAAATTGTGACGAATTGGAAACACTTGACCTGGGTGGCTGGGACACAAGAAACGTGACAGATTTCTCCTTTATGTTCCAAAATTGCAAAAATCTGAAGACAATCTATGGGGGTGCAGGATGGAACATGAGTGCAGTTACGGATGACACGGACATGTTTTCTTCCTGTCTCGAACTTTGCGGCAGTTCCGGCACCACCTTCGATGCCAGCCATCAAGGCTGCTCCTACGCTCACCTGGACGGCGGCCCTTCCAACCCCGGCTATCTTTCTTTAAGGAGCTACGATTTGTGGGTGGGCGGCAACAAGGTGACTTCGGCCAACTACAGGTCGCTGCCCATTACAAGCGGCAACGCAAGCTATGACATTCCGAACAACACGCTGACGCTCGACAATGCCGTCATCAACGTGACGGGCCAGGGCGACTATTGCATCGCCAACGGACTCTCGGCAGAGCAGCGCGTGGAAGGCATCGACGGACTGAAAATCGTGGTGTCGGGGCAATGCCAGCTGAACGGTTCGGAAATAGCAATGATGATCAACGGAAACACCGAGCTGACGGGCAACGGGCGGCTGACGGCAGACGGCACTACGGCCGTATGGATTGAAAACACCAAGATGCTGGAAGTGGGAGTGCAGGATTTCTATGCCGCCGCACAAAAAGAAGTGATCGACGGGCTGGGCAATATCGCCATCGACGGAACAAAAGTCAACAGCTTCATCTTAGAGCCAAAGAACGCCGGGCACTTTAACACCGTGAACCGGCTGTATAGCATGACGCTCAACAACTGCCACTTCACCGACCCATACATCAACGGGGCATGGCTATACGGAGATGCCCACAAATTCAACTATTTGAAATATCAATACCTGCGCTACGAAACAGTCGGTTACAAAGACAAGGTGGTGATAGAACCCGACTCCAAGCCCCTGGAATACAGGCTGTGGGTGGGCGGCACCAGGGTGACCACAGAGAACAAAGACAACATCGGCGGAATGGATTCGGGAACGGCAACGTTCGACCCCATCACGCACACGCTGACCCTGGACAATGCCAACATCCACATCTACGGCTACGACGACGGCATTAACAACGGACTCATCGACTTCAACATCGAGGGAATGCCCGATTTCAAAATCGTATGCAACGGCTCCAACACCATTGAAGTGGAGGAAGGGTCGGGACTGGTGCTCGACGGGAACACCACCGTCAGCGGCATGGGGCTGACCATCAGGGCGTGGGACAAAGGCATCAGTCTCGCCGACTTCCGGTCGCTCAGCATCAACCTGGTGCATCTCAATGCAGAGGCCAGCTATCCCCTCTTCTGCGGATACAACACATTCGTGGACGTAACCCAGTCAAACGTCCTGCTCGAACCGGGAACCTCGCAAAACTCCCCCATCATCGGCGCAAGGGAATTGAATCTTTACGACTGTAGATACGAAGACCCCGGCTTCGGCATCAACCCCGAACTGCTGTATTACAACAACTCAGAAGAAATGATGTATTACGCCGGCGGCATCTACGACAGCACCCTGCGGATTGTCCCCATAGGCTCCGTAACGGCCATCGCCACCCCTTCGCCCCAGAACGAAAACAACAAACGTCCAAGCAACGGCTGGTACACTCTCGACGGGCGAAAACTCAACAGCAAGCCCACCACCACCGGCCTCTACATTCACAATGGCCGGAAGGTCGTGAGATAAACCTGCCCCATTTTCGAAAAAAGCAGTTCGGATTGACGACTTTAAACATTTACACTTTTTGATTAAAAAATCAAATAATATTCTTCCATCTTTGCAAATCACAGATAAGCCTTAATCCCAAAATCCGCAGAAGATTTTTAATGCATAATATTGGGACATGAACCCAATGGATTGCCCACATAACCGCAGTAAGTAATAATGTTTTACAAGATATCGCACTTGGGCGCACGATTTCCCCTTTCCCCAAAATCGCTTTGGCGGCTTGAATGTCCCGCGAAGGTGTTCTTCCTATCCGTAAGCCCAGATGAGGTCGTTTGGCCTGCCTGAGTAGACGTTGAGTACATTTTGCCTTGCCGTCCTGATCCACTTGGCCGGCACGGCGATGAATCGGAACAGGAAGCTCATGACCCTGTCCGTTGCTTCCACCCCGAAGAGGCACATCTATGCCGCGCAGCACCGTGTCGGCACTCGGGACACGCGTGTGCGGACGCTCGGTAAGCACGCCCTTCAGATACAGGTTGAGGTCTTCCATGCAGTCGCCGCCACAGCAGAACACGGAGAATACGGCCCGTATAATCTCGCTGTACTGATAGCCTGTCAGCGTACTGCGAAGTCCCAGGTGGGAGTCGATTACAGAGGACTGAATACGGTCAAATTTGTCCAAAACGAAAAATATTCCACCAAAAGCGGTGATTTTCTCAGATTTTTTGATTACCTTTGCCATGTCATCGATGATTTTGCTTGTTTTTATTTGCAGCACTAAGGCAAGTGAACTTTCTGACATGACAAAACACCGAGCAACTTTTTGTTGCTCAGGCACTTACAAAGAATATTAAACTAAAGTACTGCGGAATTTAGGAAATTTATGGGCGTATTTATTAAACAAGACAATCAATGGATTTTATGTAAAGAAATCAAAGAGGGTGGTTCCACCAATGATGACCTTCAGGCATTAGGATATGAACACAATCAGTTCTATAGTTATACCAACTATAATCACCCAAGTAATTATGGTGATGATAGTGATGACATATTATCTGTTTGTCTTAAGGTAATGACTGAGGATATTATATGTATCATAGCAAGCCCTGGTAGGAAAACATTGACAGAATCAGAGGTTCGCTATTATATGCAAGACTTTGATTTCTCGCATGATTATAGCCGTTTTTCTATGGAATACGATTTGGATAGTGCTATTGCTGAACATAATTTCACTATTCAATTTGTGGCCGATGCTCTGGGGCTTTCATATTCGCCTGATGATAAAGTTTTGCATAGTAGCAGATTTAACTACAACTTCTATTTCGAGGGAGGCTTTCTGACTGGATATGAAATTTCAGACGGTTACAATAGAGAGGCTCATGAGATGAAAGACCAAGGCTCTTGGATATACAAGCTCATCGAGTCGCACGCTATAAACTTTCATGGATCTAACGATGATGCTGTTGTCAAGGAAATCAATATACAAGCTCGTGCTTTTCAAAATTTGCCTGGTGGAATAACAAATCAGTTTAAAGATGATTTTAAAAATGCAGACGGCTCATACAATTTTGAGATGCTGTTAATTGCAAAATATCAAGGAACAGAGTACGAGGCTGGTATCAACTATGAAGATTGCAAATGCATCTGCCACCAAGAATTGAAGTTCGAGGGCAACGCCGAAGAGGGGCTGGACAAACTTTTAAAATATCGATATAGAGATTACGTTTTGACTTTTGACGAAAAGGGCCAGTTCATTTCATGTGAATATAGTCAACAACGAACTAGTATATCATCAAACGACACAAGCTATAATAGTACAAATCCATCATCAAGTTCGGGATGTATGATAACTTTATTGCTTATGGTAACAGGTCTGTTATCGTTGATATCCGTTGTCTTTTTCATTGTTTAGGATATTACGCAATAATTAATCTGAATGTAAGACAGGGGACGGAATTGCCCCCTGTCACATTCTTTAACGCAATCTCCCTAGTTACTGTTATGTATCGTCTGAGATTTCTTACTATCCCCGTTGCTTACCCCATAATGGGTTTTCTCATGTCGAAAAATTGATTGATACAAATTCTGGAATAGCCATAGTGCACTCTAAGCCAGTGCTGCAACTCATGGACGAAATGGAATTCTGCGGCTTGCATTTTTTCCAATAGGCATGTATCGTGAAATCTTTCAGACAATGTTGTCATAAATTGTGGGCGAGAATAGATGTCCTCTTGTTGTTTTACTTTGCCTAGCACATAATGGCGTGCCTGCAATTCTGGGGCATAGTAAATCTGCATGCTAAGTTCACCTTCTATAGGCACGCCCACTACATATTCAGCCGGTATGTCTGAGAATACACCAGCGAGAGTGATTGTACAATCCGCGTTAACGGACATTACAGAATAAACCTGAATTTGCGGCTGTGCAATGTCAAGCTGCGCAAACTCCTTGTAATCTCTTGCGATAGTTACAATGTCACCGACATTGAACTTGGAGGTTGTTGTTTTGTTAATCATATGCGTTAATAATTTAATTGTTGATGAAGCACTATGCGTCGTCTCTCAATATAATATGTTGGGAATCCACAGTCAAGGGCAAGTAGGCACTATGGTATATTGATACCACTTAAACACTTCAGACACCCGTCATCGACTCGCTAGTTATCTTTCCAAGTCTCTTTTTTGTCTTTACCTTTATTAAATTATAGGCCGTCCCTCCCCGGGCGGCTTTTTTCATGTCCTTTCCGAGCTTGTCGGCATCACCGTAAGCATTCGTTGAAATACACGTTGTAGCAGTTGTGGTTTCGTTGTACCTTTGCAGTCGCAATAGTGCACACAACTACAACTGTTACAACGTGTATTTCAGCGAATGCGTACGAAGATTACGAAGATGGACAATAAAGACGGCAGCCATGCACTTGAGCAAAGTGCATGGCTGCCGTCTTTATTGATTGAAGAATCCGGGTGCTATTTGTCGAGCACCTCGTAGATGCTGTGGTTGCTCTTGAATTCGGGGACGATGTTTTTCATTTCCTTCACGGTGTTCATCACGTCATACTGGTAGCTGTGGCGGATGAGCTGGTCGATGGCCTTCGACACCGACTCGAAGTCGTACTCCCTCACCGTGGCAATCTTTATCTTTTTGTTGAAGGTGGGCTTGGTGATTTCCTCGTCGTTGAGCACCTCCTCGTAGAGTTTCTCACCGTCGCGAAGGCCTGTGTATTGTATCTCCACGTTGGTGGCCCCGCTAAGCAGTATCATGCGCTTGGCCAGGTCGGCAATCTTGACTGGGGCGCCCATGTCGAAAACAAATATCTCACCGCCACTGCCCATGGTTCCTGCCTCAAGAACAAGTTTGCAGGCTTCGGGAATAAGCATGAAGTAGCGGAAGATGTTGGGATGGGTTACGGTGACGGGCCCGCCCTTCTTGATTTGTTCCTTGAAGAGCGGAATGACGGAGCCGTTGGAGCCGAGCACGTTGCCGAAACGCGTGGTGACGAACTGTGTGCTGCCCTTCACCTTGCCGTCCTTGATGGCCTTGTCGAGGCTCTGCACATAGATTTCGCAGATGCGCTTGCTGCATCCCATCACGTTGGTGGGGTTGACGGCCTTGTCGGTGGAAATCATGACGAACTTCTTGACGCCGTATTTCACCGACAGGTCGGCCAGGATGCGGGTGCCGTCGATATTGTTCTGCACGGCCTCGCAGGGGTTGTCCTCCATCATGGGCAGGTGCTTATAGGCGGCGGCGTGGAACACATAGTCGGGCTTGTACATGAGGAAAAGGTTCTCCATGCGCGTCTTGTTGCAGATGTTGGTGACGATGGTTTCGCACTTCACATGCGGGAACTCGTGGGCCATCATCAGCCGGATGTCGTGCTGAGGTGTTTCGGCCGAGTCGATGAGCACCATCTGTGCGGGCTCGAACTTCGCTATCTGCTTCACGATTTCGCTACCGATGCTTCCCGCCGAACCCGTCACGAGCAGCCGCCTGCCCTTGAGGAGCTTTTCCACGGCTTTCATGTCCACGTCGATCTCGTCGCGCGGCAACAGGTCTTCAATCTCCACTTCGCGCAACCGCGACGGGGAGATGTCGCTCTTTCCGTCCCAAGCCACAGCCTGGTTCATGGTGAAAATCTTGATGCCCGAGTTGATCATGCGGTCCACCATGACGGGGTTGTTGGCGAAGGCGTCGTGCTTGAGGGGTGACACCAGGAGGGTGCGCACGCCGTTGAGCCGCATCACCTCGGGCAGGCGCTCGTCGTTCTCAAAGACTTCCACGCCCATGAGCATCTTGCCGGTCATGTCCTTGGCATCGCTGACAAAGCCCTCCAGCTGGAAGCGTTTGGGGCGCTCGGTCTGGATGGCACGGGCAATGCTCATGCCGCCGTTCTTCACACCATAGATGAACACGGGGGCGGTGAGTTCGTTGTTTTGGATATACTCAAACATGGCTTTCATCACTATCCTTACCAGCCACATCAGTGCCGTGGCAAGGATGGTCATAAAGATGAGTTCCTTGGACTTCACAAACACCCACACATGACTCTGCACCAGCCATTTAGCCACAAGGACAATAATCAGTCCTATGACATTGGCAATGCCCACACGATAGAGGTCAACGAAGGCCGTATAGCGCATCACGCCCAAATAGGTCTTCAACAGCCTGAAGCCGATGAGGAAAGGAATGAGCGCTACGCAAAGGCCCCAGAACAACTGCCAGAACACCTCGGACGTGGCCACCACACCATGCTCGAGCGTGAAGCACACCAAACCCGAGAACAGCAAGATGACACAATCGAGCGCAATGATGCCCCAATAGGGGATGGCACGTTTGGTGAAATACCAGTTTGCTAACTTATAGAGAAAAGCCATTTACTTTGATAAGTGAAAAATGAAATTAGAACGCCTGTTCATCGCCCTGAATGGCGTTTTTCACCGTCTTGATGATAATCTGAATGTCGAGCCAGAAGCTCCAGTGCTCCATGTACCAGATATCCTTCTCCACGCGGTCCACCATGTCGGAAAGTTCCTTCGTTTCGCCGCGCGAACCGTGGGTCTGTGCCCACCCGGTGACACCCGGTTTTACATAATGGCGCACCATATAATCGGAAATCCGCTTGGAATAATACTCTGTATGGGCCAACATGTGAGGCCTCGGTCCCACCACGCTCATGTCGCCCTTGAACACATTGATGAACTGCGGAAGCTCGTCGATGCTGGAATGGCGAAGGAAAGCGCCCCATTTGGTGATTCGAGGGTCGTCCTTTGTGGCCTGCTTCTTGTCGGCATCGCTGTTCATCTTCATGCTACGGAACTTGTAGCAGATGAAATCTTTGCCGTCGAAGCCGGTACGGGCCTGCTTGAAGAACACCGGGCCGGGCATCTTGATTTTCGTGATGATGGCCACAACAATATAGATAATGGGGAACAGCGTGCAAAGGAACAAGGTGGAGAAAACGATGTCGAAGGCGCGCTTGATGAAGCGGTTCTTGTAGCTCATAAGCGGCTCGTTGTAGAGGGCCATCACGAAAGTCTGCCCGAACTCAATGGGCACCGTGTGGTGCTCTTTCGTAGAATGCGTCTGCGGAATGTAGTACACCTTTATCATGTTGAGCTGGCAATACTCCACAAGAGGGCGCATCCGCTCGTCATCGTCGTTGGCAAGGCCGATGTAAACCTCGTTGATGTCGTTTTCCTTCAAGTAGTCAAAAGCCTCGTCAACCTTTCCAAGATAGTTCACGCCCGACTCTTCCTTTGTCACCTCCTTGTCGTAAAACAGCCCCCTCACCCAATAGCCGTTGAGCGGTTGCTTCATATATTCGATAACGCGCTTGGTGGCATACCCCCACCCCACGATCATGACATACGAAACATTGCCGCCATGACTACGGTAAGCATATAGCAATTTCCTGACACTCAGGCGCTCAATACAAATGACGACAAAAATAACCGCCAACATAGAAAGCGAGCGCCAGTACCCTGGCACCACCATGTGGGCCATGCCCAACACTGCATCATAGAAAATGACAAAGAAGATGGTGGTGGAGGCCACGTTCCTGATAATCCGCGCTGGGGTGGACATGCGTCGGTGGAACGAGATACGCACCATATACAATGCCACACAATAGCAGATATTGGCGATTATCCAATCCCAGGAAACGGCATTCCGATTGCTGCCGTAAGGCCACAAATTGGCGTAGTAACTCATCAAGCATATCACGTTAAACGTGAGTAGATCGAAGAGTGTCACTGCGGCATTCAGCTTGAACGCCTTTTTAATTGCTGTATTCATAAATTATGAGGAGAATTAAATATAAAAGCTGACCGACGTCAACGTCCTATTTGTCATATTTTTCTTTTACGATATTCCAGACAAACAGGGGGTTACCAATAACATACCGGCGCCACATTCGCCGAGGTTCCTTCATAAGTCGGAAAAGCCACTCAAGTGAATGCTGCTGCCACCACAGAGGGGCTCGCTTGGCCGTTCCGGCAAAAAAGTCGAACACGGCACCAATGGCTCCTACGTGGCAATGAATATTCAGTTCTTCCCAATGGCTCCAAGCCCATTTTTCCTGCTTTGGAGCTGTCATGCCAATCCACAGCAGATCGGGATCGGCGGTATTGATAGCCTCGATGATGGCCCGGTTGTCTTCATCGGAAAACTCCGGCTTGTAAGGGGGTGAATAGGTCACCACTTGAATACGCGGATACACCTGCGCCGCCTTTTCGCGAATGAGACGGAGCACATTTTCGCTGCTGCCCATGAACATGCACTTGCCGCCTCTGGCATTCAGCTTCTCCATCTCAATCTCGAAGAGATCCCATCCTGCTATTCTCTCTTTGGGTTGCGACTTTGCTTTCAGCCACCGGCACGCCCACAAGATGCTCGCACCGTCGGGGATGAGATAGTCGCCGTGGGACAACGCCTCGGCAAGCAGTCCATCCTTTTGTGCCACATTGAACGAATTGGCACAGAGGGCATTGAAAAGCAATTTCCCGTCACCAATTTTTCTTACTTCTTCTTTTTCTGTCAGAATAGTAAGATCCTGTAATCGAAACAAGGCTTGGTCGAATTTATAGCAAACTTTATGTTATCTCAAAGCATCAACGATGCGGCCGCAGGCCTTGCCGTCACCGTATGGGTTCACGGCTTTGCTCATCTTGTCGTATGCCTTCTGGTCGTCGAGCAAGGTGCTCACTTCCGACACTATCAGGTCGTGGTTTGTGCCCACCAGGTGGACCGTCCCCGACGACAAGGCTTCCGGACGCTCTGTGGTATCTCGCATCACCAAGACGGGTTTGCCCAATCCGGGTGCTTCTTCCTGAATGCCGCCGCTATCAGTAAGGACAATTGTTGACAGGTTCATCAAGTACACAAACTCCAGATACTGAAGGGGTTCAATGAAGAACATGTTGCCAAGATTGCTCAGGTCTTCGCCGAACACTTCGTGGATGGGCTTGCGCACGTTTGGATTCAAATGCATGGGATATACAAAGTCAACGTCAGGATATTTCTCGGTAAGGTCCTTGATGGCAGTCACCATGTTGATGAAACCTTCTCCGAAATTTTCGCGGCGATGGCCTGTAATCAGCACCAGTTTCCTTCCTCCGTCAAGGCGGCTCACATCATAACCGGCATTTGCCAGCACTTTCACCTGTTCTTCAGCAAGTCCTGCATCGGTCTTCAACTTGTTCACGACCATGTGAAGGGCATCGATGACAGTGTTGCCAGTGACAAAGATATGACCATGAGCGTGCTCCTCCTTCAAATTCTGTTCTGAAAGCGGGGTCGGCGAAAAGTTGAAGGTGGAAATGCGGCCTGTTATCTGCCTGTTCATCTCCTCTGGCCACGGACTGTAGATATTGCGCGTACGAAGCCCGGCCTCAACATGTCCGACCGGTATTTGCTGGTAGAAAGCAGCAAGGGCGGCGGCGGTCGAAGTGGTTGTATCTCCATGGACCAGCACCACGTCGGGTTTGCATTCGTTCAACACATCGCGCATCCCCGTCAGCACACGGGCCGTAACATCATAGAGGTCCTGGCCCTGCTTCATGATGTTCAAGTCATAGTCGGGCTGTATGTCGAAAATATGCAGCACCTGGTCCAGCATCTCGCGATGCTGGCCGGTGACACATACGACAGTTTCAAAATCCCGAGGGTTTTTCTGGAACTCCTTCACCAGCGGTGCCATTTTGATGGCTTCTGGCCTGGTTCCAAATACAAGCATTACCTTTTTCATAAAGCATCAAATGTGGTAAGTGCCTTCCAACGGACAAACATTGAAACAATCAAGAATGACCTTGCCCTTGAGTTTGTCCCAGTTTTGCTTGATATGGTCGTGTTTTACCATAATAACCACCATATCGACATCGTTGAGGAAATCGTCGAAATTGTCAAATTGGTTCAAGGCAATCTTGTGATTTTCCAGGAACGGGTCGTAGCACTTCAGCGGACGGGCCAGATGGCGCTCCTGCGCCTCCAGCAGTTGAAGTGTGGGCGATTCGCGGAAGTCATCAACATTTTCCTTATAGGTGAGACCATAGAGGCCAACTTTCCGGTTGTCGGTGATATTGTTCTCCTGCATGATTTCATAAATGCGGTTGAGCACAAAGGTGGGCTGGCTGTCATTCGTTTTCATCGACTCGTCAATCACCTTGGCCAACTGCGGATAATCGCCAACAAGGAACCAGGGATCAACCGAAATGCAGTGGCCGCCAACGCCGGGTCCCGGCTGCAGAATATTCACACGCGGGTGCATATTGCAAATCTTGATGATTTCATATACATCCATGTTGTCATGGCGGCAGATGCGCGACAACTCGTTGGCAAAGGCAATATTCACTGCACGGAAAGTGTTCTCAACGACTTTGGTCATTTCTGCCGTGCGTATGTCGGTCACTACGATTTCTCCCTGGCAGAAAGTAGCATAGTATGACTTTACTTTTTCACCAATCTCACGGTTGTCGGCACCAATCGTACGGTTGTTGTGATACAGCTCATACACCATGTTTCCGGGAATGATGCGCTCGGGAGCATGGACGAGGTTGATGTCCTCACCAATCTTGGAACCGTTGTCCTCAATTACAGGACGTACGAACTTATCAATAGTTCCAGGACTGATGGTCGATTCAATGACCACCGTTGCGCCTTTGGGGCACACCTTCATCACTTCCTTGACGGCAGCCACCACATAGCAGGCGTCCACCTTTTTGGAAAACTTATCATAAGGCGTAGGTACAGAAACAATGTATGTGTCTGTCTTCTGATACTCTGTGGTAAACTTAATGCCAGCCTTCAGGGCATCGTTAAACAGTTCGTCAAGTCCATCCTCTTTGAAGGTGGTCTTGCCGGCATTCAGTGTTGCTACTAATTCTTTGTTGTAGTCCGTTCCTACTACTTCCACTCCATGTGAGGCCATCATCAGCGCCGTTGGCAAGCCGATATAGCCAAGTCCAATTACATTTACCATATTACTATTAATGATTACTTCTTATTAAATTTTCCCATCAACATCCAAGCAAGAAACTTCAGACGATAATATTCGCGGCGGTAGCGCTGAGGTTGTTTCAAGAAACGATAAAGGAACTCCAAATTATGTTTCTGCCACCACAGAGGGGCACGCTTCACCCGGCCGGTATAAACATCGAAACTGCCGCCCAGCCCTTGATAAATAGCGGGATGCACTTTCAGCATATCTGCCATAAGGAACTCCTGTTTGGGAGAGCCCATGGCCACATAAACCACGTCAGGCTTCTTTTGGGCAACATCTTGGATGAGGGCATTGCGCTCCTCGTCGGTCTTGATGTAGCCATTGCGGAAACCAACGATATTAATGCCTTTGAACTCCTCGCGGAGTTTGGCAACGGTGTCGTCGATAACATCCTGTTTGCCACCGACAAGGTAATAATTCTTCTGCTGGTAGCTCTCACGAATAATGTCAAGCCACAAGTCGCATCCTGCAATACGCACAGCATCCTGATGTCCCTGCTTGTGCATGGCAACCACTACGCCGGCACCGTCGGCATAGCCGATGTTGTTATTCACGATAGCCCTTGTTTCGTCGGTGGCCTTTGTCACCTTCTCGGCGTTCACGGCCACCAAAATCCCCTTGTGGGCATCTACATACTCCAGCAATTGTCTGGGCGAAGAGAACGGAAAAATTTTCATCCCGTTCAACTCAACTCTGTCTTTTCTTTCCATATTCAAATGACCTGTATCCAAATTAAATAAGGATCATCGATAAATTCATTTACATTCGATGATTGTGGCACCATAGGAAAGTCCCACACCAAAGCCAGCTAATAGAACTTTACCATGAAGCCGACCTTCTTTACGGGCTTCACAAAGGGCAATGGGAATGGTCGAAGAAACTGTGTTGCCCACGTTCTCCATGAACACATAAAATTTTTCTTTGTCAATGCTCATCAACTTTCGAAGATAGTTAATCATGTATTTGTTTGCCTGATGGAACACGAACAAATCCACATCCTCCATTTTCAATCCATGCTTCTTTAACAATTCTTCGGTCATGGCGGGAACCACATCGGACGTAAAATCAAAAATAGCCTTTCCGTCCATGAAGAGGTAGTCACTCGACAACGGATTGTTGTTCTCGTCAAAATGCAAGTCATTCAAGGGCTGGTATTGACGCATACCACCCGTTTTATGAATGAGCCTGTCAAAACCACTTCCATCAGATCCAAGAACGAACTCGCCTATCTTAGCAAAGCCGTCTGTAGAAATCAAAGAGGCAGAGGCACCATCTCCAAATATGGTGCGATTTCCTTTGTCCTTTGGATGGATGTGTTTGTTATAGGTCTCTGCCGTAAGAAGGAGAACATTTTTTGCAATCCCTCCCACTATTAAGCCCTTGGCCACAGCCAGCCCGTATTCGTAACCCGAACAACCGAGGTTGAAATCAAAAGCGCCACATCTGGCAGGAAGTCCAAGCCTTGATTGGATGACACACGATGTGCTTGGCAAAAAATAGTCGGGGCTTTGGGTGCAAAGCAGAACGAAGTCAACATCGTCCTTTTTCAAGTCATGCTCAGCGAACAATTTCTCAGCCGCCTTTACAGCCAAATCTCCAGCAGTTTCGTCTTCAGCAGCCACATGCCTTTCACTAATACCAACTTTCTTGGCTATTTTTTCTACGCTCCACTCCGGAAACTCCTCAACCAACTGTTCATTGGTTACCACCTTCTCTGGAAGATAGTAGGAAATTGCTTTAATAAATGCATCCATATTAATTATTTTACAGAATACCCGCCGTCAATGAGCAACTGTGTCCCTGTCATCCATGCCGTAGCATCAGAAAGAAGAAAGACAATGGAGTATGCTATTTCTTCTGGCTTACCATAGCGGCCCAACGGGTAATTCTTAGCATCCTCCTCCAATAATTCCTTTGAAAGCGATGTATTATTAGTTAGAGGAGTCTCAATCATCCCGGGATGGATGGTATTCACTCGTATGCCTCTTGGCGACAATTCGAGCGCAAGCGCTTTTGCATAACCCAGTAGTGAAGATTTCGTGGCACCATATAGGGAGCCTCCCACAAGACCACAATAAACGCCAGACATAGAAGAAGTAAAAACAATTGACGCGTTTTTATTTATTTTTTTCTGAACAATGATTTGCTGGATAAGATTGATGTGCGAAAAAGTATTAATCCTAAAAATGCGCTCCATGTCAGACGCCTCACTAAATTTTGCCAACAAGCTCAACACGATTCCCGCATTGCTGACAACACCATCTAACTTCGGCAATGTGGAAACCATTTCCACGAGTTGGCCCAAGTCCGTCAAGTCAAGAACTCTCATTCCGACTTCTGCATTTGTCATCAACCGAGCCGTCTCTTTCAGCCCTTCTTCATTAAGGTCAACCAAAATCACTTTGGCTCCCATTTCCGAGCACTGAAGGGCGGTTGCCCTTCCTATACCCGAAGCAGCGCCAGTAATTATTATCGTCTTGTTTTCAAGTGAAAATGGGTTCAGCATGAGCCTACTTCGAAACAATTAGGTTATACAAGTCTTCCACTGTGTCACATTTTTTCATCTCATCGAAAGTGACACGCTTCCCGAATTTTTTTTCCGACATGTTCAACACAGCAAGTGCAATAAGGGAATCCCACTCGTCCAAATCGTGGAAAAGAGTGTCAGCACTTATCTCTGAAGGATCTGTGTCTTCAAACTGGTCTGCGAATGCAGTCAAAAAGTCTTTTAATTCCATACTCTTTACTTATTACAATGTTTTTTCTAATTCTTCAATTTTTTCTTTTAACTGAGGCGACACTTTTGACTTGCCATAAATAGTGTTGCCATTTTTGATTTCCTCCAAATAAAAAATAGCGAACTCGTAAAGATCTATAACCTCTATGTCCGAATCTCCGATGGGCCACGTCTTCATTATGCCCCTTTTCAACAATTTCGGCTTCAGCGGCATCATCTGTCGTATGGTGCCCTTAAGTGCATCATGGGAAGGGGTTTCCACAAACAATTCATTTCCCTTGCTGTCCACACATTTCACTTTATATCTTTTTGGAGCATACACCTTAACCGGGTGCAGATCGCCAAGCATGTCTTCAATAACATGGACGCAGGTAAAATTATCAAGAGATGCACCGAACATGACAGCCTTGCCACGATTCTTGATGATTTTATAATATGGACTATTGGGGCCAAAAGGCGTCTTGTCAAGATGATGATTGCCGACATATTCCTCCGCACCCTTCCCCACTGCCACAATAGAATGTGTCGGGTGTATGCTTCGGTGAGCTTCAGACAATGAACCTATATATTCGTTGATGCCGCCCATAGCTATGGGAGCTGTCCTTACATCAAACTCAACACCTTTTTCCAGATAGTCCTTGAAACGTCCACGATAGGGCAATGCAGAAACCAGCAAGGCGTGTTCTGAAAGGCCCACCTTTTCAAAAAGGCACTTTGTAATCCATTTTACACCTCCTTGTATCTTGCCTATATTCATAGTGGAGGAGTGTAAAATCACATCGCAGTCGCCAATGTCGAGCGATTGAATGATTTTTTCGACTTCCTCTTTGGAAATCTTCACCCGTTTGGCCCTTTCAAGAGCGGCCTGAAGGTCACGCTCCTGCTTCTTCTTGGTTATTTTACTTTTAAGGCCTTCCGGCAGATAATAGTAAATATATTTTGCAGTTCTTATTAAACTATCCTTCATAACAATCTGACAATGTGGCAAATTCATCGCCCTTACTCTTTACATACTCGCAAAACTCGGCCAACTTTCCCACGGAATAAGGAGTGGCCAGTTTGGGATGCCCCAAGACGCAGAAATACTCCTGCCCACTCTTCTTGGCCTTGCGGTAAGCCGACTTCAGCAACGAGGCTTTAAACTCGTCGATGGTGGCCATGGTGTCCACCGTCCGCGTCATTCGTGTAAGAATGCTGCTGCCCGTCGTCTTGACGCTCTGACCGTCGCCCATTCGCCTGAATTGTGCCCCGCCACCGAATTTCACGGCAAGTTTCGTAACCGCTAACTTCCAGTGGAAAACAGGACTGACCTTTATCATTGATATGGGCACTTCAAGAAAATCGCCGTTGACATCTTCCTTGCAAATATCATCAGAAAAACGGTAGATGCACTTATTAGGAACATTTGTATAATCATATTTCTGGCAATCGGAGTCATAACTGGTTCCCGGACAAACAGAAGTGTCAATGCGAACGCCCGATGCCTTGAACAGCCGGCCCAACAAAGCAGTCGGCTGGGCAGAGAAGCCACCGGCACGGAATGCCACCGTTTGCTTCCCAACGACAGCGTCCAACAGTCTTTTCGACTCCACAAACAATTCCGTCATCTTCTTTTCATCGACGTCGCAGAGTTTATAATGTACTGTGTCAAGGCACCATTCTTTGCCGTCGAACTTTGAAAAATACCATTGGGGATGAACATGGAGCTGTATGTCGTGCCCTTGCTCTTGTAAAAACATAAGGTTGTCCGTCACAGCCTTGTAGTCCTTTTTCAAGGCTTCATGGCTGTCTTTCTCTTTATTCAGCATGTAGAGATAAGCCGCATCTACAAGCAACGTGAACTTGGCCCCAGAAAAAGCAGTCGCCTTCAACAACTGTGCCATGGGCTCAACAAGACACCTTTCTACTGTTCCCGCTTTCGCACCGAGGTACAGCTCATAGTCCAATGTTAAGATAACCTTCATTTTTTACGCTTTCTCCTGTACCACAGGGATATCAATGTTCTTCTTAATTTCCTGAGGCTGGAAAATTTTTCCCAAGCCGATGAAAGGATTCAAGCCATTCTTGACAATCACCCATAAAACGGACAGTCCGTAAAAGAAACCTATCCTGAAGCCCATGCCGATGAAATAGAGGACAGATTTCTGGTATTTCCCATACCCTGACTTTCTAAGAAGCTTGTTCACGCGGATGGTAGCATGCAGTTTCGACTCAAACCGCTCTTTCGACAGCTGTGTGGTGATGCTGCTGCCCTCAGACAATGTAACCATGTAAACAGCGACATCCTCACATACCACCTTGTTGGCCTTCAGTCCGGTCAAGATGCAAAACATGTTGTCATTGGCAGCAATAATCTCCTCGAACTTTATATCGTTGTCCTTTACCAATGAAGTCTTAATAAGTTTTCCCCAGGGTGACAAATGCTTAAATCTCAGCACCTTGTCATTTCCCGTTCGTTTATATGTTTCAACAAGGCCGTTGACATGTTTGCCACGATAGGCTGGTTTCAACGACTCACTATAACAGCTGTCAACATTGAAGTAAACGATGTCAGCGTCCGACTCCATATACTTTTTCACCATCTCTTCCAACGGTGACATAAAGAAATCGTCGGAATCGGCGAACAGCAGCCATTTTCCTTCGGCATGCTTCAGTGCTGTATTTCTCGCACCACCGGCCCCAAAGCCCTCGTTCTCATACAATTCAAAATTGTACTGTTGTTGCAACTCTTTTACAATGCCGAGCTCATCATCTTTGCTGTGGTCATCGCAGACAATCACCTGGTATTGTTCATCTTTGGGAACAGACTCCAGCAGCCGCTTCAACAAGAGGCCCGAATTTTTATGGGGAATAATTACTGATACGTTTGTCATTTTCAGGTTTATCAGTTTCTAAACAACAAGTTCCTTCAACACAGTTCTTAAAAAAGTAGGATAAGTCTTTATCAAATCGCCATGATTTGGGTAATGTTCTACTTGCTCCACCACTTCAATCCCTGCTTTATGCAAATCTTCCAGCATGAATTTGATGTGCTCGCCGTAAGTATGCTCTTTGTCAGAATAATTGATATAAACCTTCGAGGGTTTAATATCCGATGTCTCTATTACCTCTCTCAGGCGGTTGTCAACTTTTGCAATTCCGGCATCAGTTATTTTCACCCCTCCCAATACTGCCCAAAGGTTGGGGAGGAAAGACTGGGAATTAAGGTAGAAGCCCACAAAATACTGAGGCGCGGCAATGATGGGAATTGCATTCGGAATGAAGAAGGAAAAATCGACAGCACAATAGCCGCCTTTGCTTGACCCTATGAAGAAAGACTCTTTGATGCCATATTTTTCCACGATGCCTGAAATAAGCCTGCGGACCTTTTCGTGAACATCACCCAGCAGATAAGTTCCCCGATGATTGCTGGCCCCCTCGTCAAGAAGGAACAGCTTATAACAATCATAGTCTTTAATTGTCCTAAGATAATTATAACGCGAGCCTTTCTTGGCACAAGCCGGAAAACTAACTATCAACTGCGTAGATGGCTTTCGTGGACAGAAAAGCATATACCTTAATCCGTCCTCATTTTTCTCATGCAGACGGACCGCCGCCATGGTCTGCAATCTATTTATAATTTTGGTTATGGATATTTTTTTCATAAAAAACAAAACCGGCGTCGATTCCCCCAATTTACATGTTGAACAACATGGCGCCTTAAGAAACTGGTCATTTCAAATATTTATCAACAAATGCAGCGGGAGTCAGTATTTCAAGATCTGACTGATCTGCGTTCTCATAGTCTTTTATATTGATGGTAATCAAAACGTCACACCTGTTCTCAAATGCACAATGATATTGGAAACTATCTTCTATGTCGGTAAATGCCACGTCGTAAATGGCAGCCTCTGCACATACATGTGGTAATTGTACTATTGTAACCAAATTAAGCACATCGGCAAGAAGTGTTCTCAAACGTTTCGTCAACTCCGGCTTGTGTACCTCTTGTTCTTTTAGCCCCTGTTCGAATAAATAAGTTAACGTATAGATGCTGCCTGCAGAAATATAGGCAGAATGCTCTGCGTAAGCGATGGCATCAATTATGCGGCTTACAGGCGCAAACTGCTTGCGTCTGCCGACAAATTCAACAAACACATTTGTATCAAGGAAGAGCCTCATACACCGTATTTTTCTTTCAGAAAATCACTTATGAGCTGATCCGAAGTCATACCATCTGAAAGGGTGAACCCTTTAAGAAAGGAACTACTAGGACGGTGAAGATTCATCGAGGAAATACGAAGTTCTATTAAGCGTTCACCATACTCTGTCAACTGACGTGTCAATTCTTCTTTCTGATAAAAATCGGGGACATTAAGAGTAATGTTAATAGTGCTAGTCATATAAATAGTTAAATAATGAATCTTGATGAAACACTTGAATTATAAACAGAAACGAAATAATGAATTAATAAAAGTCAGCAAATATAGAACCAACATTTATCTGTTGGGATCATACGTGCTGTGCCCCTTTATCTTCTTTGCTTACGGCACTTACATATTATTACTTGAGTGTTTTCAATCTTGCCTGTTGTTTCTTCAGAAGCTTTTCACAGGCATCCCAGTCGCCAATTTCCTGATAGGGGAATGCCTTTCGGTTTCCCACGAATTGCAGCAAGTAGTTAAAGGCACGGTCTATGATGTTGCGATGCTCAGCATAATAATGCCTGCCAAGTCTTTCCTGCAAGACGCAGAAATCCACAATATGTGTCAAATTATAAATTGAGTAATGATATGCCTGTGTACGGGCCAATTCCACGGGCTGTGTTCCGTCTGCCATAATCTGCCGCTCGAGCCTGCTTGTGGCAAACGCACTCGTTATGCTGTCGCAAATAACCTTTTCACCGCAGAAAACGGCAAGATTAAAAAGCGTTAAGTCGTAGATGGTGCTGATATTGCCCGTTGCCAGGCTTTCAGCTTTCCCATTCTCACTCTGGCGTAACCACGTCATCAAGTTTCTGCACCATTTCTCGAATGCATTTGTTGTCTTTTTGTCAACGCCATTGAGCTGGCACATCAGGCGGTAGCTGTCAAGGATGTCATTCATGGCGTACAACTCTACAATCCCATATTGCCGCCCTTTGTTGCCACCTTGTCCAGGAACTATTGAGGAGAAGTCAAAATTGGGGTACATGCGGGTGCTCTTTGTGACAAACCACCGCCTCAATCTTGACACATACGCATCACGAAATTTAGTGTCGCCTGTAAAGAAATAGGCCCTTGACAGGTTTTTCAGAGCCTGATTGAGCCTTGACCACCGCTCATGGTCTTGTCCTAAGCGGTTAGGGTTTCTTACTCCGTCTTTCCTAATATATTTTATCGTCCCGTCCTTCAGCGTGTCGGGCCACCAATAAGGAGCCGTACTGACGTAGTAGTGCTTGTTACTTACAAAAAGCGAGGACTCTTTGTCAACCACGCTTTCTGCCTTACCCTTGACGGCAAGTTCTGCTTCTTTTATAATGGTCTGCTTCCAAGTGTCGGGTCTTGTATCTTTTTTCCAAGACTGTAGATACTCCAAGTCCCAAATCATCAACTGCTGACATGGTTTATCCTTGGCAGAAACTTTGCACAATGCAACTAAGAAAAACAAAACCCCAAGAAACCGACTCATAGCTTGATATGCACGCGCTCGCCGTTGAGTTTTACGATATATGCAGGGTTGCCCACCACAGTGGCATTGTCGGGCACATCCTTTACCACGACACAATTGGCCCCTATCTTCACGTTGTTTCCAACTGTAATGTCGCCTAACACGCAAGCACCACACCCAAGGGCTACGTTGTCGCCAATGACAGGGGTACCGCCCTTGGCATTGCCAACTGTCACGTTATGCTTGATGCTCAGATTTTTCCCTATACTCTTGGCATTTAGATGAGAGCCGTGGGGATGGTCCATGTGCAGTCCCCCGCCCAACTTCATACTATGTCTGCCGTTGATAGAAAGGAGATAAGAGCCGAAAAACCATCTTAATTTCACCCCTCCCACACGACGATAGAGAACCATCTTATAATAGGGTCTCTCGGCCAACAACCTGAACATTGAAAGACGGAAGGGAGCAATATCTTCAAACCACTTCAACGCCTCTTTGTCTTTCCTAATACGTGTCTTATAGAACAGGATCAAATATAAAGGCCACAGCCTGAAGAAATCGATGATAATTATCAATGAATAATATAAATCCTTCATGCAAACAAATCTATCGTTATATGCTTCGTAGATATCACAAATTAACTATTCTCAGAATGCAGATGTCGTTGGATAATGAAGAATACAATCTCAACAAAGATTCATTACGAGAACAGAATCAATCTCCTCTGCCAGTCAGAACATTCTGTTTTTTAGACCTGGCATATTGAAAATACCTGGATGCTTCTTTGATGCCAAAGTCACGCAAGGCATAGAAAATAGCTGTCACCAATCGAGCACGCAACGGGCTCTTTCCATTTTCTTGCAAGAAAGCATTCTTATCCACGGCAATCTGGAAACGGGTGTACTGGTTGTCGCGGCTCTTCTGCTTGGTCAGCGAAGCATTCTTTGGGGCTTCCGTCACACAATAAGCCACCGAAGCATCCAATTTCACATCTTTTGCATGATGACCCACCATGCACGAAAACCACACATCGTTCGAAACCCTTGACTCCTGAAAACGGATGCCATGTTCCACTACAAGCCCCCGCCGTATCATCTTGCAATAGGGTGTGCCACAACGGTAGCGCATCATGCCTTCATCACCATTCTTAATCCATTTGGAAATGTAGGAAGCGCGGTTGCTCGGCTCACCAGTGGCCAGTTTAACTCCCATCACATTGAAGAATATGATGTCGTATGCAGATTCTAAATACTTGTCGAAAAAAGAAAATGCGTCTTCTGTGAAATAATCGTCGGCATCCAGGAAAAGCAACCACTTACCCGTTGCATGGTCCAAACCCACATTCCGCGCATGCCCAGCACCCTTTGTTGGGTCTGAGGTCAAGTACAGCAGCCCCAAGGACTTCTTTGAGTGGTGGAACTGTCCCTCCATCGACTTCACACTATTGTCGATGACGACCACTTGTATATCTTCTCTGTCAGGAATAGTGCTCACCGCCTTTTCCAGCAAGTCCATCTTGTCCCGAAAGGGAATGATTATTGTGAAATTGGCATTCATCATTAATGAAATTTTCCCTCAGACTTTAATTTATAATAATGATCTTTGTCACGATATTTGATAACCTTGGCAGGATTTCCACCAACAATTGCTAATGGCGGGACGTCTTTACAGACTACAGAACCTGCTGCAATGATTGCACCTTCACCAATAGTCACATTGCCAGACACTGTTACCCTGTTTCCAAACCACACACATTCACCTATAATAACAGTTTTATAAATATATGTACTGTCATAAGGAATCATCTCGCCCTCATAATTATGGTTTTGAGTGATAATCATGCACTCGCTACCAGAATGAAAGTAATCAGAGAAATGGATTTTTCCATTCCCCACACAATTCATCCCGTTGAAATTACAATGGTTTCCCACTGTCACATTTTTACCAAACTCACATGGAGCATGAACTTTCAAACAGGTACCATAACTGCCAAGTTTTCTTTTAGCCCTCATTGTATAACGCCAACTATTAAATTGGCGTAAATAACGAGAAAAACTGCGTTTTACTTTCTTTAACAGATTTAGCATTTAAAAGAATTAATAACTTTGAACAACAAGAAACATGGCTATTTTAAGCTGTGGCTTCAATCAATTCATTTTCTGATATTTCTAAATCTTCTCCCAAATTGATCTCTTCTTCGAACTTATTAATATAACCAATACATAGAAACAAGAAAATGGCACTGTTACCTTGGAACAGGCCAAAGTCTGTGAACGACACTATAAACAAATAGGCCAAAATAGCTAAAGCATAGGATGGTCGTTGACAAGAACGAATTATGGTTATTAAAATAAGAACCAACAAAACGACACCTATCAGACCCGTCTCACAAAGAAAAAGAGCAAGAAAGGAATCGTACATAGCACCACCTTCACATACAAGCCCCAAATAGCCAAACTGATTTTCAAACAATTTCCCAGGACCAAACAAATAATTGTCTGAAGAAATATACTCATTCCAAAGTAAAATGGACAGAGCGAAGGTGGACTGTTCTTCCAAGTAAACATTTTCACTATCGCCAATAGCATTGATTGCCTGGAACTGACGTTGCTCGTTGTTTTCCACTTCACTGCGGTTGATTTCCTCACCAGTTCCTTGTACAACCCTCGCACCAACAATCACGAGTAGCACCGACAATACGGCAAGAGCCTTGAAGTTGTGCCTATAACGTGCAAAGAACAACAAGATAATAGCGAGAGATAATGCAGCCAACTCGGTACGGGCACCAGAATAAAACACCAACACATAACCAACTGCCATAAGGACGTAATCTACAACAGAAATGCGGACTTCCTTCACCAGCCGAATGGCAAGGGTTGACAAGATAAGAAGCGACATGTTGTCTGCAAACGCGTTATAACGCCTAAATGTTCCAACAACATTTTCAGCTCCGTTCTCTGCGTATTCTTCTACGAATGAACTATAACCAAGACCTAAAAGATATTGCGATAAGCCCAATACCAATTCCAAAATAATGGCATAGCGAAGAAACTTCTCATACTTTTCCCAATCAACCTCTTCAGTAAGAAGAATCAACCAAACGGGGAGGATGGTAAACCAAGGGAGGAAAAAAGAAAGAAAACGTGTGCCATTACCACGGTAATAAGTCAAGAAAACAAGATAAAAAATCAGCAGAAGGGACAAAAGCAATGGCGAAAAATCATTTTTCCAGTAGTGTTGTAAATTTCTTGTGATATGTAAAAAGCCACAAAAAAATATGTATAAAATACTGAATGTGTTGAACTTATAGGTTTCTTCATTTACTTGTAACGGAAATACAATGTCAATTGCAAAAGCGAAGAAGGAGCACCAAAACAAATAATAAATGGGTGCATATACGGGTTTCCTCAAATAAAGGAAAACACCAATAATGAACAATATTATATTTATTGAAGTGAACATAGCGGAAAGAACAGTATTATGCGCCTATAGTTTGCCTTAAAGTCTTGTTAGAAAAATGCATCATGGCAAACACAAAGCATGACTGGCTAATGCAATAAACCAAAGCAGTCAAATAAAGCGAAATAGGCGTCAGTAACAACGACAACACAAGATGGATCAAGGAAGAGGCGAAAGTTATATACATCATCATTTTCGTTTTCTTATAAAAGAAGAGGAAGTTGGCATAAAGATAGTAAACTCCCACGAGAAAGCCATAAACTGCCAAAATAAGAAAATAATTCATGGAAGGGGCATAACGTGGGAGGAAGAACGGGACAAGGAAATAAAAAGGTAGTGCCACGAGAATTGTACATGCTATGAGGGCAAGGACCATCGTCCGTTTCTGCCGACGGATAAGCCGTCTTTTCTCAGCATTGGGCATTTCCTTGTCGCCTAAAATCCTATATATTTCCACACAATTTGACTGATTAAAGCCAAAACCAATCATGGTAATAACATTTGCCAGGTTGAGACCAAAACTAAAAAGGCCCACATCGGCAATAGTGTGGGAATAATTAATTATATATCGGTCAAGACCTTGTCGGATGAAAGCAGTGGCATGATGGGGAATGAGTGGAAGGCTCCATTTCAAGATGGGTTTTATCTTGTGTTTGATGTCAAGTGTTATGAGGTTGCGACTGTAGAAAAGCCATATTGCATAAAAACCAAACAATGCATAGCAACCCACCTGGGCATATACGCGACCTTGCCAACTAAGCAGACAATACTTAACAAGTATAATGGAAACAATAAAGTTAAGCAACGCGTTACCACAACTGAAAATTCCATATATCCTCACTTTCTCCTTCAACCTGAAATAATCGAGGTTGACATGGGCAAGAGCCGTAAAGAGGCTGATGAACACGGCTATATAAAGAACATGTTGTGGAAGTTCAAGAAGGTCGACAAGCCAATTGCCACCAATAGTCACTATGGCAAGGAGAATGGCAGTAACACTCAGCCCGATGAAAAAAATCGTGGAAAAAGCATATTTCAGCTGATCCTTGCCTTCATGAAAATAAGACACCGACATATAGCCCTCTGACGAGAGGCAAATGATGTAACACTCAAGCATCACTACGGTGGCGAACAGGCTGAGATAGCCGTATTCTGCCGGAGCGATGTATTTGGCGAGAATAATGAGCAACAGGAAAGAAAATCCCCTGTTGATAAATGAGAAAAGCGAGAAGAACACTCCATTCCGCAACGACTTGTTGCCGACGAGTGACATTATTTTCTTCTGTATCGCAATCATGGAAAGATTTCTACTTTTATAAAATCGGCAAGTTCTTGGTCATCAGACTATGCCAAGACCTTTATCTTTGTCATGGCCACGCGTTAAATAATCCTTTCATCAAGTATGACGCCATGCTCAGAATAATACTTTGATGCCTCTTTCAACCTTTCATAGTCAGTTTCAGGCTGCTGACTGTTCATCAAAAGATTGACAACCTCTGAATCTGGAAAAATCTGCTTCACATTGAAAAGAACGGTAGAGGTAAAACCGCACACCATTACAGGAGACGTCCCCGCACTGAGCAGATGGAGTTCTGAGCAAATCTCTGGCAAGATCAATTCAACATTATGCTCTTGGCACAACTGTGGCAAGAATTGCGATTTGTCACGACCATGCTTCAAATAAAAAATGGACTCTCCAGGATATTTCTGCTTGATTTCATTGAAGAAAGTGTCCATAAAGGCTTGCATCTTCTCAAATGAAATCTTCTGACGCTCACAATAAAGAGAGGTGTTAGTCCCTACGAAATAGACACCACTACGGGGTTGGGACTTCGTGGAGGCGTTCTTCAGGCAACTCAAGGAGTTTTCATAAATACGGTATTTTTTATTCGGCAGCCCCGTATAAATGGTATATAAACATCGGGAATGGTCAACGTGACGAATCTTTGCGGCAAGATTAAGACGGGAAATCTGCGATTTCGTCAAAATAGACCACAATTTTCCCTGCAACAAAGAAATGGAAGCCAGACCGTCGTCAAGATAGAATAGCGTACCACCGTTACTGGCATGGCAAAGCCCATATTGCCTCAAATTGTAATCGTTAAAGTAACCGAGAAAGATGTATTTATATTTTGAAAGGAATGGAAAGAAAACTGCCAGGTTTAACAAACGTCTTTTCCACTTGCCTATATATTCGACTTTATAGGTTTCGTTGAAGAAATCGAGAGCGTTCAATGTTTGTGAGTTGCGCGGCTCATCTGGGGCAAGAAGGGCAACAATTGAATAGAAAGACAAATGAAGATTCTTAATGGCGCTGACAGCACACAGAACCTGGAAAGGAGTACGAACGACAAAGAGCACTTTCTCCTTTTCAAGATGAAGGTCCCTGATGTCCATGAAACTAAAGGATATTAATGATTTTAGTGCCGTTATTCTCGAGAATGGTCTCTACAAACTCACGGAAGACCCCTTCTCCACCCTTCTTCTTCAATTCGACATTTGCCAAATCCCTCACATATTGCGGAGCACTTGAGGGGACACCGGCCATGCCAACTTGTTTTAATAAAAGGATGTCACCCAAGTCGTCACCAATATATGCTACTTCTTGAAGTGTAATACCAAGCTTTTCACAAAGGTGGCTAACGCATTCAAGCTTGTTCTTGACTCCCTGGAAAAGATAATCTATCTTCAGCTTGGTGGCTCTTCTTTCAACGATTTTCGTGTCTTCACTTGTGATAATTCCAACGGGAATGTTCATACGATGGGCAAAAAGCACACCGGCACTGTCGTAAGTGTGGAATTTTTTCCACTCATTGCCAGTCTGGTCGTAATACATTCCTCCGTCTGTCCAGACGCCATCGATGTCAGTGAGGATTAACTTAGGCAGCATCTTATTTCAGGTCTTTAGGATAAATGACCTCGTTGGCGGGTATATTGTTTATAAGGGTTTTGCCCACCACCTCGTTGAGCTGATCCCACTTGAAGCCATTGCCCGGACTAAGCATGTGGAGGTCTTCCTCTTTAATAACATCACCGGCTTTCATATCATGAAGCGTAGCAATACTTCTTTCAAGTTTTTCTCTTGCGGAGGCAACACTTTTGTCAATATACAAGTCCTTTACACCAAGCCATCTTTCTGCAATACGTATGTCTCGCACCATTCTGTAAACGCCGTCAGGTCCAAGAGAACCAGCCTGATCTGTTCCTTTCATGTGACGGTCGATAGTGATGTGCTTTTCTATGATTTCAGCACCCATACCCACAGCAATGGATGGAGCGGAAATACCAATCGTATGGTCAGAGAAGCCTATTTTATATTGTCCATAATGCTCTTTGAGATAGAGAATGGTATTCAAATTCAAATTGTCGGGTTGTGTCGGATATTGTGAAACACAATGAAGGATTGAGATATTGGAATGATAACGGGTGATGGTTTCCAAGGCTTCATCCAATTCTTTCTTGCCCGCCATCCCAGTAGAAAGGATGATGGGGATTTTGGTTTCTGCCATGGCTTCAAGCAACGGCAAATTTGTTAAATCGCGGCTGGCAACCTTCAAATAGTCGGGAATGAAAAGCTTCAGCAGCGACAAACATCCTTTGGCACACAGGGTTTCTACAAAATCCAAGCCTTTAGACTTTGCATATTTATAAACCTCAAAGTGTTCTTCATCGGACAATTCGAGGAAAGCTCTATGCTCACCGTATGTACGGCCAAAGGAATTGGGGGTGTCATAGATACGATTCATCTGAGAGGCCGACAATTCCTCGTTCAGATCTCTTTTTGTCAGTTTGACGGCATCTATAGGCTTCAGTTCCAAACCAAATGTTTCTTCCCGTACTGGTCTTCTCACCAAATCCACTATCAATTTGGCTATATCGACCGAGCCATTATGGTTTTGGCCGATTTCTCCAATAATATAGGTACTTTTCATATATCTCAATTATTTACTGTTTTCTTCAATTTGCTTGATCATTGTGACATAGAACTCTTGATGTGAATTCAAATAATTAACAACGTCTTCAATTGACGGGTTGTTGAATTCTTCCTGAATGGCAGCAAACAAACGCTGGTTGTTACAAAAGTCGTCTGCTGTATCAGTTGTGAGACGTATATTTCTGTTGTCCTTTAAACACTCTGGCCCTTCAATCCACTTGATATTGAAATCTGAAGGATGAGTATAGATGAAATTCGTCACATGTTCATGGTATAATTTCTCGTCTGTCATTGCCATCACTTTTTTCAAGGCTGGCAAAGAAACATATTCTGTCCAAAAACCATAGTGAGTTTTAATCGAAGGAGTGCCTTCGACGAGGAAACTGGCATAATCGATAGGAGAATCAATGTTTTCTACCAGTGTTTTTAGTTCTATAATGGATTTTAAATCCAAAAAAGGATTATCGGAACAAACTCTGATAATATCTTTAGAACCAAATTGTTCGGCACAATCGACAAAACGCTTGAGGACATCATTCTCATCCCCTCTGAAACAATCCACTCCGTTTTTCTTAGCTACCGTTTCAATCGGGTCACAATTAGGATTATCAGAGGTAGCAATTATGACATTGGAGTTTTCAACTTGTTTCAACTTTTCAATAATGATTTCAAGGATACATTTCTCTCCTTGAAAAGGCAGCAAAATTTTATTTGGCAATCGGGAAGAACCGACTCTTGCTTGAATAATAAATGTCAACATAATATAGTTTTGATGATAAAAATCTTTTTACGCCAAACTTTGCTGGTACCACTCGAAGAGTTTTTGGACGCCGTCCTCGATTTCCACTTTGTGTGTCCAGCCGAGGGAGTGGAGTTTGGTTACGTCAATGAGCTTGCGCATGGTGCCATCGGGCTTGGAGGCGTCGAACTCCACAGTTCCGGTGAAGCCCACGGCCTTGACGACGAGTTCTGAAAGTTGGCGGATGGTGAGTTCCTTGCCTGTTCCCATGTTGATGTGGCAGTTTCGGATTTCGCCCAATGCAGGGATGGCACCGCCTCGGCCCACACTGGAGTTGCGGTCCACATTTCCTGTGGTTGACGTGCCAAAGTGGACGGAGGAATATTTCTCCATGCCGATGATGTCGCTGAAATTGACATTAAGAAGCACGTGGACGCTGGCGTCGGCCATGTCCTCGCTCCAAAGGAACTCGCGCAGGGGCTTTCCCGTTCCCCATAGCACCACTTTGTTATCGTATATGCCGTAGAAGGCGAGTGCCTTGAGGATGAGTTCCTCTGGTGCGCTGCCGTCAACGGTGAATTTTTGGTCCCTGTCGCTGAACTGTACGGGACGTTTGTTCATGTCATTGCGGATGGCCTGCCAGTTCTTGTCGTTGATGAGTTTGGCGAGATATATCTTCCGCATCATGGCCGGCATGACATGGCTGTTTTCCAAATGGAAATTGTCATTGGGACCATAGAGATTGGTGGGCATCACGGCGATGTAGTTGGTGCCATACTGCAGGTTATAGCTCTCGCACATTTTCAGTCCGGCGATTTTCGCGATGGCATATTCTTCGTTGGTGTATTCCAAGGGTGAAGTGAGCAGTGCGTCCTCTTTCATGGGCTGCGGTGCATTCTTCGGATAAATGCAGGTGCTGCCGAGGAAGAGGAGTTTTTTCACGCCATGGGCGTAGGCCTCACTAATGACATTGCACTGTATTTTCATGTTCATCATGATGAAGTCGGCCCGATAGAGGGAGTTGGCCATGATGCCTCCTACGAAAGCGGCTGCAAGAACAACGGCGTCGGGCTGTTCCTGGTCGAAGAACTTTCTGACAGCAACCTGGTCGGTGAGGTCGAGTTCGGCATGCGTGCGCCCCACGAGGTTCTGATACCCCCGCTGACGAAGATTGTTCCAGATGGCCGAACCTACCAGCCCCCGGTGTCCGGCCACATAGATTTTGCTTGATTTGTCGAGTGCGTCGTTCACAGCTTTTGTTATTTCACGATGCCCTTTTCCAAATATTCAGCCAAGTTGGTGCGCACTTGCTCCGAAGCACGCTCCACGGCGACCTTGGCCATATCGCTGTCAACCATAATTTTTACAAGCTGTTCAAAACTTGTTTTCTGGGGATTCCAGCCCAATTCAGCACGAGCCTTGGTGGGATCGCCCCAGAGGTTGACCACGTCGGTGGGACGGTAGAAATCGGTGCTCACTTCTACGAGCACACGCCCTGTGGCCTTGTCGATGCCTTTTTCGTTGATGCCCTCGCCTTGGAATTCTAGTTCGATGCCCACATAATGGAATGCGAGTTGGCAGAACTGGCGTACAGAGTGCTGCACACCAGTTGCGATGACGAAATCTTCAGGTTTGTCATGTTGCAAGATAAGCCACATGCACTCCACATAATCCTTGGCGTAACCCCAATCGCGTAGCGAATCGAGGTTGCCGAGGTAGAGCTTGTCTTGCTTGCCCTGTGCGATGCGTGCCGCTGCCAACGTTATTTTCCTCGTCACGAAGGTTTCGCCCCTGCGCTCACTCTCATGGTTGAAGAGGATGCCCGAACAGCAGAACATGTTGTAAGCCTCGCGGTATTCTTTCACGATCCAGAAACCGTATTGCTTGGCCACGGCGTATGGGCTGTAAGGATGAAAGGGAGTGTTTTCATTTTGCGGCACCTCTTCCACCTTTCCATATAGTTCTGATGTGGAAGCCTGGTAAATGCGGCAAGTATCCTTCAGCCCACACTGACGGACGGCCTCCAAAACGCGAAGAACGCCTGTGGCATCCACGTCGGCAGTAAACTCTGGTGAATCGAAGCTCACCTGCACATGGCTCTGTGCGGCAAGGTTATAAATCTCATCGGGGCGCACTTTTCCGATAATCTGCATAAGGCTCATGGAGTCGCCCATATGGCCATAATGCAGGTGGAAATGGGGCCTGCCCTCAAGATGGGCGATGCGTTCACGGTAGTCAACAGAAGAACGACGAATCATGCCATGGACATCATAGCCCTTTTCGAGCAGAAGTTCAGCGAGATAGGAGCCGTCCTGACCGGTTACACCTGTTATAAAAGCGACCTTTCCTTGCATGTCAACAATTCTTTTTCTGTTTGAAAACTAATGAGTGGCCACATAAATCCTGTGCCAAAGTGTGGCCACATGGATGGTGGAAGCCTCCGCGGGCACCACGTTGAGCAGGCGTGCTACCTTGCTGGTCTTGATAAAAAAGCGCTGCACGACGTTCTTGCCGAGTGAGGCATACCGCGCGTCAATCTTCCCGAAGTTGCCCTCACTGATGACCTGCCACTCTATGGTTTGTCCTAAATGTTTGTCGGGCTGCAATAGCAGGCAGCGGTCGGGAAGACCCAGCATGTCTTGCAAGACATACATGATGCCGGCAGCGAACTTTTTCATCCCCAGTTTGTCGAGCAGTTCCACATCATGCTTCTGCTCCTCGGCGGTAAAACCTTGCTTGAGCAGGTAGTAATAGTCGATGAAATGGCGCAGCCCGATGCCGTGGTTGATGAAATGGTGCATCACATGCACCAGCTCGTAAATGCGGTTCAAGCCACTGGTGGGAACAGCGATTGCTCCTGCCTCTCCGGGCAACTCCACAAAGTTGGAGAACTGGCTTTCCTTACTCTCTTCAAAGAAGCGCTGCAAACGGGCATTATGCCCGAAATGGCAAAGATAGCCAGGGGTATAGTGGAGTTCGATGGCTACCTCGCGCAGGATGGGGTAATCCACATGGTGATAGCTGCGGTCGAGCTTTTTCAGCCTTTGCCGGGCGAAATCGTCAACCTGTCGCCGCGTGCCGTCCACCCACATGTCGATGTCGCCGCAAATGCGCACCGAGGGGTCGGGATACAACATGGCGTTGCCCTGCCCTTTCAACAGGCATCCACGCATGCCGGCCTTCTTCAGGTTGGATGCCAGCTTGACCGCCACGAGGTTGAGCATCTGGTTTTTCTGACGGATTTTCTCCGTCGTGGTCAACCATTTCAGCTCAAGGTCTTTAGGTGGACGAGAACCGCCTTCCGGAAGACGCTGAATGCCTTGATAGAGGACTCCAATAATGGCTTGCTTTCGGCCAAAATCATAGAGTCCTGTCCAGTCCATCTGTTCCAAGTCAGAAGGTAGTGGGCAGGCAGCATCAAGACAAAAGCGCAGAAATTCCAGGTACTTTGCCAAGTCGCCGGAAATCAGGCGCGATTCCGTTTCCAATACAGCTGTTTTTAATAAATAATGCCCCACTGTGCTATAGACAATGGCGGATTGCAGATCGGCTCGCAACTATGGGCATGACTGAAGGGGAATGATTTGCAGAAATGGACAGAATAATATACGTTTGTATTCCCTATCCCACTGGAGATAAGGTGTTTAGTAAAAAGGCACAGCAGAATCGACTACTGCTATTCCCCGACAGCACATCCGCATAGGAGCCCATTGGAACGAGGCTCGCAGACGAGCAGTCTGCCGGCAGTCAGGACTGCCAAAACGCATCAGGACAAGAACGGGGAGAATACAACAACCTGCCGCAGTCCTTTTCCGACTGCAGCAAAAGCAATATAAATCGCTATTGTGTTGTCATCCATATAGTTACGGATTGTATTTGTGTTTGCAAACAATTATTCTGTCCAAATGCGCTGCAAAGATAAGACAAAAAAAGGAATTTTCAAAATTTATAAATAAAATAATGATATGTGGCGGAAAAAAATGATATAAATTAACTCGGGTTTCAAAGATGAAATAGTATCAAAAAGTTTACATTCGCACGTTATGTTTGCGGATTTGGGATTCGGTAGTCCTGTAAACTGTCAAGTTCGATAATCTGCGACTCAACTAAGGGATGACCTGGAACTTGCACAATGTAAAAATATCGACATTTCCAATTGTACACAACTTCCATGATTAATGGAGAGACAATCATTCGGAATAGTAAAAAATATTGACAAAAATCCACAAATTAAAAGAAATGTGGCAACGGTTTGATAATCAATATGTTGAAAGCACAACTAAATATGACCGCATAATTCGGGAAGAAAAATGGCACTTTTCGGAAGGAGATTTGCGGTTTTACTACTCGTTATTTGCGGCCGGACTGATTACAAAATCGTATATATCTAAAAAATATTGACAAAATAGAAAAGTATTATGGGCATGCCCATGCTTTTGAAGCATTGACATCAACATGGACAATATCGACATACAGCAAGCAAAAGGTATAGACTATTATCAGCCCGAACAGCAATCGCTATAAAGAAAAACCTCTATTACCGACAAAAAAATATTGTTCTACCTGCTTGTAATTCAAGTTTATTATGTATATTTGCAAATAAAAATGACAAATATGGGAAAGTTTATCAATCCGTTCACCGATGTGGGGTTCAAAATGATTTTCGGACAGGAAATCTCGAAGCCGCTTCTCATAGACTTCCTTAACAACCTGCTTGAAGGTGAACGACATATCACCGACCTGCAGTTTCTCGACAAGGAGCGCCTGCGTGAAAGGAACGAAGACCGCGGTCTTATCTATGATGTGTATTGCAAGACCGACACAGGAGAGCACATACTGGTGGAAATGCAAAACCGCTCACAAAGCCATTTCAAAGAACGGGCGCTGCTCTATTTGTCGAAAGCCATTGTGGAACAAAGCAGAAAAGGGAAAGAGGGAAGCACTTACGAACTGAATGCCGTTTATGGCGTCTTCTTCATGAATTTCAGCGACCACCTCTTCACCCGGAAATTCCGCACCGACGTTGCACTGTGCGACATGCAGACGAACAAGGTATTCAGCGACAAAATGAGAATGATTTTCCTGCAACTGCCTGAATTCAAGAAAGAAGCTGAAGAATGTAAGAACTATTTTGAACGTTGGATTTATGTATTGAAAAATATGGAAATATTAAACAGAATGCCGTGGGCCGCCCAATATGCAGCCTTTCAACGGCTGTCGGAAATCTGCGAGACAGCAGCTCTTACTCCACAGGAGCGCAACCGCTATGAGGAAAGCATCAAGG
>JAFVHN010000060.1 GCA_017474515.1 Prevotella sp. | reverse complement strand
GTGGTCGATGAGGCCGTGGCGCTGAAGTGCAACCTCATCGTGAGCCACCATCCACTGATTTTCAGGCCGTTGAAGCATCTCGGCGAAAGCACCGATGTGGAGCGGGCGGTAAGAAAGGCCGTCAAGAACGACATCACCGTGGTAAGCATGCACACCAACATGGACAATGCCCCCGGGGGCGTGAATTTCAAGATTGCCGAGAAAATGGACCTCGGCGACATTCAGTTCTTCGGGCCGCAGAAAGAGGCCGGGGGCGTGGCGGGCGGCAATGGCGTCATTGGAACGCTCAAGGAGCCGCTCACGGCCGAACAGCTGATGGTGATGCTGAAACGCACCTTCGACGTGGACTGCATTCAGGCCAACCAGCTGTTGCGGCGCTCTGTCAGCCGCGTGGCCATCTGCGGAGGGGCGGGAGCATTCCTCCTTGACGAGGCCATCGCGCAGGATGCCGATGCTTTCGTCACCGGAGAGATGCACTATCACGACTTCTTCGGCCATGAGCAGCAAATACAGATAGCCGTCATAGGCCACTACCAAAGCGAGCAGTTCACCAACGAGATTTTCCGCGACATCATCAGAGAGCAATTCCCCGAAGTGAAATGCCACCTGTCGCAGACCAACACCAACCCCATCGTTTATATTTAACAATTAAAGAATAATCACCAATTAAAGCGCACCCCCGCGTTGTCGCCTTTGGGCACCCCGCAGAAGGGCGGGGAAGGGGGATGAATTAGAACTATGGCAAAAAAAGACCCATCCGACCTGACGGTGGAGGAGAGGCTGAGCGCCCTCTACCAGTTGCAGACCACGCTGTCGGCCATCGACGAGAAACGGGCTCTCAGGGGCGAACTGCCCTTGGAAGTGCAAGACCTGGAAGATGAAATTGCCGGCCTGAACACCCGCGTGGAGAAAATTACTAACGAGATTTCTGAATTCCGCACTGCCATCTCGCAGAAGAAGGCCGAGATAGCAGATGCCGAAAACACCGTGAGCCGCTATAAGGAGCAGCTGAACGACGTGCGCAACAACCGCGAGTATGACACGCTGACAAAAGAAATTGAATACCAGGAACTTGAAGTTGAATTGTGCAATAAAAAAATCGGCGAGGCAGAGGTGAGAATTTCCGAGCGAAATGAAGACCTGCAAAAGGCCCGCGACCTTATTGCCGACCGACAGCTGGCATTGAATGAGAAAAAGGGAGAACTCGACGAAATCATGGACGAGACACGGGCTGAAGAAGAAAAGCTGAGGGCTCGCGCCAACGACCTGGAACTGAAAATTGAGCCCAGGCTCCTGGCCAGCTTCAAGCGCATCCGTAAGAATGCCCGCAACGGCCTCGGCATCGTCTATGTGCAGCGCGACGCTTGTGGCGGTTGCTTCAATAAAATTCCGCCACAGCGACAGCTTGACATCAAGATGCACAAGAAAATCATCGTCTGTGAATATTGCGGACGTATTATGATTGACCCCGAACTCGCCGGCGTGAAGGTTGACAAGGCCCCGGCCGATGAGAAGCCCAAGCGCAAGCGCGCAATCCGCAAGAAGACCGTCGAAGAGAAGGAAAGCGGTGAAGAATAATCCCGACGACTTACTAACAATCAAATAAAAAATCACTCTAAATCTATGAGCAAGAATCAGAAAAACGGAAGCATCATCGCCATTATCACGATGTTCTTCCTTTACGCAATGATTGCGTTTGTCACTAATCTGGGTGCGCCCATCGGCGTCATCTGGAAAAACCAGCCGGGCATCGACGGCAACAACATGCTCGGCATGATGGGAAACTTCATGAACTTCTTTGCTTACCTGTTCATGGGCATTCCCGCCGGCAAGATGCTTACGAAGCTTGGTTATAAGAAAACGGCCCTCATCGGCATTGCCGTGGGCTTCGTGGGCGTGCTCATCCAGTACATTTCCAGTTTCCCCGAGGGCATTCCCGGCTTCTGCGTTTATCTGCTGGGTGCTTTCATCAGCGGTTTCTCGGTGTGCATCCTGAACACGGTGGTGAACCCCATGCTCAACCTGCTGGGCGGCGGCGGCAACCGTGGCAACCAGCTGAACCTCATTGGCGGCTCGCTCAACTCGCTTACTGGCACATTGACACCCCTGGTGGTCGGCGCACTCATTGGTGAGGTGACGAAATCTACAGCCATGGCCGACGTCAACCTGGTGCTCTATATTGCCATGGCCGTGTTTGCCGCGGCCTTCTGCATCCTTCTCTTCATTCCGATTGAAGACCCGGAAATGGGCCGTGTGACGGCTGAAACCAAGTTCGAACACTCGCCCTGGTCGTTCCGTCACTGCACGCTGGGCGTCATTGCCATCTTCGTCTATGTGGGCGTGGAAGTGGGCATTCCCGGAGCCCTGAACTTTTATCTTTCCGACGGCACCGACAAAGGCGCCGGAATTCTTGAGAACGCTGCCAAGATAGGTGGTGCCGTGGCTGCCATGTACTGGCTGCTCATGCTTTGCGGCCGACTGGTGTCGGGCTTCATTGCCGGCAAGGTGTCGTCGCGCCAGCTCATGCTCTTCACAACCAGCGTGGCCATGGTGCTTATTCTGGCCGCCATGTTCATACCGAAGACCACGACCGTAGAGATGCCTTTGTTCGACATCATGCAGTTCAAGTTCTGGACCGCCACCGTGCCCATGAGCGCCCTTTTGCTGGTGCTTTGCGGACTGTGTACCAGCATCATGTGGGCCAGCATTTTCAACCTCGCTACCGAGGGGCTTGGCAAGTACACCGCCCAGGCCAGCGGCATCTTCATGATGATGGTGGTAGGCGGTGGCGTGCTGCCGCTCATTCAGGGCTGGTTCTCCAATTTCATGGGTTATATGCCGAGCTATTTCGTTTATTTGCTCGCCGTGGCCTATATGTTCTACTACGCCCTTGTTGGCTGCAAGAACGTCAACAAGGACATTCCCGTCTAAGCTTTTCGCAGGCATGAGCACGGCGCCATGCCCAGGACAATACAACATTCACCGGCACGCCCCTTTTCATAGAGTGGGCGTGCCGTTTTTCGTCCTGCTCTCCTAAACGAAAGGTTTTTCCATTCCTCAAAAGTGCCTAATACTAAGAAAAATGGCCTTTTCTTACATAAAAAAACTTAAGCAGCGGAAAAAACGCGCTATATTTTTTGCGCAGTCAATTTTAATTGTTAACTTTGCACACAAAATGTAAAACCTGATGGCTGAAGACAACAAAACCCTACGGCTGTTCACCACCCGCATGCGGCAGCTCATTCTCCAGTACAAGCAACTGAAAAAGGAGAATGAGGAACTCTATGCAATGGTAGATGCACGCGAGGGTGAGCTCAAACAGCTCAAGGAACAGCTCGAGCAGTCGGTGCGAGACTATGAAAGCCTGAAAATGGCCAAGATGATAGAAGTGACCGACGGCGACCTGGAGTCTGCCAAGAAACGAGTGGCCAGCCTCATCAGGGAAATCAATAAATGCATCACGATGCTCTCTGAGCAGAAGTGACGGAAAGAAGGCTGATGGCTGAAGAAAAGTTACATATAAGATTGCATGTCTACGATATGGACATCCCCGTGAACGTAAAACGCGAGGATGAATTCTATTATAGAGAGGCCGCAAAACTTATATCCAATACAGTGAACACCTACGCCGACCTGTTCAAAGGCAGGAAAAGCGACAAGGAGGTGCTGTATATGGCAATGATCGATATTGCCCTGAGATATGAAAAAGAAAAGGGCAATAACGACACGTCAGAGTATGATGATATTCTCCAACGCCTGACTTCCGAAATTGAAGAATGCCTGTAAGGAAGCAGCGCAAATTGTTAGAAAAGAGAATATTAATATACATAAATTTAAAACAAACAAATGGTAATACCTATTGTAGCGTCCATAGTGGCACTGATTGTCGGTGTGGGCTGTGGATATGGAATTTTCCGGTATGTAGCAACCGGGAAATATAACGAAATGATGGATGCCGCCCAAAAGGAGGCTGAAGTGTTGAAAGAGAAAAAACTGCTTGAGGTGAAAGAGAAATTCCTCAACAAGAAAGCAGAGCTGGAGAAAGAAGTTCAGGCAAGAAACCAGAAAATCCAGCAAAACGAAAACCGGCTCAAGCAGCGCGAAATAAGCCTCAACCAGCGGCAAGAGGAACTGGGACGCAAGAAACAGGACGTGGACCAGGCTCAGCAGCGCATTGACAACGAAAAGAAACTGCTCCTCGTAAAACAAGAGGAACTCTCGAAAATGCAGCAGAAAGAGCGCGAGAAACTGGAAGAACTCAGCGGACTGAGCGCCGAGGAAGCCAAGAACAGGCTGGTGGAAAGCCTGAAAGACGAGGCTCGCACCGACGCCGCCAGCTACATCAATGAAATCATGGACGAGGCAAAGCTCAACGCCAATGCCCAGGCCAAGAAAATCGTCATTCAGACCATTCAGCGCGTGGCCACGGAAACCGCCATCGAGAACTCCGTCAGCGTGTTCCATATCGACAACGATGAAGTGAAGGGCCGCATCATCGGCCGTGAGGGCAGAAACATCCGCGCCCTGGAAGCCGCCGCAGGAGTGGAAATCGTCGTTGACGACACTCCCGAGGCCATCGTCATCAGTGCTTTCGACCCCATCAGGCGCGAAGTATGCCGCCTGGCACTCCACCAGCTCGTTTCCGACGGCCGCATCCACCCTGCACGCATTGAGGAAGTGGTGGTGAAAGTAAAGAAACAGCTGGAAAACGAAATCATTGAAACCGGTAAGCGCACCGCCATCGACCTTGGCATCCACGGCCTGCATCCCGAACTTATCAGGATCGTGGGAAAGATGAAATACCGCTCCTCCTACGGCCAGAACCTCCTGCAGCATGCCCGCGAAACGGCCAATCTTTGCGCTGTGATGGCTTCGGAACTGGGACTGAACCCGAAGAAGGCCAAGCGTGCCGGACTCCTCCACGAC
>JAFVHN010000059.1 GCA_017474515.1 Prevotella sp. | reverse complement strand
TTATCCCTGTCAGGTTAATCTTCTCCTTCTTACAACGAAGGTAAGAAGATTAATCCGATTAAGCAAATATTTTTACTATGTTTTGCTTATGCGTGGCTCACGCCACGCAATCTCGCTGCAAACGTAGAGAAACTTGAATATGTAATCTTTTCCCATTCAGGCGTAATTCAAATTCGGCAGAACGGGAATTGCAAATTCGGCAGAACGGGGAACGGGTTTTGACGGAAGAGAATTGGCTTTTCCGGGTGACAAAAATGGCGTGCTTTGTATTTTTGCTTACAAGCAAAAAGCTTTTTGGCTCCAAGCAAAAGGCCTTGCGGCTCTAAGCAAAAGTCTTTTCGCTTGTAAGCAAAAACCTTTGTCGTTTTGAAAGACTTATCAACAGGACGGGAGGCCACCTTGAGCGACAACTCAAGGTGGCCTCCCCTGTTTAGGAGAGCCGTTTTATTGGGAGGCCGGTATTTCGATGAGGTAATCGCCGTAGTCGAGCTCCGAGAGTATTTGCTGTGCCCGTTTCCCCAGTGTGGTGTAGGCCTGCTGCATGTCGGCCTGTGTGATGGGAATGATGCGGTTGACGGGTCGCCCGGGGTCGGCGGTGGAATGTGAGAGCAGCCAGTCGTAGGTCTGCGAGAGATAGAACGCGCGGGCCAGTGCGCCGTGGGAGGCTCCCTGCAGCCAGTCGTAGCGCAGGCGCTTGTCGGCGTCGGCGGCCTGCATGCGCGCCACCACCTTCTTCGACTCGTTGATGGAGACGGCGCGGTCGGCGGTGCCGTGCATAATCCACAGCGGCACTTCACCCAGCCGCTCGGGGTTCTTCAGCGTGCTGCCGCCGCAGAGGGCCATGGCTGCCGCCACCTTCTGGGGATAGGTGCCGGCGAAGTCCAGGGTGCCGTAGCCGCCGAGGCTCATTCCCAGGACGCTGACCCTGGTGGTGTCAACCTTGTAGTGGCGCTTGGTCCATTCCAGCATGTCGTTGATTTTCTTCGGGCTCCACGCCCCTCCCGGGTTTTGCGGCGCCAGCACGATGGCCTCCACGGTGCGGCCCATGGCAATGGCGTCGAGGGTGCCGTAGCGTTTCACGCGGTTGAGGTCGTTGCCGCAGAGGCTCTGCCCGTGCAGGAAGATGACGACGGGCAGGGGGTGGCCCGACGCCAGATAGTCCTGAGGGAGGGTAATCCAGAAATTGTAACCTCCCGGCACGGCGCCGTATTTGGCCTGTTGCCATTCGGCTTGCGCCCGGCAGCAAAGGGCAGTCAGCGCGAAGGCAAACGCGAGGAGGAGCCTGGCGGGGGACAGGTGCCCGGGGGCCGGGCGGCTGGGTTGTGTGCGCATGGTCAGAACTCGATGATGAGCGTTTGTCGCGGGCGCAGGCTGAGGTCGCGGTCCAGGCGCACGGTGCGGCCGGTGACGACGTCGGTGGCCCGTGTGGCCTGTCCAATCACTTCGGCATATCGCTTGACGGGCATTTCGGCCTTCTGCCTGGTGCCGTTGAGAATGGTCATGACGGTGCGGCCCTGGTATTGGCGTGCAATGACATATACGCCCTGCCACGGTATGAACTGCGTCATGGTGCCCTTCACGATGACGTCGTTGCCCTGTCGCCAGTGGAGCAGTCGCGACAGCCAGTTGAACATCTGGTTCTCGGCCTTGGTGCGCCCCTGGGCGGTGAAGGCGTTGCGCTGGTCGCCCGGGAATCCGCCGGGGAAGTCCTTCCGCACGTTGCCGTCGGTGACCTCCTTGGTGCCGTTCATGAGGATTTCGGTGCCGTAGTAGAGCTGTGGGATGCGGCGCACGGTGAGCAGCAGGGCCAGGGCCTGCTTGAGTGCCAGCGAGTCGGTGCCGTTGCCCAGGAAGCGGTCGGTGTCGTGGTTGTCGATGAACGCCATGACGTGCGTGGGGTCTTCGTAGAGGAAGTCGTAGCAGAAGCTGTTGTAAAGGCGGTTGAAGCCGTTCCACCAGGCGTCGGTTTCCTCGTTCTTGGCCATGGAGAGGCGGTCGAAGAAGGCGAAGTCCATGACGGTTTTCAGGTAGCTGTTGTCGCTGCTCAGCCTGGAGCCCTTCTGCCACGAGGCGGTGTAGGCGGGCTCGGTCACCCACGTTTCGCCCACGGTGTTGAAGTTGGGATATTCCAGGTCGAGGCGCTTCATCCATCGTGCCATGCCCTTGGCGTCGGCATAGGGGTAGGTGTCCATTCGTATGCCGTCGATGCCCACGGTTTCAATCCACCAGATGGAATTCTGGATGAGATACGTCATGAGGTGGGGGTTGCGCTGGTTGAGGTCGGGCATGGTGGGCACGAACCATCCGTCAACGGTTTCGCTGAGGTCCACTTTCGAGGCGTAGGGGTCTTTCACCGGCGTGAGCTTGTAGCTGGTCTGCATGAAGGAAGTGCCGCGAGGGTCGCTGGTGCCTCCCGATTCCTTCAGCCACTGGTGGGTGTTGAGCCAGTCGGGCGAGGGCATGTCGCTGGTCCAGGGGTGCTCGAAGCCGCTGTGGTTGAAAATCATGTCCATCACCACCTTGAGGCCTTTCTGGTGCGCCTCGTCGCAGAGGCGGCGGTAGTCGTCGTTGGTGCCGAAGCGCGGGTCCACGCGATAATAGTCGGTGGTGGCATAGCCGTGATAGGTGCTGTAGCCGGCCTCGTTGTCGGGCGAGTCGTTCTCGAGCACGGGGGTGAACCAGAGTGCGGTGACGCCCAGCTCCTTGAAATAGTCGAGGTGCTGTCGAATGCCCTCCAGGTCGCCGCCATGCCGGAGGGAAGGCTCGCTGCGGTCTTCCCTGTAGGGTCGCATGCCCTTTATCTGCGGGTTGTGCGAGGGGCCTTGTGCAAAGCGGTCGGGCATGAGCATGTAGAGCACGTCGGCATTGGTGAAGCCCATGCGCTGCTCTCCGGCCATCTCGCGCGCCTTCAGCTGGTAGGACACTTTCTTCTTGTTGAACTTCAGCGTCATGGTGCCGGGCTGTGCGCCGCTGAGGTTCATGTAAACCAAGAGATAGTTGGGGCTTCCCGGGCGCACGATGCTGTCGATGCGGGCGTTGGGGTAGTCGGTGGTGACACTGGTCACGGTGGCGATGTTGGGACCATAGACCATGAGTTGCAGGGATGCGTCTTTCAGGCCCACAAACCAGTCGGTGGGGTCGATGCGGGTGATGCTGACTTTGGGCGCTGCCATCGTGTGGAGGGTTGCCATGAGCACTACAAGGGTGAGGAATGTCTTTTTCATTGGGAGTTTGCGTTATGGGTTATGGGTTACGGACAGTCGTGGAGGATGGTGGCCGACTGTGGCTGCACGGTGACGCTGTTGCCGGTGAAGTGGTTGATGCCGTTGAGGTTGAAGGCGCCTTGCTCGCAGATGCTCTCGTAGGAGGCCTCGGGCAGGGCGACGGTCTGCGGCTGCCGGCTGCCGTTGAGCACCACCACGATGGTGTTCCACTTGTCGCCGCCGGCATGGTTCTTCAGGCGGAAGGCCACGGTGCAGGGCGGCGAGGGCAGGAATTCCAGGTGCTCCCTGACGGCCTGTGCGTTGCCCAGGCGGAAGGCCGGGTGGTCGCGGCGCAGGCGGATGAGGTCTTTGTAGTATTTGAAGACATTGGGGAAGCGCTTCAGGTTCTGCCAGTCGAGGCGGTTGATGCTGTCGGGCGACTCGAAGGAGTTGTGAACGCCCTTCTTGTTGCGCAGCATTTCCTCGCCGCTGAGCATGAAGGGCACGCCCTGCGAGGTGAACACGGCGGTCTGGGCGAGCAGGTCGAGGCGGATGAGCTCCTCGTCGGTGAGGCCGGGAATGCTGGCACGCAGGCGGTCGGTGAGGCACATGTCGTCGTGGCAGCTCACGTAGCTTATCATCTGCGTGGGCTCGGTGGCCCAGGGCTCCTTGCTGTAGTTGACTTTCGACATATCGACCTGCGGGTGGCTGATGGCTCCGGCGATGCCGAACTTCACGCTCTCTTCCTCGCCGGGCAGTCCGGCCAGGAAGGCGCCCTTGGTGTCGTCGCTGAACGGTCCGCGCAGGGCATCGCGCAGCTCGTCGCTGAAGGCTGCTATGCGCGGCATCTGCGGGATGTGGGCCTTGGTGGCCAGCTGCTCGCCGGGGAGGGCGCAGCTGCCGGCGCTCCACCCTTCGCCGTAGATGAAGATGGTGGGGTCGATTTCGTCAACGGCCTTGCGAATGAGGTTCATGGTTTCAATGTCGTGAACGCCCATGAGGTCGAAGCGGAAACCGTCGATGTGGTACTCGTTAATCCAGTATTTCACGCTCTCAATCATGTATTGCCGCATGAAGGGCTGCTCCGAGGCCGTTTCGTTGCCGCATCCCGAGCCGTTGCTGTAGGTGCCGTCGGCGTTCTTGCGGTAGAAATAGTCGGGCCATGAGCGCTGGAAATTGCTGTGGTCGATGTCGTAGGTGTGGTTGTAAACCACGTCGAGGATGACGCGGATGCCGGCTTTGTGAAGGGCCTGCACCATCTGCTTGAACTCGCGGATGCGGGTGGCGGGGTCGAAGGGGTTGGTGCTGTAGGAGCCCTCGGGAACGTTGTAGTTCACGGGGTCGTAGCCCCAGTTGTACTTGTTGTCGGCAAGGCGCGTTTCATCCACCGAGCCATAGTCGTAGGAGGGCAGTATGTGGATGGCGTTGACGCCCAGCTCCTTCAGGTGGCTGATGGCCTTCTGCTCGGTGAGGGCCAGGAACTTGCCCTTGTTGGTGAAGCCCGAGGCGGGGTGCACCGAGAAGTCGCGGTGGTGCATTTCATAGATGACGAGGTCGGCGGGCGACTTCACCTCGGGGCGGCAGTCCTTGTCCCATCCCTCGGGGTTGGTCTGCGACAGGTCGATGACGTATCCGCGCTTGCCGTTCACTCCCACGGCTCTTGCGCCGATGCCCGGCGTTTCGAGCCATTCCTTTTTGTTTCCCGAGATGTCGAGGGTGTAGAAAAAGCCGCGCCAGTCGCCTTTCAGCTCTGCCACCCATACGAAGTCGAGGGGCGGAAGTTGTTTCAGCCTCACCGTGCGCAGGGGCGTTCCACCCTGTCCTTCCTTGTAGATGCGCAACACGGGCTTCTTTGCCTTGGGCGAGGCTATGAAGGCAAACTGCGTGATGCCGCTTTCGGCATCGTAATGTCCGCCGTCGCCTACGAAAGCCTTTTGGGCGCATAAAGCCAGGCTTGACATTGCGAACAGCGCCATAATGATAATCTTTTTCATGGTTTGTTATTTGGCAATGAGTGACACGGCGAAGCCTCCTCCGGGAGCCTCCTGAATTTTCAGCACGTCGCCGGCTTTCACCACTTTGCGTGTGATGGTGTAGGCCTGGGGATTGGTTTCATAGTGTGCGTCCTTGGCATCGGCATAGATGGTGCAGTCGTACTTGCGCCCCTTGTCAAGGAAGTCGAGTTTCACAACGGCCTTGTGCCCGTTTTCGTCGCATTTTCCTCCCACGAACCAGTTGTCGGTGCCCTTTGCCTTTCGTGCCACGGTGATGTAGTCGGCGGGCTCGGCCTCAATGTAGCGGCTGTCGTCCCAGTCGCAGGCCACGTCCTTGATGAACTGGAAGGCGTCCATGTATTTGGCGTAGTTTTCCGGCAGGTCGGCGGCCATTTGGAGCGGGCTGTACATGGTGAGGTAAAGCGCCAATGACCCTGCCAGCGTGATTCGTGCCCACGAGGGATTGTCGCTCCATTCCGACAATTTGGTAACGAAGATGCCCGGCGTGTAGTCCATGGGCCCGCCTTGCAGACGGGTGAAGGGCAGTATGCAGGTGTGGTCGGGCCGGCTGCCGCCAAATGCCTCGTACTCGGTGCCGCGGGCACTCTCGCCGCCCACCAGGTTGGGCCAGGTGCGGCAGAGGCCGGTGGGACGCGTGGCCTCGTGGCTGTTCACCATGATGTGGTGCTTGGCGGCCTCCTTGATGACGTAGAGGTAGTGGTTGTTCATGGATTGCGAGAAATGGTGGTCGCCGCGCGGGATGATGTCGCCCACGTAGCCGGTCTTCACGGCATCGTAGCCGTAGCGGTTCATCAGTTCGAAGGCCTCCTTGAGGTGGCGCTCATAGTTCTGCGTGCTCGAGCTGGTTTCGTGGTGCATGAGCAGTTTCACGCCGCGGCTGTGGGCATAGTCGTTGAGCATCTTGATGTCGAAGTCGGGGTAGGGGGTCACGAAGTCGAAGACGTCGCGTTTCCACATGTTGGCCCAGTCTTCCCAGCCTACGTTCCATCCCTCCACGAGCACCTCGTCGAGGCCGTTGTCGGCGGCAAAGTCAATGTATCGCTTCACCTTGGCGTTGTTGGCGGCATGGCGGCCGTTGGGCTTCACCTTGTGCCAGTCGATGTTGTCGAGCTTGATGCTCGGGAACTCGTCGGTGTAGTTCCACGAGCTCTTGCCGACAATCATTTCCCACCACACGCCGCAATACTTGGTGGGATGAATCCACGAGGTGTCGTCGATGGCGCACGGGTCGTTGAGGTTGAGGATGAGGTCGGAGGCCAGCATCTGCCGCGCGTCGTCGCTCACCAGCACGGTGCGCCATGGCGTTTGGCAGGGCGTCTGCATGCAGCCTTTCAGCCCGGTGGCGTCGGGCGTGAGCCACGACGTGAAGGTCATGGTCTTGTCGTCGAGGTTGAGGTGCATGGTGGCATAGTCCTGGCAGGCGGCCTCGTGGAGGTTGATGTACAGGCCGTCGTCGGTCTTCATCTGAAGGGCGGTCTGCACGCCGGTTTCCGAGAACACGGCCACCGAGGAGTTGCCCCAGTTGACGGCGTCGTGGAAGCGGCTGCGTATTTCCGACAGGCGGCTCTCCTGGGTTTCCTGCTCCTGGGTGTCGTAGTCGCCGGGCAGCCACCAGGCGATGTGGTCGCCGGCCATGGCAAACTCCGTCTTCTCTTCCTTGATGAGGAAGTAGTTGAGGTCTTTCTGCTGGGGGAACTCATAGCGCAGCCCCATGCCGTCGTCATAGACGCGGAAGCGGATGGTCATTTCCCTCTTCCGTTTCTCCATTCCGGGCTTCTCATGATGGGCGCCGTCGCCGTCGGGGGTCATCACCACGTCGCTTTCTTGCAACAGGGTGACGGCCAGTTCGTTGTAGTGGTTGCGAATGGTTGATGTCTCGCCCCAAACGGGTTTCCACGTCTCGTCGAAGGTGCTGGTCTTCACGTCTTTCACGGTGAAGCCGTCCATGAGGTCGGTTTCGGTGAACTTCTTCGAGGCGTGCTTGTCCTTGGCCAGCTGCAGGCCCAGGTGCGAGGGCTTCACCACGGGTCGGCCCTTGTAGCTGAGTTCATAGGTTGGCCGGCCGTTGCCGGTGAGCGAGAAGGTCAGCTGAAGGTTGCCGTCGGGCGACGACACGGCCTGCCCCCACGCCACGGCGGGCAGCAGCGACATGATGATGGCAGCCACGCCGGCGGCCATGAGCTTTGCTGTGGTTCTCATTGTCATAGCTGATTGGTTGTGATGATGGGTGAATGAAGAAAACGTTTGGGTAGGGTCATTTGCGGCCGGCCTGTGTCACCAGCTCGCTGACGTTCTCGTTGAAGTCGTCGTTGGTGAGCAGGTCCTCCAGGCAGACGTGCATGCGGTAGCGCCAGTAGTGGCGCGGGTTGGCGGGAATGTTGATGCGCTCGGCGTTGGCGTCGGGCAGCCGCAGCTTCTCGTCGATGGCCAGCCAGTCCTGAATGCTCAGTATGCAGAGCATGGAGGGCGAGGTCAGGTGGCGCGACACGATGTCGCGTGCCAGCCATCCCGGCAGCGGATGGGGTGCCATGCCGCCGCGGTAGAGCATGGTGGTGTAGTACTCCTGCGTGCGTGCGGGGTCTTCGTCCCACCACTGGCGAAGCGTGGGCATGTCGTGGCTTGAGATGGTGCACACGGAGCGGTAGGGGTTGCGCGAGAGGTGGCCGAACTTCACCGCCGGGTCCTTGGGCATGCTCTGCAATTCGAGCGAGAGGATGCGCAGCTCGTTCATCACCCAGGGCACGCAGTCGGGCACCATGCCCAGGTCTTCGGCACACACGAGCATGCGGGTGGCCTGCACCAGCTTGGGCAGCTTCTTCATGGCCTCGCGATACCAGAACTGGTTGTTGCGGCGGTAGTAGTAGTCGTTGTAGAGCTTGTTGAACACGTACTTGTCGCCGTCGCTGAGGGCCTCGTAGATGAAGTCGAGCTGGGCGGAGATGCGCGGGTGGAACTTCTCGGCGTCGCGGTGGTCGCGCACGAAGAGCACGTCGCTGATGAGGGCATAGAGGCCGTCGCGCAGCCACAGCTCCTTTTCATCGGAAACGCCGGCGAAGGCGGCCTCCACCTTGCGCTGCGTGTCGTATTCGGCCTTCATGCGGTAGAAGCCGTTGCCCTTGGGCTCCACAAACTTCTGGCGCACCTCGCCGGCCCGCTCTTTGAAGATGCGGTCGAGCACCCAGTCGGTGATGAACGGCTCGGTGAACAGCTCCTCTTGCCATGCCAGGCCGTAGCCTTCCACCTCTTGGCGGCTCATGGCCAGTGCGGGCGAGAACTGCCCCAGCAGGCCGTGGACGGAGTGTATGGGAATTTCCCAGATGCGGAAGAAGCCCAGCACATGGTCGATGCGGTAGGCGTCGAAGAACTTCGACATGTTCTGGAAACGGCGCACCCACCAGCGGCAGTCGTCGGCAAGCATGGCCTCCCAGTTGTAGGTGGGGAAGCCCCAGTTCTGGCCGTTGGCCGAGAAGTCGTCGGGCGGTGCCCCGGCCTGGCCGTCCAGGTGGAAGTAGCGCGGCTCCTGCCAGACGTCGCAGCCGTGGCGGTTCACGCCGATGGGGATGTCGCCCTTGAGGATGACGCCGTGCTGGCGAGCATAGTCGTGAACGCCGCTCATCTGCGTGTTGAGCACAAACTGCATGTAGTAGTAGAACTGCAAGTCCTTCTGGCGGGGATGGGTGGCCTTCTCGTAGGTTTCGTTGCCCGTCCACTGGCTGTAGTCGGCGGTGCCATATTTCTCGCGGAAGAAGCAGTACTCGGCATAGGGCACCAGCCACTCGCGCGACTCGTCGTAGAAGCGCTTGTAGGCGGCCGAGCGCAGCACCTTCTGGCCCTCCTGGGCGAAGAGCAGGCGCAGGTACTCGGTCTTGGCGTTGTTCACGCGCTCGTAGTCAATCTGCGGCAGCGCGTTCAGCTCCTGGCGCAGTTGCTCGAAGTGCTCGCGCTGCGACTCGTCGGCAAGGGGCGGCAGGGCGCCAAGGTCCACATACTGGGGGTGCAGGGCGAAGATGCTGATGCAGCTGTAAGGATAGCTGTCGGTCCAGGTGTGCGTGATGGTGGTGTCGTTGATGGGCAGAATCTGAAGCACGCGCTGGTGGGTCTTCGCCACCCAGTCTATCATCAGGCGCAGGTCGCCGAAGTCGCCCACGCCGAAGCTCCTGCGGCTGCGCAGGGAGAACACCGGCACGAGGGTGCCCGCGCACTTGGGGTTGTAGATGGCGAAGAAGGCCTGCGGCAGTTCATACACCACCACGTCGCCGTCGTTGAGCTGGGGCAGCACCACGGTGCGGTTGGAGCCCTCTTCCCACAGGGGCATGCCGTCGTCGTCGTCGTCGATGGCCACGAACTTGAATTCCACTATCGGGCGGCTGAGCCATTCGGCATCGAGGTTCACCACCCACTCGTTGTGGCTGTGCTCCACCATGGCGATAGCCTTGCGCGGCTCCCAGCTGCCCAGGGCCTTGCCGCTGCCCACCACGGCCAGCCGCTCGTGCTCGCGCAGCTGGGGGGCGCGCACCTTCAGACGCACCGTGGTGGCGTAGGGCTTCACGGTGCTCTTCTGGGGCATGCGACGGGCCACACAGTCGGTGAACGCCGAGCTGTAGAGGTAGCTGTCGTCGGGAATGTCGATCCAGTGGTCGTAAACCACATACTGCTCGGCCTTCTCGCACGACATCTCCAGGCGGTGGGGCTCCACCAGCCATTCGTGGCGGCTCTGGCTGCCGTTGGCTTCAACACTGTAGTAATAGTCGATGACGGTGCCCGTGGCAAACTTGCCGTTCATCTCGCAAGTCCAGTTCACACCATCGATGGTCGACATGCGGTGCATGGTGGTCTGCGCATCGCCGTCGGCATTCTTTGCCAGCAAGTTCAGCACAAGTTCCTCGCCGAACACTGTCTGGTATTCCACATTGAAAAGTAACTTCATAGATTGTCGGGTTAATTAGGTTTATTTCTGCGAAGATACACATTATTTTAATAAAAGGTTTTCCTTGGATGCACTTATTTTGCCGTTTACAAGTGCAAACGTTTGCTCAATGTTTCTTCAACCGCTGTTTCGGCTCTTTTTTGCGCCCGGATTTTTATGAAAAATCTTGACAAAATCGACGATTTTTCGCGCGTTTTGTAAGTTGCTGGAATTCAGTGGCTTACAAATGGCGTGGAGTTTGATCGCAAATTTCACCTCTCAATCTTCAAGATTTCCCCTCTCAATCTTCAAGATCTCTCCCCGAAATTTGCGGTCAAGCCTCCTTCCGGCCCTCAAAAACGATAAAAAATCTTGACAAATCGTTCCCCCTCACTCTTTTTCCTTTTCCCTGCCCGAAAAGAACAAATAGTCACCCTCTTTCCTCCCTTCCTCCCGCATTTAGTGCAAACCATTCCATAAAGAAGCTCGATTTCTTTATCAAAAGAGGGAATAATTCATATTTTTTCCTTATTTTTGCAAAAAATTCCCGATGACCTGGAAAATCCTCTAGAATCTCTAGAAAATCTAGACCATCTAGAATCTCTAGATCATCTAGAAAATCTAGAATCTCTAGACCATCTAGAAAAAAGAATATTAACCGTAAAAAAACATTATCCATGCCTTCCATTTTCCGCCCCCAAACCAACTGGAAAAACCTTTGGTTTTACCAGAAAACGGTGGTTCTTTACCAGATGACATACGTTTTCACAAGGCGTTTCTTTCCGGCGCATGGCGACAGGACGGTCGATCAGATGATTCAGGCGGCTCGCTCGGGGAAACAAAACATTGTGGAGGGTTCTGCCGACGGCGTCACATCGATGGAGATGGAGCTGAAACTGCTCAATGTGGCTCGGTCGAGCATACAGGAATTGTTGGAGGATTACGAGGATTACCTGTCAGCCCACAAGGTGGAAAAATGGGAGCCAGGGCACCCAAGATACGACGACATGCTGGATTTTTGCCGCAATCATAATCAAATGGGTGACTACGAGCCTTTTTTTGAAAGATGGACAGACGAGGAAATGGCCAACATCGCCGTCACACTCTGCAAAATAGTGGACAAAATGATGATGTCGTACCAAAAAAAGAAAGAAACCGAATTTGTCACCGAGGGAGGCATCCGGGAGCGAATGACCGCCGCAAGACTCAACTACCGCACCAACCAACGCGAAACCATTGAGACGCTCACTCAGCAGCTTCAAGCCCTCACCCGCCAGCTTCAAGCCCTCACCGCCGAAAACCACCAGCTCCGACAAATTATCGAGCAAATGAAAGCTCGCCTCTAGATTTCCTAGATTCTCTAGAACTTCTAGATTCTCTAGATTATCTAGATAAAAAAAGGCCGCCCGGAAATCTCCGGGCGGCCTTTTTCAGGTAGGATTGCTTTATGAAAAAATACTATTATTCCACGGTGCAGTAGATATTGTCGGAATCGCGGCGGGTGGGATAGAGCTTGATGGTGCTGCCTGCCACGCCGATGTTCTTACCGTTGCCCACCAGGTCGTTGAGGATGGTGGAGGGCTCCACGGTGTCGTTGGAACCGAGGTTGATGCCCCAGTCGCTGTTGATGCGGAACTTCCAGCCGTTGGCGGTCACCGGTGCGTTGGTCACCTCGTAGCAGTAGTCGGCGGGATTCCAAGTCATCACCACGTCGCCGCCCCAGCCGTTGAAGTCGCCGATGATGCCCATCGTGTTGACGAGCGTTGCCTTCAGCGTGTTGTTGGCAAGGTCGAGCTCCACGTAGTAAACGCCCTCGCTGCCGACCACGAAGTTGCGGTCGCCGTTGCCGTTGTCGAAGACCTCGCCGCTGAGGCCGCCCGTCATGGAGTCAACATTGAGCTGTGAATCCCAGTCGCCGGGAATCTTCTGGAACTTGAAGGCGATGCCCCAGCCGTTGGGATCGGCAATGTAGAGGTATCCGGTGTAGAGGCCCTCGCCCTGGGAAGCCAGCTTCTGCTCTGGCTTGCTCCATCCGTCGGTGGCACCGATGAAATAGACGAAGGGGTCGAAGGACAGCGTGGTCACGGTGTAGGTCTGGTCGAGCATGTCGAACGACAGGGTGTAGAATTTGGCACCCGGCACGTTCTTCACCACGAAGTTGCCGCCGGCATTGTCGGTGTCGAAACGGCCCTCGGTGTCGGAGGCCGTGAGGCACTTCGACCAGTCGCCGCCCACTCCCGACTTCGGTGTGAGCTTGAACTCCAGGTCTCCGCTCACCACTTCTGCCGGAATGTTGCATGTGAACACGGGGTTGGCATAGACGTCGCCGCCGTTGTTGGTCAACTCGTAGGTGGTGTCGGTGTTGTCCCATCCGTTGATGTTACCCGTCACGTAGTAGGCTTCCTCGATGACCGGGGCCTGGGCGATGGCGTTGATTTGGAACACGCCGGAGGTGGCCCGCTTCACCATGGTGGTGCCGTTGCCCACCCACATCTCAACCGTGGCGTCGATGGTGCGCGTGTAGTTGGGGTTGCGGCCGAAGTTGGCGGCAAGGTATGCCTGCAAGTCGCTGGCGTTCATCCGTCCCTCGTTGTCGAGGTTGTAGTGGTTGCCGCCGATGTTGAGCAAGTAAGAGGGCTGGTAGGAGGCATCGGTGGCCGTGGGGGCCGTGATGCTGACCACTTGCACGGTGGTCTGGCCCTCGGCCAGGTTGTTCAGGTTGACAGTTCCCACGCCAGCCACGCTGCCGTCGCCAAAGGTGATGGTTGACGGCTGGGGGATTGACTGCGGCTCGGCCCAGTCCTTGTAGTCGTCGGTGCAAGCCGAGAGCGATGCCACAAGGGCTAACGTGAATATGATTTTCTTATTCATAATGTTGTGCTTGGTTAAAGTTGATTATTCCTACTTTTTGATAAAGCGGATGAAGCCCGTGATATCGTTGAAGAGGATGAGGTACTTGCCACCCTCGGCAATCTTGAGGTTGTCGCCGTTGGCCACGCCGAATGCGTACATGCCCTCAGAGTAGTTCACGAATGTTCCGCCACGGTTGTAGTCCCATGAGCCGGCCTGCTTGATCTTGATTTCGGCATCGGTGTCGAGCGTTGCCTCAATGAACCAGTCGTGGTTTTCCCAACCGGTGCTGCACGGTGTCATTTCGGTGTCGCCCCAGTCGTTGAACGAGCCGGAGATGGCCATGCCTGAGAATACGTCGGGAATGCTTTCGCTCAGCTCAACCTTCAGCTCGTCGGCCTGGGTGTTGAGGGTAATGGTGTAGATGCCGGGTTCGGGCACCTTGATGTCGCTGGAGCCGCCGTCGTTCTTCACATAGGTGCCGAAGCTTGCGCCCTGGCCCCACTGCTCGTCCCACGATGTGGGCACTTTCTTCAGCTTGAAGCCCTTGCCGCCGAGATAGCCAGTCCAGGTGATTTCGCCGCGGCCGGTCTTCTTGTCATACTCGTAGCCGCTGATGGGCTGCATGGGGATGACGGCCTGTCCCACGGCTTCGCCCCAGCTGCCGTCGGCAATGTCGGCACCGATGAGGTACCAGATTTCCGGGTCGGCGTTGCTCAGCTCGATGTAGTAGGGCATGGTCTTGAGGGAAACGACGTTGGAGTAGATTTCTCCGTATTCGTTGAATCCGGCATCCTGCACTGCGGCTTTCACGCGGATGCTGAGCGGCAGCTCTTCGGGCACGCTGCTCTCGCTCCATCCGAGGAGCTGCACCAGTGCCTTGTCGAGGCTCTCGGCGTTGATGGTTGCCTGGCCGGTGCTGTAGGTCTCGGGAAGTGAGAAGAAGTCGGCGCCGGTGTTGTCCTCAAGGTTCTCGTCGTAAGCCTGGTTGAAGGTTCCCGACGGCGACACCTGAACGGTGTAGGTGGGAATGACGGGAGCGTTGAAATTGGTGTACTGCGGCTGCGACCATGTCAGCTCAATGCCGCTGGAAGCACTGAGGTCAACCAGTGCCTCGCCCACGGCCGGAGAGTTGATGGTGAACGACGTGGGCTTTACCAGTGTGGGGTTCGAGTCGTTGTCGTCGCTGCATGAAGTGAATGCGAATGCGCCGGCCAGCAGCAGCATCGCAAATGAAAATATCTTTTTCATGTTTCTGATACTCTGATTAAAGGATTAATAACCTGCATTTTGCACAAGGTTGGGATTGGCATTCACATCCTCAGAGGGAATAGCAAAGATGTTGCGGTATTCGGGGAAGGCCACGCCGTTTTGAGCGCCGCCTTTCCACTCCCACAGGTATTCGCCGCTCTTGGGTCCGCCGAAGTATCCGTAGCGGATGAGGTCGGTGCGGCGGAAACCTTCATAATAGAGTTCGCGCGAACGCTCGTCAAGGATTTGGTTGAGCGAATAGCTGCTCATCGGGGTGGCATGGGCGCGTTCGCGCAGGGCGTTGATGTAGCCTGCACCCGTTGCCGATGTCTGACCGCCGTTCAGGCGTGCGTCGGCCTCGGCAGCAATGAGGTAAGCCTCGGCGGCGCGCATCAGGAAGTAGTCGGTGTCGATGAACTGGCTGTTGTGGGGGTTGGCTCCGGTGGAGTAGGTGTTGCGGAATTTTCCCACGGCAAAGCCTGAGGTGTATTCGCTGGGCGTGCTTACCGACAGTTCGCGGCCGATGCCGAAGAACAGTGCGCGGTCGTCGCCGGCTGCCATAGCCATGTCGGCGATGGTGGCCTCGGGAGCGTCGCCGTTGGGGAAGAACTTCTCTACCAACTGCTTGCGTGCGCGGTTACCGGCCCAGAATTCGGTGGTGCCGTAGTTGCCGTCGGTGTCCATGTCGGCTTTCCATGTAGATGCCATGAGGAACAGGGTGGTTCCCCAGCTGGTGGTCTTCAGACCGTCCTGGAGCAGCGGAAGGATGGCTTCCACGGAAGCTCCGCTCTCGCCGTTGTCGCCCATGAAGAGCATCTGGTAGGCGCTCCAGCCGTTGGTGCCGCCTGTCCACAGCTTGTGCGGTCCGTTGATGACCTTCTCGGCATATTCCTTGGCCTCGTTCCAACGGGCAGTGCCGGTATATACTTCAGCGTTGAGATACAAGCGGGCAAGCAGCAGGTTGGCGGCATCCTGGTCGGCGCGGCCGTAGCCCGGGTCGCTGCTCTTGCGGGCGGCGGGAGCCAGCAGCTGGCCGCTGATTTCCTTCAGTTCGCCCTCAATCCATGCAAAGAGGTCGGCTCTCTGGATTTGCTCGGGCGGAGTGGCCATCAGCTCGGTGGCAAAGGGCACGTTGCCGTAGCAGTCCATCAGATGATAATAGTAGAGGCAGCGCAGGAACCTTACTTCGGCCTCGCGCGTCTGGTCGATGCCGGCGCACACGTCGAGATAGTGGTTGCAATAGGCAATGCTGGCGTAGAGGCGGTTATAGAAGCCTTCGAGCATGGGGTGTGCAGCATCCCACTGGTTGTAGTTGAAGCCGGGAATGCCGGGGTCGCCCCAGGCGCAGATGCTCTCGTCGGTGGTCAGTTCGTTGGCGTTCCACAGCTGGCGCACAAAGCCCGTGGTGCCGCCGTCCAGGCGGTCGATGTCACAGTCGCCGTTGGCTCCGCCGTTGCCGGCCAATGCCATGGTGGCATAGCACTTGGTGTAGAGAGCGGCCTCGTCGGGAGTCATGGTGCTGCTCGGGTCGATGGGCTCCACGTCAAGGTCGCCGGTGCAGCTGCTCAGGCCTACTGCCGTCATGAGTGCTGCGGCAGGCACGATAATCTTGAAATATCTAAAGTTCATAGTTGTATTCCTTTATTTATTTGTTGTTGTTAGAAGTTCAGGTTGAGACCAAGCTGCAGAGTGAACGGGCGGGGATAGATGCCGTTGTCGATGCCTCCGAACACTTCGGGGTCGATGCCGTCATACTTGGTGACGGTGAACACGTTGGTGGCGCTCAGGTAGGCACGTCCGTTCAGTGACTTGAAGAGGTTGGCAAAGCTATATCCCAGCGTGATGTTGTCGCACTTCAGGAAGGAGGCGTTGCGCACGAAGTAGTCGGAGATGACCTTGTCGTAGGTCACCCAGCCGTTGGCCACGGCCTGCGGAATGACGTTCTGCAGGTAGTTGAACGAGCTGTCGTAGCGTTTGGAGATGTTGGAGTATCCGGCGCCCTTGTCCCAATAGACGTAGTTGTCGAAGCTGGCACGCAGACCGAAGCCGAGGTCCCAGTTCTTGTACTGCAGGCGCGAACTCAGGCCGGCGGTGTAGGGAGCTGCCGGGCTCTTGTAGAAGTAGAGGTCGGCGTCGGAAATCTGCCCGTCGGCGTTGCGGTCCACGAAGACGCCCTCCAGGGGCTTGCCGTTGGCGTCGTAAACCTGCTGATAGACATAGAACGAGCTGGCGGGATGTCCCACGGCGTGGGCCTGCACCTGGTTGCCGGTACCTGCTGAAATGCCGCCGGTCTTGATGAGTGCCGATTCGCCGGTGAGCTCCGTAATCTTGTTCTTGTTATAGGTGAAGTTGGCGGTCACTTCCCACTGCCAGTCGGCTGTCACTACGGGCCTTACGGTGATGGATGCCTCCACGCCTCGGTTCTCCAGCGAGCCGATGTTCGACGTCACCTGGTTGCGGAAGTTGGAGCCTGCCGACACCGTGGCGGTGTTGATAAGGTCGGTGGTCTTGCGGTAATAGTAGTCCACGCTACCGCTCAGCCTGTTGTTGAACAGTGTCCAGTCCAAACCGACGTTGGTGGTGGTGGTGGTTTCCCACTTCAGGTTCTTGTTGTAGGCGTCGGGACGATAGAGCAGACCGTCGTCGTTCACGCCGTTGATGGGATAGCGTCCGTCGGTGTTGTTGATGTTGACGTTGTAGGTGGCAAAGTAGTTGTAGTTGCCGATGCCGTCCTGCTGACCGGTCTTACCCCAGCCGAGGCGGAGCTTCAGTTCGTCGAGCCATTTCACGTTCTTCAGGAAGGGCTCTTCGCTGATTTTCCAACCGAAGGCCAGCGAGGGGAATGTTGCCCAGTGGTCGAAGAAGCGGCTGGAACCGTCGCGCCTCACGGTGAAGGTGAGCATGTAGCGGTCGAAGGCAATGTAGTTGGCACGTCCGTAGAACGACACGAGGTAGCTTTCCTGCTTCCATTCGCCGATGCCCGGTTTGTAGAGCTTGCCGGCGGCCGGTGTGCCGTCTTCGAGCGTCATGGTGCTGGTGCTCTGGTAGTGGCCGGTGTAGTAGGAGTTGCCCCAGAACTTGTTGTGGCTCCATTCGTAACCGCCCATGATGTCGAAGTGCTGGGTTTCAAGGAAGTCCTTGTAGTACTGGGCATAGGCCGAGTAAGTGAGGTTGTACTTGTTTTCCTTGGTGAAGCCCTCGTTGCCATAGTAGAAATTGGTGGGTCCCCAGGGCTCGTAGATGGTTTCCTGCTTTCCGTTGCCCCAGTCGCCGCTGAAGTTCATGTGGAAGCGCAGGTCCTCGAAGCCGTGTACCTGGTAGTCCACCTCCACGTTGCCCATGTAGTCATACGAGTTGGCATGGTCGTCTTTCTCGTTGAGCAGGGCCACGGGGTTCTTGGCGGTGTTGCGGTTGGGCACCAGCGGGAAGTTGGGGTCGCCCAGGTCGCCGGCGTCGGTCCATGTGAAGTAGCCGCCGAATTTGTCAAAGCCGCCGGCCGAGATGGGCTGCGTGGGGTCCATGCGGACGGCCTCGCCGATGGCATCGCCGTTGGCGTAGCGGTTCTTGGCATACATGAACTTGCCGTTGATGTTGAACTTCAGGTGGTCGTCGAAGAATGTCGGGTTCAGCGTGGCACTCACGGTGGTGCGCTGGAAGTTGGACGTCTTCAAGATACCGTCTTGGAAGGTGTAGCCGGCGCTCACGCGGTAGGGCATGTTGGCCAGGCCTCCTGCCACGGTGACGTTGTGGTCGGTGGCGATGGCCGGGCGGTAGATTTCCTCCTGCCAGTCGGTGTCGGCATTGCCGAGCAGTGCCACGGCTTCGCTTTCCTCACCGTAGTAGCGCTTGATAAACGAGCGGTACTCCGAGGCGTCGAGCACGTCGAGGGTCTTCTGCACCGTTGACATCGACACGTTGCCGTTGTAGGTCACCGAGGGCTTCTGGCCCTTGCGGCCCTTCTTCGTGGTGATGATGATGACGCCGTTAGAACCGCGGCTACCGTAGATGGCCGTGGCCGATGCGTCCTTCAGCACGGTGAAGCTCTCAATGTCGGCAGGGTTCACCATCGACAGGGGGTTGGCAACACCCTTGATGCCCTGGTTGTCCATGGCCAGGCCGTCGATGACGATCAGCGGGTCGTTAGAGGCGTTGAGCGACGAGCCGCCGCGGATGCGGATGGTGGCCCCGCCGCCCGGGGTGCCGCCGCCGCTGGTGACGTTCACACCGGCAATCTTGCCCTGAATCATGTCTTGGGCATTGGTAATAAGGCCGTGGTTCTTCTCGTCGGGCTTGATGGCCGTGACGCTTCCTGTCAGGTCGCTCTTCCTGGCCTGACCGTAACCGATGACCACCACTTCGTTGAGCGACTGGGCGGCATCCTCTTGGAGGGTCACCACCACGTTGGGAGCAGCATCCACCACGGCGTCGGTGTAGCCGATGTAGGCTATCGACAGCTTGTCGCCGCGGTTGGCTTGGATTACGAAGTTACCGTCGAAGTCGGTGATGGCACCGCCGGCGCTCTGCCCCACAATTCGTATGGTGGCACCGATGATGGCTTCGCCGGTAGCATCCTTGACGTGGCCGTTCACAGTAATTTGCTGCGCAAAGGCCGTAGCAGTAAGGAGAAGCCCGCAAACGAGGGCAAACATCCTTAAAGGCATTTTGAATTTTACCTGCTTCATCTTTAATTGTTTAAAGTTAGTAATACAGTTCCATTTTTTTCTCTGCAAAAGTAAATTATATTTTGAATAATTGTATTTATTTTTGAGTTAAATCAAGCTATAAGGGTGCGCAAACGTTTGCATCGCTATTTCACAACATTGTTTTGCACTGCGTGCGCGCGTATTTCTTTTTTTCATAACTTTGCACTGTCAAACAGCAAACACTATGAGCGAAAACAAGAGCATGACGATGAAGGACATTGCGCGCGAGCTGGGCGTTTCGGTAGCCACCGTGAGCCGCGCGCTGAAGGACAGCCCGCGCATCAGCGAAGAGCAGCGCGAGCGCATCAAGGCTTTTGCACGCGAGCACGACTTCATGCCCAACGTGCTGGCCGAGAACCTCAGGCGCAGCCGTGTGGCGCCTCAGCGTCTCATAGGGGTCATCATTCCGCAGATTGCCCACTACTATTTCTCAACCATTCTTTCTGGCATTGCAGAGCAGGCCAGCGTGAGGGGCTACCACATCGTGGTGGCTCAGAGCGACGAGCGCTACGACCGCGAGCGCCGCATCTGCGAGGCTTTCCAGCAGATGCGCGTCTGCGGGGTCATCGTGTCGCAGGCCAAGGACACTCACGACTACAGCCACTTCAGGAAACTCATCGACCAGGGAATCCCACTGGTGTTCTACGACCGCATCTGCACCGGCATCAATGCCAACCGCGTGGTGGTGGACGACTACATGGGGGCCTTCACCGCCGTCAGCCACCTCGTGCAGGTGGGCTACAAGCGCATCGCCTTCTACGGCGCACCCATGACGATGGAGATTTCGAAAAACCGATTCAACGGCTATCACGACGCGCTCATACGCCACGGCCAACAGTTCGACGAATCGCTCATCTTCATCTGCGACAACCGCGACGACGCCGAGCAAATCACTCCCGACGTGCTCAGCCGCGCCGACCACCCCGACGCTTTCTTCGCCGTCAACGACGACACCGCCATCGGAATCCTCTACACCGCTAAGCGCATGGGCTTCAACGTGCCGAGGGACATCGGCGTATGCGGCTTCACCAACGGCGAGCGGGCCATCGCCTGCGACCCCATGCTCACCACCGTGGAACAGCGCGGGCACATGGTGGGCGAGGAGGCCGTTGACATCCTCATCAACCACGTGGAGGGGGTCTCGCCGGCCGAAAAGGTGGTGAAAAAAGTCGTGCGCACCCGTCTCGTGGTCAGGGGGACCACCCGGTGATGTTTTTAACCACGGCAACCACCGACGGGCACGGACTTTCACCGAGGAAAAAAGATTTTAATGCTGTTGTATCAAGATATATCAAATAAGGTGCTGGGTGCCTATTACCAGGTGCTCAGAAATCTTACCACCGGGCTGGCAGAAAGCGTTTATCTGAACGCACTCTGCATAGAGCTGGATGAGGCCGGGCTGTCGTTTGAACGGCAGAAGCAGCTGGTGGTGTACTATAAAGGACATGTGGTCGGGAATTTCGTTGCCGACATCGTGGTGGAGTCGAAAATCATCCTTGAGCTGAAAGTGGTGTCGAAGCTGGTGCCCGCACATGCCGCCCAGCTGCTCAACTACCTCAGCATCACGGGCTTCAAGGTCGGATATCTCCTTAACTTCGGCGAAAGCCGTGAGTATAAGCGACTCATCCGATAGCTCGGCCACGAACTATGGGTTTTATAACCACGGAAGAACACGGACTTTCACGGATGTCCTGCCTCTGCGGTTTTATAACCACGGAAGAACATGGACTTTCACGGAGTCCTGCCTCTGGGGTTTTATAACCTCGGAAGAACACGGACTTTCACGGATGTCCTGCCTCTGCGGTTTTATAACCACGTAAGAACACGGACTTTCACGGAGTCCTGCCTCAGCGGGGTTATAACCACGGAAGAACACGGACTTTCACGGAGTCCTTCTTTCCGCACTTTCCGTGTAAATCCGTGTCCATCCGTGGTAAAACCCGTCAGCCGCGTTTTCCGTGTAATTCCGTGTCCATCTGTGGTTAAAACCATAACCGCCGCGATTTCCGTGTAATTCCGTGTCCATCCGTGGTCAACACAAACCGCCGCGATTTCAGTGAAATTCCGTGTCCATCCGTGGTTAAAAAACCATCCGTGGTTAAAAACCGTGATGAGCGTAGGTCAAATCGATGTCACATTCAATCTTAATCAATATGAAGCAAAAACCCAATTTATCGTTCTGGAAACTATGGAACCTGTCGTTCGGGTTCTTCGGAGTACAAATTGCGTATGCTCTGCAGAGTGCCAATATCTCGCGCATCTTCGCCACCCTCGGAGCCGACCCCCACAGCCTCAGCTACTTCTGGATTCTGCCCCCGCTGATGGGCATCCTCGTGCAGCCCATCGTGGGCACCGCCAGCGACCGCACATGGACACGCTGGGGCCGCCGCATCCCCTACCTCTTCATCGGCGCCGCAGTGGCCGTGGCCGTCATGTGCCTGTTGCCCAACGCCGGGTCCTTCGGCTTCACCGTCGGAGCAGCCATGATTTTCGGACTCTTCGCCCTGATGTTCCTCGACACCAGCATCAACATGGCCATGCAGCCGTTCAAGATGCTCGTCGGCGACATGGTCAACGAGCAGCAGAAGGCCAAGGCATACAGCATACAGTCGTTCCTGTGCAACGCCGGAAGCGTGGTGGGCTACCTCTTCCCGTTCTTCTTCACGGCCATCGGCATTGCCAACGAAGCCGAGAAGGGCGTCATCCCCGACTCAGTCATCTTTTCCTTCTATGTGGGAGCCGCCATCCTCATCCTCTGCGTCATCTATACCACGCTGAAAGTCAAGGAGTGGCCGCCGAAAGAGTATGCCGAGTACAACCCCGGCCCCGAGGCCAAGGAGCAGAAGGCCGACTGGATAACGCTGCTGAAAAACGCACCCTCCATGTTCTGGAAAGTGGGACTCGTGCAGTTCTTCTGCTGGGCCGCATTCATGTATATGTGGACCTATACCAACGGCTCCATCGCCTCCGTATGCTGGGGCGTGGACATGACCGCCGCCGACGCCACCAAGACCGCCGCCTACCAGGCCGCAGGCAACTGGGTGGGCGTGCTCTTCGCCGTGCAGGCCGTGGGAAGCGTGGTGTGGGCCATGATGCTGCCGCGCTTCAAGAACACCAAGACGGCCTACGCACTGAGCCTCGTGCTCGGAGGCATCGGCTTCGCACTCGTGCCCTTCTGCCCCAACCAGTACATGCAGTTCGTGCCCTTCCTCCTTATTGGATGCGCATGGGCTGCCATGCTCGCCATGCCGTTCACCTTCGTCACAAACGCATTGCAGGGATACGGACATATGGGGGCTTACCTCGGACTGTTCAACGGCACCATCTGCATTCCACAAATCGTGGCGGCACTCGTGGGAGGAGCCATCCTCTCATTGGTGGGAAGCGTGCAGTCCAACATGATGATTGTGGCCGGCGTGTTCCTCATCATCGGCGCACTCTGCGTGGCAAAAATCAAGGAGAAGAAACAGGAAATGTAAAATACTGTTTCAAACGTTAAAATGTAAAGTTTTTTTCAGAAAGATTTCCGCCGTAAGGAAGTTTGACCGCATTTTCCGGGGAGAGATTTGGCAAATCTCTCCCCTCAAACTGCCAATTATCTCCCCGAAATTTGCGGTCAATTTTCCGGCTTTCCCCAACCGTCTGAAAGCCAACTCGTTACATTTTTCCTCGTTCAATTGTTAAAATGTAAGGATTTTTTACCAACCTATTATGGCGAATTTGCTATTTTTCCCCGTTCTGGCGAATTTGCAATTCGCCAGCCACGAGTATCAGGATTTGCAATCCGAAATAAGCATTACATCTTTATCTCGCATTAAAAATGCTGATACTCACCACTGCCAAATTGCAAATTCGGCAGAACGGGGATTCACATTCATTTTAAATAATGTAGGGACATACTTTATGTATGTCCGCCCGCCTCGTAACACTCTGATATTCTCGGACATACATAAAGTATGTCCCTACGCGCATGTCTTCAAATTCGGCAGAACGGGGGATTTTTTAACCACTGCTTTCCCCTTTTCTGAAAAAAAAAAAGGAGCCGCTGCAACCACGCAGATGCTCCTCAATACAAAAAAGGAGGAAGCCCCGCGTCGAGGCTTCCTCCTCTATGTCATGAAAAAAACACGGAGTCAGAAAGGCTCCTCCACGGCTGTCTGCTCCCATTCTTCCACGGTTTTAAGACTGTGGCTCCAGAGCAGGCAGACCATTTTCTTGTATCTTGACTGCCCACCACAGTCGAGCACCAAGGCCAGCAAGCCATGTGAAAATGCAGAATCGCGAATACAGGCAGATAACACCGTCACTGTGCTGCCGTAGGGGGCAAAGAGCGTGGGGACGTACCCCTCGCTGAAGTGCAGCATTCCCGTTTCCCTGTCATAGGCATAAGGGCAGCGGTGACAGGCCCGCTTCTTGGTCTTCTGGCTGATGAAATACTCCGTCAGAGTGCCGTCGGGCGCGAAAACCAGGTAGGTGTCTTTCAACGCCGGCAGGCTGGTAATGCCCACCGTGCCGTCGTCATAAACGCCGAAGGTGAGGAAGGGCGACAAGGAGTAGCGGGGCAGGATGTCCTGGCCGAAGGTCTCCTTGCTGAAAGCCGTCTTGAAGGGGAACACTTCGCCGGAGTCCCTCGGCGCAGGCTGGTGTACCACCGTTTCGTCCTCGTTCCTGAACACATAAACGTAGTAGTCGCCGAAGTCGGAGACCGGCTTGTTTTCATACACCACCAGGCTCTCTTCGTTGACCAAGGCCACCCGCACCTTGTTCTCATAGCCGAGGAAGGCCCACATCTTGTATGGCTCGAAAAGCACCGTTCCCGTTTCCTCGTCATAGCTGAAGGTGGTGGTTCTGGTGTGAAGCTTGTCGTCGGCACCGATGCCCTCGGAAACGATGCTGTTTTCGTTTTCCACATACAGGTCGCCACCAAAGAAGCCCAACAGGTCGAAACTGGCGAAATGGCCTTCCTTGTCGGCAGTAAAAAACTGGCATAGCTTCCACTTCTTCCCCACGAACCGTTTCATGAATTCCTCTTTCGGCAGCGTCATCACCTTCATCGGAGCATCTTCCACCTCCACGGGGTCGTAGCTGCTGACTTCCGCCACCGGTTCTTCTGTCACCGGTTCTTCTGTCACCGGCTCCATCCCGTTCTCGTCGTGGCCGCAGGCAGCAAGCACCAGCGGCACCAATAACAATAATGCTTTCTTCATAGTCTATTCCTCCAAAGGTTTTGTTAAATTGAAAATTTCGCAACCGTAATAGGCGTGTGACCGCGTCAACACGTCAGCCACTTTCTTCCTGGTATCAAACACACCACTTTTATAATAGCCATTGAAAGAAGGTGTGCCTGGCCATCCCCAGTTACAATGAATAAGGTGTTGATATATGGCCGGTTCTCCTGGATATATATAAAAGCGTGTATCCCTCCTAATGGCCCCACCGTCAATAACCCAGGCATGCCCCCCGTCATTTAGGGAGTCATAACCTATCATAATAACAGGGCAACCGGCCTCAAAACTTTGCATACTGAGATTAAAATCGTAATTAGGCCATGTGGACGGGTGTTCATATCCCAAGGAGTCAAAGGCATTTGGCAAATTAGAGGGGAAAGAACCGGAAACAGAGTCACCGTATGCCGTATGTAGTAGGACACCGACATCATGAATTAGTTGTGCCACATTATTTTTTCCAACATTAGTTTGAGGCTCTGCGCCGGTAAGAATTTCACTCCAGTTATACGTGTGTCCATTAAAAGTATTAGGATATTGGTGATAAGCTAACAGTTGGCATGTGGCGATAGGGAGACATCCAGCCAGTGTAGGATTTCCGTTAATAACAGGGCAGGAGTCATTGAAGGGCGAAAATTGATGCCATGCTGTTGTCAACATTGGCCCAATAAGAGAATCTGTTACCCAGGGGTCAAGCAGGCCGGGATAATGAATGGTATCTAATTCAAACGAAGGGTCACCCACTTGCTCTAAAAAGTAATCAGGCAGACGGCTTAGGAAGAAATTGAAACCCTCGTTGTCAATTTGGTCCGATGGAGACAGGTTGCCCTCTTCCACGTATGCCAGTATGCCCTTAATCCTATTGTCTGTGGGAACAAGAACAAAACCGTCATTGTTTTTGAAATTAACAATGTACAGCATGGTGTCAGGTAGTTGTTCGCCATAATTATTTACCTTTGTTTGCGGATACATGTCGTGAAGTCTCCAGGGTATCACAGACTCAACTTCCTTATAACCACCTCCTCGTGTTTTAACGTTAAGTTCATTTGCAAACCCTAATGACAAGGCAATAGCTTCCTCCTTAGAAATTCGAAAACTTGTTCTTTGATGATTCCTTTTGTTGCTTGTTGAAAAATCATGCAACAATTCGCTTTGGCACGAGAACAAAAGTGCCCCAATAAAAAGAAAAACTAACTTTTTCATAATAATAGTTTTAATGATGCAAATATAAGTTTATTAATTTATTTAATCAAACATTCTGTCATTTTTTTTCAGCGAGCCATAGCGTTTTCTCCATGATTTGCTTTTTTAGCGTCCATATATGTAAGAAGTTGGATGTCTTTCCTCATTCTCGTCACTTCAGCTGTATGCCATCAATACATTGGTGGCAAAGAATACCAATAGAAACTTGATAGTAGTTTTCATTATAACCAAAATATTATAATAATGAATATCACTGCAAAAATAGTGAATTATTTTGGTTCGTCAAAGAAAACCTTATACACATATTACACGTTTTCAAAAAAATTAAGTTAATGAGGAATTAGAACACGTCAAAAAAACAAAAAACCACATTTTTGACAGGTAAACGGAATAATAGCATGAAAGAGTGGCGTCAGAGTTTCCCTATCAGCCCGTCAAACTCCCAGGTCTTACTTCCTGCCCCGAACAGGGCGGTGCAGGTGCGCGACCGCATGTTCGTCACCAACGCACTGCAGGGATACGGGCACATGGGGGCATACCTCGGACTCTTCAACGGCACCATCTGCATTCCGCAAATCGTGGCGGCACTCGTCGGAGGAGCCATCCTCTCGCTCGTGGGAAGCGTGCAGTCCAACATGATGATTGTGGCCGGCGTGTTCCTCATCATCGGTGCCCTCTGCGTGGCAAAGATCAAGGAGAAGAAACAGGAAGTGTGAAAAACTGTTTCAAACGTTAAAATGTAAAATTTTATTCAGATAAATTTCCACTATAGGGGAGTTTGACCGCAAATTTCGGGGAGAGATCTTGAAGATCGAGAGGAGAAAACTTCAAGATTTCTCCCCGAAATTTGCGGTCAAACTTTCGCCGTTTTCAAACCGTTGAATATCAGCTCTTTACAAATCGCCTTGTTTAATTGTTAAAATGTAAAGATTTTTCAACACAAATCGGTCGTTAGAATTGCTATAAATACATCCTGCCGACAAGTTCCGCAAGTAGGGACGCGATGTGTCGCGTCCGCAAGTGAGGACATACGGCTGTTCGTGAGCTGTCGGACGTGATAATCACGTCCCTACAGGATGCATAACCCCCAATCAGTCATTAGACGTACCAAAATCCGTGGCCTGACTTTCTAATGAACGATTTGGGATTATTGGTGTCGGCTTAACATTTACACCAATTATCCAAAACGCCTTTATCCACTTGCTTTTCAACGGATTAAGTCCTTAGGGGGGGCTTATGGGCTTTTTAGGCCGTTTTTAGCGGACACCATTAAATAATTTCATAGAAACGGAATGACAGCGTGAAAAAGTGGGTATGTCTACGAAACTTCGTCACGCTCTTTTCATACACACATAATAACCAATTTGCGAAAAACAAGCCGGTTTTTTGAAAAATGGCAAGACATTACGGCCGATGCCTGTTCATTGCCCGGCTTATTCCAATTGGCGTATCCGCTCGTCAAAGCGGAAGGCGGGGCCTTCCTCGTGGAAAAGTTTCCTGAGCAGACGGCGGCGGAGGTTGGACAGCGAGGAGGGGGAAAGGCCGAGCAGGGTGCTGATTTCCGACGGCACAAAGCGCAGGCGGGTGAGCACGCACACCAGACGGTGCTGCTGCCTGAGGTTGCCGTGGCGGCCCTCTATCTCGGCAAGGAAACCCGGAATATTGCTGTTGACGAAAGAGAAAATGTCTGCTATCAAGTCTTCATCGGTTATCTTCACACCCCGGACTGCCATCTTGTGCAAGGTCATGACGACAGTGTTGGAAAAAACCTCCTGCCCCTCCTTCCATTCCCCGGGGCCGGCCTCGTCGGTCTGGCTGTTGGCAAGGACGCGCTCCAGTTCGCCGGCACTGTCTTCTTTCTGCCTGATGAGTGCTTCGCTTACGGCTGACGTCATTTTTAATATCTTTATCTCACTGGCCAATGCCTGATAGGCGGTCAGGGCGTCCACATAGTCCTGGTTCGTGGCTTGAAGCCGTCTTTCCTGCTTTCTTTTGTAATTCCCAAAAAGGAAGAAGAAAAGGAGGGCCAGGACCACCGTTGAGAACCCCATGAAAAGCAGCCATCTGTTCTTCCGTTCATTCACCTGCTCCTGATGAAGGGCAGCCACCTTGAAGCGCTCATAGTTGTATAAGCCATACGTGGATTCCAGGAGCTGGGCGGAATTGAAGATGTTCGACGAGTCGTTTTCATAGCAATAAATCTCCATATACTTTCCAGCCGAGTCTGTATTGTGGAGTGCCTTGTAGGCTCGGTAAAGACCCTTGCTGCCTGAAATGCGGTTCTGTCGTATGTCGTTCAGATTGAACTGCCGACGGTAGTACACCAATGCGGAGTCATAATTACCGGTGGCAAGGCCGAGGGCACCTTTATAGGAACAAAACGCCCCTTCAAACCTGCTTTCAGATTGATTTGGCAATACTTCCTTTTCAATCTCGTCAATATACTGTTTTGCCTTTTCTATTTGTCCTCGGCGCAGGTAGGTATGGATGGCAGTAGAAACAACCCTGGCGGCATTCTCCTTAAGTCCCAACCTCTGAAAGCCGCGTCGCGCATATTCACAGGTAGATACCAGTTGGGCGGTGTCACCCAACTGGTAATAAGTTCCAACCAATTGTCCACAGTAAAGATAATAGCTGAGACTGTCGCCAAGTCGCCAAGAGTAGTATGCAGCCTTCTCAAATTCTTCTTGAGAGTTGTGAGGAAGGTACTGCCTGTAAAAAAGCCCGCCTGCCTGTCCGTGAACGCGGCTGAGGGTGGAAAAGTCGCAGTCGGCAGCGGTAGTATCAGCACAGCTCGCAGCGGTGTAATACTCTTGCAGGGCGGCAGGACTTTCGCCCATGTCAGCGTAGGCACGGCCCAAAAGATAGTGAGCGAGCATCTGCTCGTTGGGCGTGCCGTGGCGGTCGAACCATTTTGTCAAGAGCAGGGGAAT
>JAFVHN010000058.1 GCA_017474515.1 Prevotella sp. | reverse complement strand
TTAGCTTATTTTTCCCTGTTTATCATTCCCTGCAGGTATTCCTTGAGCACCTGCTTGTTGTCGTCGGGCGCGCCGACCTGTTGCAAGCAGTCCATGGCCTGGCGTGCATAGTGGTCCATTTTCTGACGTGCCAACGCACCGATGCCCAGCTGGTCGTAGAGGGCTGTGACGGCGCGAATCTTCTCCTGCGGGTCGGGCTGGCTGGCGGTCATCCAGCGGTTGAACTCGCCGCGTTGCGCCTCGTCGGCACGGGCAAGGGCATTGATGAGCATGAAGGTCTTTTTGTTGCAGAGGATGTCGCCGCCGATGCTTTTCCCGAAGACGGCGGGGTCGCCATAGACATCGAGGAAATCGTCCTGTAGCTGGAAGGCCAGTCCGAAGGCCTCGCCGGCGGCATAGAGCAGCCGCGTGTCTTCCGCCGAGGCGCCGGCCAGCAGTGCCCCCATCTTCATGGCACAGGCCAGCAGAACGCTGGTCTTCAGGCGTATCATCTCTAAGTATTCGTCCTCGGTGACATCGTTGCGCGTCTCGAACTCCATGTCATATTGCTGGCCTTCATCAATGAGGAGCGTTGTCTCGGTGAACAGCTCCATCACATCGCGCAGGTGTCCGTCGGGGCAGTCCATCATACGTTGGAAGGCCAGGCTGAGCATGGCGTCGCCAGAGAGCACGGCGGTGTTGGCATCCCATTTTTTATAGACCGTGGGCATGCCGCGGCGCATGGGGGCCTGGTCCATGAGGTCGTCGTGGAGGAGCGTGAAATTGTGATAGGTCTCGAGTGCACAGGCCTGTGGCAGGATGCGTTCGGGGTCGTCGCGATAGAGGGCGTAGGCCATGAGCATCAGCGTGGGGCGGATGCGCTTGCCGCCCATCGAGAGCGTGTAGGCCACGGGGACATAGAGCGACTTGGGCTGCCGGTCGTAGGGCAGACGGGAAATGTAATCGTTGACGAGGCTGAGGATTTCGTTTGGGGTTTTCATAACAGATAAAAGTTTTTTTAGTTATGAGTTATAAACGCTGTTTTAGTTATAAGATACGAGTTATGGCGGCAGCAAATTTTTCACTTTTCACTCTTCACTTTTCACTTTTTTATGTTACAATTTGAACACCACGGGAATGGCGAAGAGTGTGCGGCAGGGCTTGCCGTGGTTTTCGCCGGGCTTCCACCGCGGCATGGCCCTCACCACGCGCATGGCCTCTTCGTCGAGGTAGGCGTGGGCCGACTGAACGATGAGCGGGTCGCTGGTGGTGCCGTCGGTATTGATAATAAACGACACCACCACCTTTCCCTCTATGCGCAGGGATTTGGCGTAATGGGGGTAACGGAGGTTCTTGGTGAGCCATTTCATCAGTTCGACGGCACCTCCGGGAAATTCGGGCAACCTCTCAACGACGCGCAGGCTGAGCACCTCGTTGTTGTCGTCGATGGCCACGGGGGCCACGGCGGGCGCGGGGTTGTCGCTCTCGGGCAGGGGCTCGCCGTCGCCGCTGGTCATCACGGGCTGCTCGGCCACCAGCTTCTCGGGCACGGCCTGCTCCTTGACCACGTCCACGGGTTTTATCTTTGCCACGGGCTTGGGGGCCTCCTGGGGCGGAGCCTGCGCCTCCATGTCGCGTTGGTCGGGCATGGGCAACAACTCCATGTCTTCGGCCAGTTCGTCGAGCAACTGCTCGTCGATGTCGAAGGAACCCGGACGGCTGGTATATTCCAGTGCGACGATGAACGCCGCCACGGCCACCAGCAGCCCCAAGGCGAACATTTTAGGCCGTAGATGCTCCAGGTCGGCAGCCCTTGTTTTCTTTATTTCCAACTTTGCTACACTAAAATGCGTTTTTCCGCGTTATTTTTAATATTGCCATGCAAAAATACCACAGATATTTGAAATACTGCGTATCTTTGCACTAATAAAATGAAAAAATAATGAAAAATGTGATATTTTCGCTGCTCATGGCCGTTTTTGCCGCCTCTGCGTGGGGGCAGGCGAGCCAGACGGGCTACAACTTCCTGCGCCTTCCGGTAGGGTCGCACGCAGGTGCCCTTGGCGGCGACAACGTGAGCATCACCGGCGACGACGTGACGCTCATGTTCAGCAACCCGGCACTGCTGGGCGACGTAAGCGGGCGGGCCATCAACCTAAACTACATGAACTACATGGAGGGATGCAACACGGCCAGCGCCGCCTTTGCCAAACCCATGGGCGAAAAGGGCACGCTGGGCATTTCGGGACAGCTGATGAGCTACGGAACCATGCGCGAGGTTGACGAGCACAACGTGCAGACCGGCGAATTTTCGGCCAAGGACATTGCCCTGGGCGGCACCTTCGCCTACCTGCTGGGGCGTAACATCACGGGCGGCATCACGGCAAAGGTCATCAATTCCTATATCGCCGATTATTCTTCGCTGGCCGTGGCCGTGGACCTCGGCATCAACTATCACCATCCAGAGAGTGAGTGGTCGTTGTCGGCGGTGGTGAAGAACCTTGGCGGCGAACTCAACCCCTACGACGACCACTACACGCGGTTGCCGGTGGACGTGCAGGTGGGTGCCACCAAGCGACTTGTGGGCTCTCCGCTCAGGTTGTCGGCAACGCTGGTGGACCTCAACCACCTTGACTACAAATTCATTCACCACCTCGTGGTGGGCGCCGACCTGATGCTTGGCAACCAGCTTTACCTGGCCGCCGGCTATAACTTCCGCCGTGCCCACGAAATGGACATCGCCACCAACGACGAGGACGGCGGGGGCAGCCACGGTGCCGGTTTCTCGCTTGGCGGCGGCATAGAGTTGGAACGCTTCTCCGTAGGCGTTTCCTACGGCAAATACCATGTATCGTCGCGCTCGCTCATGGTGAGCCTCTCTCTGGCGCTCTAAAATAATGCTGCCGACTTTATCATTTTTACATTTATCATTTAGCGAAGCGTAATCTCTACAATAATGAAAAAAATAACCATTGCCATTGACGGCCATTCCTCGTGCGGCAAGAGCACCATGGCCAAAGACCTGGCCCGCCGCGTAGGCTACGTTTATGTAGATACCGGTGCCATGTATCGTTCTGTCACCCTCTATGCGTTGCAAAACAACCTCTTCCGCGAAGACGGCACCATCGACGAGGAAGGGCTCGAAAAGGCCATGCCCGATGTGGAGGTGTCGTTCAAGTTCAACCCCGAAACGGGCCGGCCCGACGCCTATTTGAACGGCTGCCTTGTGGAAGACGAAATCAGGGGCATGGAAGTGAGCAACCGCGTGTCCATCGTTTCTGCCCTGCCCTTCGTGCGCACCGCCATGGTGGCCCAGCAGAGGCGCATGGGACAGGAAAAAGGCATCGTGATGGACGGCCGCGACATCGGCACCACCGTCTTCCCCGATGCCGAATTGAAAGTGTTTGTAACAGCAACTGCCGAAGTGCGCGCACAACGGAGATATGACGAACTGCGGGGAAAAGGCCAGGAGGCCGACTACGACGAGATACTGAAAAACGTGCAGGAGCGCGACTATCTCGACTCGCACCGCGAGGTGTCGCCGCTGCGCCAGGCACCCGACGCCCTGCTCCTCGACAACAGCCAGATGACCATTCCCGAGCAGAACGAATGGCTCTTGCAACGCTTCTACGAAGTGGCGGGAGAGGAATAAGCCCAACTACCATTAGCAAAAAAAGGCCGCAACATGTGCGGCCTTTTTGCTTTATTAAAAGTGTATTGTTCAGAGATTGGGCGTATCCCAAACGGTTGTTTGGGTGCAATAAACGGGAACGGTGAGCTTTCCAGCCTTCAGCAGGAAGTCGCCCTCCTCGAGTGTCCAACGCCCGTCGGCTCCCACAAAAGCCAGGCTCTTGGCCGGCAGAGTGAAAGTGACGGTTTTGGTTTCTCCGGCCTGCAACGACACTTTTGAGAAACAACGGAGGCGTTTGTTGTCGGGAACAACAGAGGCCACGAGGTCGGAAGAGTAAAGAAGCACGGCCTCCTTGCCTTCGCGACTGCCCGTATTCTTGACATCCACGGTTACGTTGAGCACGTCGTCGGCAGAGAACCGCGACTTATCGACGCGCAGGTTGGAATATTCAAACGTGGTGTAGCTAAGGCCGTAGCCGAAAGGCCACTGCAACGACACCTTGGCGTCGTAGTTATAAGCGCCGGCCATGGTTTCCACCTCTTCGCTCACCTTATAGTCGTAGTTGTAGAGCGAACTGGGGTCACGCGGATATGTGTAAGGCATCTTGGCGGAAAAATTGGCGTCGCCAGCAAGCAGGTTGGCCAGGGCGTCGCCGCCATAGTTGCCGGGAATGAGGATGTCAACCACGGCCTTGGCCAGCGGCTCTATGTCGGCAAGGAGACGCGGACGGCCCTCGTTGAGCACGAGAATGACGGGCTTGCCTGTCTTGGCCAGCTCTTTCACCAACGTGCGCTGGTTGTCGGAAAGCCATAGGTCAT
>JAFVHN010000057.1 GCA_017474515.1 Prevotella sp. | reverse complement strand
TTACCTTGATCACACTGCCTCGGTGACTTTGGAAAGCTGGAACTCCACGGCGTTGGAAATCAACAAGAGTCCCCGTGTCACCCTCAGGAATATACATCTTTACATTGATGGCAAAACCTACGGCATTGATGGCAAAAACATCGGCAACCTGTTGATAAAGAATTGCTATATGGATGTGTGGGGCGACACCGGGCCCTCGGTGACCAACTTGCAATCTCTGCAAATAGAAGGGGCTTCAGATGTTACCTTCATCGTCTCGACCTCATCGAGCACTGCCTATGCAATGACGGGTGTGCAAAGCTTCACCCTGGGCGAAGACATGGCCTATGCCGAGCCGTCGGGAGGCCATTTCGTGGCTGGCTCCAACTGCAACATCTACAACAGCTCCAACCAGACATGGAATGATGACATACATTTCGCCACTACCGCCCCTGCCATCAACGAGACCAATTTCCCCGATCACGAATTCTGGTATTATGTGAAATACCATTACGACTTGGACAATAACGGATACCTCACGAAGGATGAACTGAGACAAGTCACAAGCATGAATATTCAAGGAAAGCATATTTACGACATGAAGGGCATCGGCTATTTCTCAAGCCTGACGTCTTTGAACTGCTCGTACAACAATATCAGTTCGCTCTATGTGCCATTGTCCGTGCAGACGCTCGACTGCAGTGGCAACAACCTGAAAACGCTTAACGTAGGTGAAAACATCGTTCTTACGTCTTTGAACTGCTCGTATAACCAGCTCACCTCACTGATTGTTTTTCCCATGTCTGGCTATTCCAACCTGGCAACACTCAACTGCAAGAATAACAACCTGTCGTCGCTGTACTTGGCAAACTTAACTTCTCTTCAGAACCTGAATTGCTCGTACAATAACCTCACTTCTCTTGACGTTTCGTATAGCCCGTATCTGAAAACGCTGGATTGTTTTTCCAACAAATTGACGTCGCTAAGCCTTCCTTGCCCTTTTCTGTCGAAGTTGGACTGCTCGAATAACAGCGATTTGACCTCTCTCTCTTTTGTTTCGGCTCCGACGCAGCTCACAGAAGTCAACCTCCTTTACACGAAGCTGGGCTTCTCCATGCACGAGCAGCTGGTGGAACAGCTTCCCAGCGGTTCGGGCATCCTTTATCCTGCCGTCAAGATTTCAGTCGCCGACGTGACAAAGGCGAAAAACAAGGGATGGAGCGTGGAAGGAACGTTTTCAGCGGGAATAGAAGCCTACAGAATCAGCAACACTAACCTTTTCCCCGATGCCAACTTCCGCAATTATCTGGCAGGGCAGAGCTACGGCAAAGACGACGGGTGGATTGAAGCGTCGGAGATTGGAAATGTCTCAAGCATGGTTGTCAACCAGCTGGGCATCAGAGACCTCAAAGGCATTGAGTATTTCAAGTACCTGACACATCTGGAGGCATCGAACAACCAGCTGCAGTCGCTCAACTTGTCGAGCAACACGGCCCTTCAGATATTGTTATGCAACAACAACAGCAGTCTTACGGGGCTTAATTTGTCGAACAACCACGAAATGTTGTATCTCAGATGCTATTTCAACAGTGCCATGACCTCGCTCAATGTTGCCGGATGCAGCAAGTTGTACCATATAGATGCCTTGGGCTGCAACCTTTCATCGCTCAATGTTTCTTCGTGTACCGACTTAAAGGAAATCTACTGCGGTGCAAACTCCCTGACCAGCCTGAACCTGTCGAACAACTACAAGCTGGAAAAGGTGAACTGTGAAACGAATCGCCTCACTTCGTTCCTGCTGCCCAATACTTCCACCTTGTCAGAAATACGTTGCTCAAATAACCAGCTGAAGGGCAGCTACATGTGGAGCACCGTAGGCAGCCTGCCTTTTGTGGGCAGCGGCAATTTCTACGTCGTCAGAGACAATTCTTTGGAAAATGAAGGAAACGCGCTCAGCCAGGAACAACTGGCCGAAGCCATGTCGAAGGGCTGGACGGCCTATCACTATGCTGACACCTGGGTGCCTTATACGCTCAGTGAGCCCACGGGCCTGGAGACCGTTGAAGGCGCACCGCAGGATGGCGGCGACGGCTACAACCTGCAGGGCCAGCGCGTTGGCGGCGGCTACAAGGGCATCGTTCTGAAAAACGGGCGGAAGGTGCTGAGAAAGTAGTTCCGGCATTGCAACAAACAAAAGAAGGGCGGCTCCCGTTGGCGGGGCCGCCCTTTACTTTTGTTCTGAAGTTCAGTAACTTCTAAAATTACTTCAGCTTCTCGTACTTGTACTTGCTGGTTTCAGCGAGCTGCTCCTCAATGCGGATGAGCTGGTTGTACTTGGCCATGCGGTCGGTGCGGCTCAGCGAGCCCGTCTTGATCTGTCCGCTGTTGGTGGCCACGGCAATGTCGGCAATGGTGGTGTCCTCGGTCTCGCCCGAGCGGTGGCTGGTCACGGTGGTGTAGCCGTGGCGGTGGGCCATCTCAATGGCGTCGAGGGTCTCGGTGAGCGAGCCAATCTGGTTCACCTTGATGAGGATGCTGTTGGCGGCACCCATCTTGATGCCCTTCTCCAGGAACTTCACGTTGGTGACGAAGAGGTCGTCGCCCACGAGCTGGCACTTGTCGCCCACGCGCTCTGTCAGCTTCACCCAGTTCTCCCAGTCGTTCTCGTCGAGGCCGTCCTCAATGCTGTAGATGGGATACTTGTTGATGAGCTCCTCGAGGTAGGCAATCTGCTCCTCGGCCGACAGTTTCTTGCCGTTGGGGTCTTTCTGCTTGCCGTTCTTCAGCTGGCGGTAGTCGTAGAACCACTTGCCGTCCTCGCAGACAGCAAACTCGGAAGCGGCGCAGTCCATGGCGATGCGGACGTCCTTGCCCGGCTCGTAGCCGGCGGCCTTGATGGCCTCCATGATGGTGTCGAGGGCATCCTCAATGCCGTTGAAGTTGGGAGCGAAACCGCCCTCGTCGCCCACGGCTGTTGACAGACCGCGCTTCTTGAGCAGCTTGGCAAGGTTGTGGAACACCTCGGCGCCCATGCGCACGGCTTCCTTGATGCTGGTGGCACCGACGGGGCCGATCATGAACTCCTGGAAGGCGATGGGAGCGTCGCTGTGGGCACCGCCGTTCACGATGTTCATCATCGGAAGGGGCATGGTGTAGCTGTTGCAGCCACCGATGTAGCGGTAGAGGGGGATGCCCAGGGCCTTGGCGGCAGCCTGTGCAGCGGCCAGCGACACGCTGAGCACGGCGTTGGCACCCAGCTTGCTCTTGGTGGGAGTGCCGTCGAGGGCCAGCATCTTCATGTCGAGGCCACGCTGGTTGAACACGCAGTCGCCCTTCAGTGCCGGGGCTATGATGTTGTTCACGTTCTCAACAGCCTTGAGCACGCCCTTGCCCAGGTAGCGGCCTTTGTCGCCGTCGCGAAGCTCCAGGGCTTCGTTCTCGCCGGTGCTGGCGCCAGAGGGTACGGCGGCACGGCCCATGACGCCGTTTTCCAACGTTACTTCACATTCCACTGTGGGATTACCTCTTGAATCGAGGATTTCTCTTGCATGAATCTTCTCAATCTTCATAATAAATCTTATATAAATAAAACTTCATTATACTTGTTTTGCAAAGGTACGCATAATTACGCTGATATGGGAAACAATGGCGGCGGCTTTTTCGCCGATTTAATTATTTTTAATAGAAAGTCATTGATATGCCGCCTTTTCCGCCGCCGTTTTGCTTTACCCACTTAGCAAAAGGCGGGGATTGAGATTGCTGTGCCGGGGCTGCAACGGTGATGCGGAACAGGACAACAGGCTGAGGCGGGTAAACAAGGCGGTTTACTGGTGGCCGAAAGTTATGAAAAATCTTTACATTTTTACCGTTTTTCACCCATTTTCGTAACTGCGTGATAATCAGCGTGTTTAAAAAGAGGCCCGGTTTGACGGCAATTTTCAGGGAGAGATTTGCCAATTTGAGGGGAGAGATTTGCCAAATCTCTCCTCGAAATTTGCCGTCAAACTATTCGTGAGGTTATAAAAACCATGAAAAATCTTTACAAAACCATCGCCAGGCATGGTTGACGGCCCTGTCGCCGTGATGGATGCCGAAGTTGAGGCGGAGGGAGCGGCGGCGACGGCGTTTGCAAGCACATGGGTGCCCGGCTCCATGATTGTGGGGAACTCTCGCACATCGCCGCCGGTGCCTGTTGAGGAAGGGGCAGCAGTGGAAATGCAAGCCCGAGCCGCCACCCTCGGTTTTTCTTGGTTTCCCACTTTTGCAGTTGTTGTCATTTTAAAACCTTTTTGCCCGTTTTTCTTACGGTTTTGTAGATTGTTTACGCGCACACATCTTGATTTACGTCAAGAAAGGGGCCATTTGTGAGAAAAAAGAATATGAAAGTATTGCCGGAAACAAAAAGTTGCCGTACCTTTGCATCGTCAAAAGGTTAATAGATTGTTTAGGTTAGTAGTAATAGATTTAGGTTTTTAGTTATTAGATTAAGGTATGTTTTCATGATTGTTGAAAAGGATGACAATGGTAAACCGTGAGGCTTCCATTTGATCAAGAAAGGATTTTTAGTTAAACATAGTTGATACGTTGCAGCTCGTTGAGAGTTGCAGCGTGTTTTTTTTATTATTACTGTCCACTAAACATTGAGTCATCAGACAAAAATTAGGGCTGTTACCATCAAAGGTGGGGTCAGCCCTTTTGGTTATCTTTACGGTCTTCAAACAGTAATAACAAATAAAATAGCGAGAATTACTTAACTAGTTTCATATTTACACTCTCGGCATCCGATTTTTGGGTTTTACCGAGGGCTTTTGTGTTCCTTTTTTGTAACTTTGCAGCGAAATACCGGATAAAAGGCAATATGGCACAGATAGACGATTTCTTTATGTACGAGAACCGCGTGGAGGGCATCACCGATGCCGACTACCAGCGGGCGCAGCCTTACATGGAGGCGGTGCAGGCTTTCGCGCAGACCACCTACCAGAGCATCTACATCATCGACTACTACCGCAAGAACTTCCTCTATGTCTCCGACAATCCGCTCTTCCTCTGTGGCCATACTGCCGACGAGGTGCGCCAGATGGGCTACGGTTTCTACCTGAGCCATGTGCCCGAAGATGAGGTGCCGATGCTCACCGAACTGAATCGCTCCGGCTTCTGTGCCTTCTACGAAGAACCCATGGAGAACCGCCGCCAGTGCATGATGTCCTACGACTTCCACATCACCAACGACAACCGTCTGCTGCTCGTCAACCACAAGATTACGCCCCTTGCCATGACCATGGAAGGCCGCGTATGGCTCGCCCTCTGCACCGTCTCGCTCTCGCCCCACAAGGAGGCCGGACACATCGAGTTTTTCCAGTTCCATACAGGCGAGAAGCGCGAGTACTCTTTGGCGGCCCACCGATGGAAGAGCCGCGAGACCATCACCCTGAAACCCGAGGAGAAGCAGATTCTGACGCTCTCGGCACAGGGTTACACCATGAAGGAGATGGCCGAGAAGATGCTCCGCTCGTTCGACACCGTGAAGTTCTATCGCCGCCAGATTTTCGAGAAGCTCGACGTGCAGAACATCACCGAAGCCCTCGCCCTTGCCACCAATTACGGTCTCGTCTAAGCCATCATCTCCCACGATTTTAACATATTTTGTTACCCAAATGGGTGATTTTTCATCCCCGCGATGCAGAATTACCCATTTGGGTAGTGGATGTATTTGGCCGTTTCATTTATTTTGCGGGCAAAAACTCGTAAAGGATATGAAAAGACTGATTCTACTTTCATTGATGTGCCTCATGGCGATAGCCTCGGTAGCACAAGACATCAGCGGCAGGGTGATTAACGAGCAAGCCCAGCCGATGCCATTTGCCAATGTTGTGCTCGTCAACCATACTGACTCCGCTTTCATTGCGGGAGTCGTGACCAAGGACGACGGAACTTTCAGCATCAACTCCAACAAGCAAGATTGTCTGCTGAAAGTATCGAGCGTAGGATATATAACAAGGTGTATCAACGCTCAACAGGGTAACGTGGGCGACATTCGGATGCTGCCCGACACGCAGACACTCGGTGAGGTCGTTGTGAAAGGCCAGATGCCAACGCACAAGATGACCACCGAGGGCGTGCTGACCACCGTGGAGAACACGCTGCTAAGCAAGGCGGGAACGGCCAATGACGTGTTGCAACAACTGCCCGGCGTGCAGAAAAAGGACGACGGCATAGAAGTGTTCGGTAAGGGCACACCGCTCATCTACATCAACGGGCGTCGGATGCGCAACAAGGCCGAATTGGACCAGATGACGAGCGAGAGCATCAAGAGCGTGGAACTCATCACCAACCCCGGGGCGAAGTACGACGCGCAGGTGGAGTCGGTCATCCTCATCAAGACCCGCCGTCAGCAGGGTGAAGGTTGGAGCGGCGATTTGCAGAGCCACTACCGCCAGGGCTACAATCCCGACCTCGACTTCGGGCTGAACCTGAACTACCGCTACAAGGGTCTCGACGTGTTCTACAGCGTGTGGTACAACGACAATCAGTTCCGCAATCGCGACCTCATCACGCTCAATGTCTCGGCCGACACACTCTGGCACATTGACGAGCACTCTAACTTCGACGTACACAACCGTTCTGTCTATTCCACGGCAGGCGTGAATTATACGTTTGACGACCAGCACTCGATGGGTTTCCGCTATGAAACGAGGGGCTGGCTCAAACAGAAAACAACTGGCAGTTTCATCGCCGACGTCGCCGCAGACGGGGTCTTCTACGACCACCTTGACAACGATCTCGAACAGGAAATCACCTCGAACATGCCGCACACACTAAACGCCTATTACAACGGATTGGTGGGCAAGACATCGATTGATTTCAATACTGACTACATGTTCCACAAAGACCGCACGTCGCAGTTCAATAACGAGGTGAGCCAGGAGCGCGTGAGCCGCACTGTGACCAACACCAACACCGTGCGTAACCAACTTTGGGCTTCGAAGCTCGTATTGTCGTGGCCACTGTGGAAGGGCAACCTACAGGCTGGCACCGAGTACGACCTGACCAACCGCAACGATGACTGCGTGAACCCTGAGCAGGTGGTGCCAACGTCGTTTACTGAACAGCGTGAGCGCAACTACATCTTCTTCGCCGAATACAGCCGTCCGCTGCCTTTCGGCCAGATTCGTATAGGATTCCGCAACGAGAACGTCAACACCAAATACTATACGCAAGGCATCTACCAGCCCGAACAAAGCCGCACCTACCACCATTTCTTCCCTACCGTCGCGCTGATGGCAAAGTTGGGCAAGGTGCAGTTGATGGCCAACTATGCCGCAAAGATTCAGCGCCCATACTACTGGATGCTGAGCAGTAACGTGAGCTATGTCAACCGCTTCACATGGGAGAGCGGCAACCCATTGCTCCAGCCTACGGTCCGCAATGAGATGGGGCTGATGGCGATGTACAAATGGGCACGCCTCGCCATCGACTACAAGCACACTACCGACGAGATTGTGAACGTGGCCGAAACCGTGCCGGGCAGCGAGGAAACGACCATCATCACACGCGCCAACGTGCACCACTCCGACGGCCTGCGTGCCATGCTGACCCTCTCGCCGCGCTTTGGTTTGTATCAGCCGTCACTCACTGTCGGTGTGATGAAAGATTGGATTAAGATTCCATCGCTTGTGGGCGACCTCAGTCCGAAGAACCCCATCGGCATCATCCAGTCGAACAACAACTTCCAATTTTCACCGACCCTCACAGCCTCTGCTAATCTGCAAATCGTCACCAAAGGCGACCAGCAGAACATGACGCTCACCCGTGCCGGATACGTGGCCGACATCAGCGTGACCAAGACGTTCCTCAACAACCGCCTGTCGGTGAAGCTCGGCGGCCGCAACCTGTTCGACTCGCAGCAGCACATCAACATCCGCTACGGCCTTCGCACCCTCTATCAGGAAAACCATCGGGACTCTCGCAAATTGGAACTCGTTGTCCGCTACAACTTCAACGCCACCAACTCGAAGTACAAAGGCACTGGTGCTGGCAACGACGAGAAAAGCCGCTTCTGATATGGAAAAAATCGACATCACATAGATTTGAGTCGAGCCGTGGTGGGCATTTGCGAAAGGCCTTCGTGAAAATCGGAGCTTCATCCGGGGGACTATAAGGGGATGCTTGCGATTTTCATGAAAGCCCGTGTTTCATCCGGGGGATTACCAGAGCAGTACAAGGCCGGCGACGGCGCAATAGGCAATCATGCGGATGGGATTGATTTTCATGAACTTGGTGCCCACGAACGTGGCGATGAAGAGAAAGCAGCTCACGCCGAACTGCCACGGGTTTTCGCGTGGTGTGGAGAAGTTGTCGGGCGTCATCAGCATCAATGTGGCGGCGGCCAGCAGTCCCACCACGGCGGGGCGCAGGCCCTTGAAGATGCTTTTCACCGCGTGTGTCTTCATGTATTTCATGAACATCTTGCTGATGAGAATCATCAAAATAAGCGACGGCAGCACCAGCGCGAAGGTGGCGGTGAAGGAGCCGAGCACGGCCACCGGCGTGCTGTAGCCGGCGTTGAGAACGGCGGTGTAGCCGCAGTAGGTGGCCGAGTTGATGCCCACGGGGCCGGGCGTCATCTGGCTGATGGCCACGATGTCGGTGAACTGTGCCGTTGACATCCAGTGCCAGTGGTACACCACCTCGCGCTGAATAAGCGAGAGCATGCCGTAGCCGCCGCCAAATCCGAACAGCCCTATTTCAAAAAAGGTGATGAAGAGATAGAGGAAAATCATTTCGATGCCCCCTCCGTGGGCTGTGTGAGTTGTCCGTAGGCATAGCCAGCCAGACCTGCCGCAATGATGATGAGAATGGGCGACACTCCCATCCACCAGATGAGAAAGGCACCGCCGATGGGAATCCAACAGTTGACAAGGTTGATTTTTGCCTGACGCGCCAGGTTGAACGTGGGCACGGCAATGAGGGCCACCACGGCGGGACGGATGCCGCGGAACATGGCGGCCACCACGCGGTTGTCTTCAAACTGGTGGAAAAACATGGCTATCAGTAGGATAATGAGAAAAGAGGGCAGGGCAGTGGCCAACGCCGCGCAGTAGGCCCCCTTTTCTTTTTTCAGCTTGTAGCCAATGAAAATGCTGATGTTGATGGCAAACACGCCCGGGCAACTCTGCGCAATGGCGATGAGGTCGAGCAGCTCGGTCTTGGTGAGCCACCGGTGCTTGTCCACCACTTCAGTCTCGATGATGGGAATCATGGCATAGCCTCCGCCGAAGGTGACGATGCCGATTTTGAAAAACGTCTTGAACAGCAGTGCGAAAATGTTCATCCTAAGCCTGTTGCTTTTCAATCCATTTCCTTGCATTCACGAATGCCTCCATCCACGGCGTCACCTCGTCGTTGCGGCGTTTCTCTGGATACCAGGCGCACTGCCAGGGGTAGATGGCCCTTTCCAGGTGGGGCATCATGGCCAGGTGGCGGCCGTCGGCGGTGCAGATGCCGGCGGTGGCATAGTCGCTGCCGTTGGGGTTGGCGGGATATTCGGAATGGTTGTATTTGGCAATGATGTTATAGCGGTTTTCCTCCTTGGGCAGGTGGAAGCGTCCTTCGCCGTGGGCCACCCAGATGCCGAGCTTGGAGCCGGAAAGCGAGCCGAGCATGACGCTGTCGTTTTGTGGAATGCTGACGGTGACGAAGCTGCTCTCGAATTTGTGCGACACGTTGTGCAACATCTTCACGCCGTCGGCCGTTTCGCCGTCTTCCGTCTGTTTTTCACCCACCAGTCCCAGTTCCACCATGAGCTGGCAGCCGTTGCAGATGCCGAGCGAGAGGGTGTCTTTGCGAGCATAGAAGCGGTCGAGGGCTTCCTTGGCCTTGGGGTTGTAGAGGAAAGCGCCCGCCCAGCCCTTTGCCGAGCCGAGCACGTCGCTGTTTGAGAATCCTCCGCAGAACACAATCATCTGGATTTCTTCCAGCGTCTCGCGTCCGCTGATGAGGTCGGTCATCATTACGTCTTTCACGTCGAAGCCGGCCAGATAGAGCGACCATGCCATCTCCCTTTCACCGTTGGTGCCTTTTTCGCGGATGATGGCGGCCTTGGGGCGCACGGTGTCGTCGGGGTTGTTGCGCCGCGGCGTGAGGCCCCATTGTGAGAGTTTGCCCCTGAAAGTCGGAGCGAACTTCATTTCCAAGGGTTGCCGCCAGTAGTTCTTCATGCGTTCTTCGGCACACCCGTTGAAGCTTTGCCGCCGGTCGAGCATGAACGACGGACGGTACCACACGTCGCGCAGGCGGTCGATGTCGAAGGTGTATTCCCGGTCGTCTTTTTTCACCACGACGGTGCGTTTTTGCGGCACGGGGTAACCGATTTTGGCAAATCCCACGCCGGCATCCTCCAGCATCTTTCGTACTTCAAACTTGTGGCTGTCACTGATTTGCAGCACCACGCCGGGATTTTCGGCCAACAGGTTCCTCACCACGTCGCCGCCCAGGTCGTGCAAGTTGATGTGCAGTCCGCCTTCGCGGTTGGCGAAGGTCATTTCGAGCAGGGTGGTGATGAGTCCGCCTGCCGAAATGTCGTGTCCGGCCATCACCCATCCCTTCTTGATAAGCTCCTGCACGGCGTTGAAACAGTCCACGAAATAGTCGGTGTTTCTCACCGTAGGCACGCTGCTGCCCACTTTTCCCTGTGTCTGGGCAAAGGCGCTGCCGCCGAGTTTTTGCTCATCGAAGGAGAAGTCGATGTGGTAGAGGCTGGAATTTTTGTCGTTCACCAGCACTGGCGACACCACTTTCCTGATGTCGCTCACCTCGCCGCCGGCGCTCACGATGACTGTTCCGGGCGCTATGATTTTCTCACCGTTGGGATATTGTTGCGACATGGAGAGCGAATCCTTGCCCGTGGGCACGTTCACGCCGATGGCCTGGCAGAAGTTGCTCAGTGCCTCCACGGCGCTGTAGAGCCGTGCGTCTTCGCCTTCCTGCGAACGGCATGGCCACATCCAGTTGGCCGAGAGGCTCACGCTGCCCAGTCCGTCGGTCAGCGGTGCCCACACAAGGTTGGTGAGCGCCTCTGCCACGGCGAGCATGCTGCCTGCCTGCGGCGATGCCAGCCCAGCCTGCGGTGCATGTCCCAGTGCCGTGGCAATGCCTTTTCGGCCCTGATAGTCGAGCGCCACCACGCCGCAATCCGATAGCGGCAGTTGCAGTTCGCCCTGGCATTGTTGCCGTGCCACCTTGCCCGTTACCGATCGGTCCACCTTGTTGGTCAGCCAGTCTTTGCAAGCCACGGCCTCCAGTTGGAGCACCTGTTCCACGTATTCCTCCACGCGCTCAGTGTCGTAGATGGCGTCTTCGTAGGTGCGTTCCACGGTGTTGTCCACCATGACGGTCTTCGGCGAGTGGCCGAACATCTGCGCCACGTCGAGGTCGAAGGGCTTGACACCGTCGCCCTGGCGGAAGGCGAAGTGGGCGTCGCCCGTGGTTTCGCCCACCACATAGAGCGGTGCGCGCTCGCGTTCGGCAATTTTCCTGACGTGGTCGATATGCTTTTCGTCGATAAGCAGTCCCATGCGCTCCTGGCTTTCGTTGGCAATGATTTCCTTGGCAGAAAGCGTCTTGTCGCCGATGGGCAGCTGCGTCATGTCTATTTCTCCGCCACATTCTTCCACCAGTTCCGACAGGCAGTTGAGGTGCCCGGCCGAACCGTGGTCGTGGATGCTCACCACGGGGTTGCTGTCTTCCTCTACGAGTGCCCTTACGAGGTTGTAGGCCCTTTTCTGCATCTCGGGGTTGGCGCGTTGCACGGCGTTGAGTTCAATGCCGTTGCTATAGCGGCCAGTGTCCACCGACGACACGGAGCCTCCACCCAGTCCGATGCGGTAGTTGTCGCCGCCCACGACGACGATTTTATTGCCTTTTTGCGGTTCTTTCTTCAGGCAATCGCGCTTTTTCCCGTATCCCACGCCTCCGGCCAGCATGATGACCTTGTCGTAGGCGTATTTCTCCTCGCCCTCCTGGTGTTCAAAGGTGAGCACCGAACCGGTGATGAGCGGCTGTCCGAACTTGTTTCCGAAGTCGCTGGCGCCGTTTGAAGCCTTGATAAGAATCTGTTCCGGCGTCTGATAGAGCCATTGCCTTACGGGCAGCAGGCGTTCCCAGGCGCGGCTTTCGTCGTTGCGCGTGTAGGAAGTCATATAGACGGCTGTTCCGGCGATGGGCCACGAGCCGGTGCCTCCGCCCATTCGGTCGCGTATTTCTCCGCCGGTGCCCGTTGACGCGCCGTTGAACGGCTCCACCGTCGTGGGGAAGTTGTGCGTCTCGGCCTTCAATGAGATGACGCTCTCGATGTCGCTGACGCGGAACCAGTCGGCGGTGCTTTGGTCGGCGGGTGCGAACTGCTCCACCACGGGCCCTTCCGAGAAGGCCACGTTGTCCTTGTAGGCCGACAGGATTTTGTGCGGATTCAGGGCGGTGGTCTGCTTAATCATTCCGAACAGGCTCTGGGGTTTCTCCTCGCCGTCGATGATGAAGGTGCCGCCGAAAATCTTGTGGCGGCAGTGCTCAGAGTTGATTTGTGCAAAGCCGAAAATCTCCGAGTCGGTGAGCTTTCGGCCCAGTTGCTGCTCAATGTTGTGCAGGTAGGCCATTTCCTCGCTGCTCAGCGCCAGGCCCTCCTGCTCGTTGTATGCCTCCAGGTCGTCCACGTGGCGGATGGGCTCGGGCGAGATGTTCACCCTGAAGATGTCCTGCCCCAGGCCGTTATAAGGCCGTTGCAGCATGGGGTCGAAGAGGTTTTCGGGAATGGTGCCGTCGTCGGCGAGCCTTTCTGCTTCCACTTCGGCGTATTCCTCAATGCGCGAGATGCCGCCGAGGCCCATGTTCTGCGTTATCTCCACGGCGTTGGTGCTCCACGGAGTCACCATTTCGCGTCGCGGGCCTATGAAGTGGCCGGCCAGTTCGGTGTCGTCGACCAGTGTGGCTCCGCCATAAAGCCAGCAGAGGGCGTTCACTTCCTCTTCTCTCAGTTCGTGGTCTGTTTCCGTCGCAATGATATGCTGCGCCGGAGTCCTGAAAAAGCGTATCATGTCGTTTCTTTATTTTATATAAGGTGTCTTTTTGCCCGCAAAGGTACGCATAAAACGAGCGAAATGCAAAGAAAAACCAAATTTTCTTTGCATTTCGGGTGCTTTTGGGTTGAGGAGTTGAGGAGTTTGGGAGTATAGGAGTTTAGACAATAGTTTTGATTGTTGCCATATTGCAATGAAACAGTGAAAAGGCTTTGCCGCACTGTTGTCTAAACTCCTGAACTCCTGTAACTCCTGAACTACATCAACATGAGAAAGTTGAGTTACTTCTTAATGAGCCTCACGCCATAGATTTCGCCAATCTGCTTTCCGGGCTTGGCCACGAACTTCACGCGCACCTGCGTTTTCCCCTTGAGCATTTCGGCGGGAATGTCATACGTTTCGTATTTGAATTCCGAGATGCGGTATTTGCCCGTGTTGTTGATGCTGGTGAGCAGCTGGTCGTCGATGAAGATGTCGAACTCGTGCGTCTTCCATTCTCCCACGCCCCAGTATTTCAGCCTCAGTGCCAGGTCGTTGCGCCCGCCGGTCTGCATAAGGTAGCTGAAGAAATGGCCGTCGCGTGCGTCGCGCCAGAACACGTCGTTGGTGTTTCCGGTGTTCGAGCGGTCGGTTTCCATCTTGTGGTCGGTTTCGGGCTGCTGCTCACCGGGTTGCACCTTGTCGATGGTGCGTGCCTCCAGCTCCTGCCGCTCCTGTTCCTGCTTGGCCAGGTCGGCCAGGTAGCCCTTGTAGCTCTGCTCGGAAAGTGCCAGCCAGTACATCATGTAGCGCGAGTCGTGGATTTCAAAGAATGGCTGCAACTCGTTGCGTATGGCATTTTCCATCCTTGTGGCCAGGGTGAAGTGCAGGGGCTTGCCGGCCACGGGCGTCAACTGGTTGGCTATCTGCTCAATGTCGTCGTTGATAAGTATGGGCGCCTCGTTGGTGGGCAATTTCTTCCCGCTGGCATATTGTCCGAAGCGGCTATCGTCGGCCACCAGGTGCGCCAGGTCCTCCGTCCCCGTTTTCATGCCGAGCAGGATGGGCCCGTGCATCAGTGCCACATATTGCGGCACGTTGGGCAGGTATTTCACGCTGTTGTGCATGGGGAATGAAATTTCCACCACGTCGCCTTTTTTCCATTTGCGGTCGATGGTGACATACGACGACGGCCCGCTGACCACCGGCACCGCCTGTCCGTTCACCGTCACCGAGAATTTGCCGGGGCTCACCCATCCCGGGAATCTCACCATCAAGGGGAACTGCCCTTTTCCGCCGGCTATGGTGATGCGGCTTGTCTCGCCGTAGGGGAAGGCCGTTTCTTGCCGCAGGGTGATGCCCTTCTCGCGCCAGTTGAGCTCAGAGGCCACGAACAGGTTCACATAGAGCGCGTTGCCCACATGGGTGTAGATGAACTGCCCGTATTTTCCGTGGTTTTCCATGCCTGTGCCCACGCAGCACCACATGGCCTCGTTGGGTGCCGAGTAGTTGCGGTAGTGGCGTGGCCGTGCCGGGGTGAAATAAACATATCCGCCGTGCTCCGGGTGTTGCGACGAAAGGATGTGGTTGAACGTTGCCAGCTCGTAGAAGTCGGCATAGCGGGCCTCGGGATTGCGGCGATGCATGTCCTCGGTGAGCTTCAGCATGTTGTTGGTGTTGCAGGTTTCGGGGCCGTCGATGTCGTTGATGAAGTCGGTGCAGGCCTCCTTGCTGGGGAAGTGCTCGCGGCGGCTGTTGCCCCCGAAGGCCAGCGACCGTTGCCCGGTCACCACGTCCCAGAAGAAGTCGGCGGCCTGGTGGTAGTTCTCAAAGCCGCCCAGCTCGCTGATGCGCTCAAAGCCCACCACCTTGGGCACCTGCGTGTTGGCGTGCATGTTGTCGAGGTTGTCCACGCGCTGCGACATGGGCGTGAGCAGCCGGCGGTGTGAGAACCGGCGGGCCACGTCGAGGTATTTTCTGTCGTTGGTCATGGCGTAGGCATCGGCCAGCACCTCGTTCATGCCGCCGTGCTCATTGCCGAGCATCTGCTCCATCTGCTCGTCGCTGAGGCCCTTCGTAAGGTCGATGGCCCAGTCGCAGAATCCCAGGAAGAGCTTCCTGGCCTGCTCGTTGCCCTGATAGAGCCATGCGTCGCGCAGCCCGGCGTACATCTTGTGGAGGTTGTAGAAGGGCGCCCACGAGCCGAAATACACCCTGAAGTCGCCCGTCTTGAACGTGCTCCAGATGCGGTCGCTATTGGGCATGCCGCCCACGTAGCCCTTGCCCCAGGCGGGGTGGTTCCGGGCGTTGGCATCGGCACAGAGCTGCAGCTCGCCAATCATGTACTCCATGCGCCGGCGGCACTCCTCGTTGCCCGTGGCGGCGTTCATGGCCATCGCCGTGAGATAGTGGCCGCCCACGTGCCCGTCGAGCCCGTCCCAGTTGGGATAGGCCTTCGCCCTTGGCTCCAGTCCCGCCTCCTTGCGGTAGGGTGCCAGCAGGCGGTCGCAATCATATTGCAACAATGTCTGGATGTTCAGGTCGCGGGCCTTCTTCAGCGGACCGTCCAACAGGGTTACGTCGCCGAGCGGGAACTCGTCGGCATACAACTTGTCTTGTGCATTGCCGGTCACCACGGCGGCGGCTATGCAAACGAGTGCGAAAAGTCTTCTCATAGTTCTGATTTTTTGGGTTCTTCAATTTGTGTGCAAAGTTACGAAAAATCTTTACAAAAACACCATTTCTTGACCAAAAATATAACTTTCTGATTTTCAGCACTTTGTAAATCGTCTGAAGTTTGACCGCAAATTTCGGGTAGAAAACTTCAAGATTTCTCCCCTCGATCTTCAAGATCTCTCCCCGAAATTTGCGGTCAAACTTTCCGGGGGTACGAAGATTCTTTGAAAAATCTTGACAAAACCAGCCTCCCCCTCTCTTGTAATTATCCACCTGCGACAACATGCAAACGTTTGCGCAAACTAATCCGTTGAAATAGTGCCTGAGGCGGACCAAGAAACCGCATAATTCGCTATTTTTGCAAAAGAATACGGACGGGCAACAAAATGCGGAAAATCTTTTGCGCCTACTCCTTTTTGCATTATCTTTGCATCCGAAATAGCATATTCTAAATTATAAATACTGACTATGGAAAAGAACTACATGAAACAATTGCGGCATGCGGTGATTACGCTGCTTGCCCTCCTGATGGTGCCGGCCCTGGGCGGACCGGGAAAGGCCATGGCACAGGGATGGCCCGAGAACTACGGCGGCGTCATGCTGCAGGGCTTCTATTGGGACGGCTTCGCCGCCTCGCAATGGAGCCGCCTGGAAAGCCAGGCCGACGACCTGGCCGCCACCTTCAACCTCATCTGGGTGCCCCAGAGCGGCAATTGCGGCGGACAATCCATGGGCTACGACGACCTATGGTGGTTCAACGACTACAACAGTTCCTTCGGCAGTGAGCAGGCACTGCGCTCCATGATTGCCACCTTCAAGGCCAAGGGCTTGGGAACCATTGCCGACGTGGTCATCAACCACCGCAAGAACAAGTCGAACTGGGTGGACTTCCCCAAGGAAACCTATAACGGCGAAACCTACGAGATGCTCTCTACCGACATTTGCTACAACGACGACGGCGGCAGCACCAGGAACTGGGCCCAGCAAAACGGCTACAGCCTGAGCAGCAACAACGACACCGGCGAGGACTGGGGCGGCATGCGCGACCTCGACCACAACAGCGCCAACGTGCAGCGCATCGTGAAGGCTTACCTCTCCTTCCTGCTCAACGACCTGGGCTACAGCGGCTTCCGATACGACATGGTGAGGGGCTACAGCGCTTCCTTCACCGCCACCTACAACGACTACGCCAAGCCCCAGTTCTCGGTGGGCGAAAACTGGAGCAGCAACGACGAGATTAAGAACTGGATTAGCGGCACCAAGCTCAACGGCGTGCCCCAGTCGGCAGCATTCGACTTCCAGTTCCGCTACAAAATCCGCGACGCCATCAACGGCAACGACTGGACTCAGCTGAACAACGTCACCAACCAGACGCTGACCGGACTGGCCGACTACCGCCGCTTCGGCGTCACCTTCGTGGAGAACCACGATACCGAGAAGCGCGCCAATGCCGACCAGGACCCCATTCGCCGCGACACACTGGCTGCCAACGCATTCATGCTGGCCATGCCCGGAACGCCCTGCGTGTTCATGAAGCACTGGATGGCCTACAAACCGGAAATCAAGGCCATGGTGGAGGCACGAAAGGCCGCCGGCATCACCAACCAGTCAACCTATGCCAACATGCGCAGCAACCGCGAATATTATGCCAACGTGGTGAAGACGAACAACGAAAACCGCCTGCTCGTCATCGTGGGCAAGAACACCAAGGGCTTTGAACCCTCCACGGGGCAGTGGAAAGAGGTGCTCTCGGGCTACCACTACCGCTACTTCCTTTACAAGGGATTGGAAACGGCATGGGCCAACCGCGGCTCGGGAGTCTATGACGACCCGATAGACGTGACGCTCAACGCCGTGTCGTTCAGCGACGGAGCACAGCTCGTTTACACCCTCGACGGCAGCGAGCCCACGGCCAGTAGCCAGAAGGCCGCCGACGGCACCACACTCCACATCGCCGATGATTGCACGCTGAAGGTGGCCGTTCTCGTAGATGGCGTGGTGAAGGGAACCGCTTCGCGCACGTTCAAGTTCAAGAAAGTGGAGAAACGCAACATCACCGTGCATGTGAACACCGACAAGGTTGACGGATGGAACTATGTGAACTTCTGGACATGGGGCGGCGACGACTCTCATGCGCCCGCCAACAGCTCGTGGCCCGGCGACCGCATCACTGACAAGAAGACCGTGGACGGAAAGGAGTGGTTCTACAAGACCTTCACGCTGAATGCCGACGACGACTTCGTGAACTTCGTGTTCAGCACCGGAAGCGGTACACCGCAGACCGTGGATGTGGAGAACGTGCGCGAGGACAAGTTCTTTGAAATCTCCAACGAGATGGACGGCGGCAAGCACAAGGTGAACGACGTGACCGCCGTCACCGGCATCGAAGCACCCACCGTGGACATGGCCGAAGGGCCGTTCTGCACCGTCTATAGCATCAGCGGACAGCTCTTGCGCCGCGGAACAACCTCGCTCAGCGGACTGCCCAAGGGCATCTATGTGGTGAACGGAAAGAAGGTGGTGAAACAGTAACTTGCCTGCAACCAGCAAGTTTTAAGCAGCCAGGGGGTTGCAGGCGCTGGTTCGGGGCAACCCGCCATCGCCTGGACTCCTGAACTTCAGAGAACCAGAGATAATGCAATATATGAGAAAAACTATACTGGTGGCCATGGCCTGGGCGGTCGTGGCCACCGCCGTTTCGGCACAACGCAAACTGCCCTTTGCCAAGGGCGCCGACATCAGCTGGATAACGCAGATTGAGCACAACAACCAATACCGCATCGTGGACGAACGGGGGCGCGACATCGACGCCTTCCGGCTGCTGCGCAAGTGCGGAATGAACATGGTGCGGTTGCGCGTGTGGGTGAACCCGAGGCCCGACCGGCGCGACGGGCGCACATGGTGCGACACCCGCGACATGGTGGAAAAGGCACTAAGGGCAAAGAAGGCCGGGCTGCGCGTCATGCTCGACTTCCATTATAGCAACTGGTGGGCAGACCCCAGCAAGCAGCATGTGCCCGAGGAATGGAAACAATGCAACATCGACCAGTTGTGCGACTCGGTGGAGGCGCATACCGCACAGGTGCTCACGGCCATGAAACGGGCCGGCGTGGAGCCTACTTGGATTCAGGTGGGCAACGAAACGCCCAACGGATTCATGCACCCCCTGGGCGACGCCACCGCTCATCCCGAATACTTCGCGCGGCTCTTCAAACGCGGGCAGCAAACGTGTAAACGCCTCTGTCCCAACGCCATCACGATGGTTCACATCGACAATGGTTTTTTGCTTGAGCGCACAACGTTCATCCTCGACATTCTGAAAAAGTATGATGTTGACTACGACATGCTGGGGTGGTCGCTGTATCCGGCCATGAACTGGCTGGCCACGCCGCCCGTGGTTGACCTCAACTGGCAGGTGAAGGCCGACCAATGCTTGCAAAACGCCGGAGAAATCTTCCGGCGCTACGGCAAGGAATCGATGATTGTGGAAACGGGTATCCCCGACGACCACGAGGCTTTGTGCCGCGAGGTCATTGAATACCTCATCAAGAATGCTCCCGAGCACTTGCACGGGCTCGTGTATTGGGAACCCATCACTACGCCCGATTTCGGCTATAAGATGGGCGCCCTTAAACAATATGAGGGCAACAAATACACGGCCAACGACGGAATGAAGGCCTTCCGGACGAAGAAGAAGTGATTTTTTTAGGAGTTTAGAAGTGTAGGAGTTTAGGAGTTTAGACGTTAGATTTTTACCATGAGCACGAAAAAAACTATTGTCTAAACTCCTAAACTCCTACACTTCTAAACTCCTTTACAAGCCCCGCCTTTTTTTACTTGTGTCTGCTCTTCCCCAGCCATTTCATCAGGCGCCGCTTCATGGCCTGCCCGATGATGCGGAAATTGCCGTAGCGCAGGTTGAGAAGCAGCTCCTCCACCGACCGCGTCACCTTCAGCCACGGATGGCCCCAGGCATTCACGCGGTAGAGGCGCTCCTTGTAGGCCACATGGTCGATGACATGGCGCGGGTGGCGAAGGGGGAACTGTAGTTCGTGGCGATTCATGGTGAAAATGCGGCGATAGGCGCGCGGAGTGGTGGCCAGGCTGCCCGTGAAATGGGTGCTGTCGGCAGTGAGGCCGCGGTTGTTGATGAGATTGTGGCGAGGC
>JAFVHN010000056.1 GCA_017474515.1 Prevotella sp. | reverse complement strand
TGAAAAAGCAGGAGCCCCGCCAATAGAGACCCCTGCCCATACTTGTCGATCTGCACAGTCCTATTCCTCATGGAGTTGCTCCCCAGCAGAGCTCCACTATGCTTCAGACTGCGATGTAAAGGTAAGAACTTTCATTGACACAGCAAAATTGCAGGCCGAAATCTCAGCCTGCAATTTGACCTATAGAACAACATGTGGTCGATTACAGCCTGCAAAATGACCTATACGCCCGATTTTGCTCTTTTTGCTTTCATTTTAGAAAATAATCGCGAAAAGACCTTGCAGATTGCACGGAAATACTTACCTTTGCCGACAATTTGAAAAACAACCGAATAATTATTTCCTCATGATGAAAAAAATACACTCGCTACTGCTTCCGGCCGCCTTCCTGCTGTCGGCAGTAACCATCGGCCCGGCACGGGCACAACAGTCGGACCCCGACTGGATGAAAGACATCGCCTCGCGCATCACCTTCAACGGCTATGCCCAGGGCGGCTATTCGTGGAATGACGCCAACGGGCAGAACGTCAACGACTTCAACCTGAAGCGCACGCTGCTTTGGGCAAAGGCACGCATCACCGACCGCTGGTCGTTCCTCTTCATGCACGACTTCTCGAGCGTGGTGCAGGAATTTTATACCGACTACCGTCTCTCCAACGACCAGGCCCTCACCGTAAGGCTTGGACAGTTCAAGCACAGCTATTCCATGGAAAACCCGCTGTCGCCCACGCAGTTGGAACTCATCGACGTGTATTCGCAGGCTGTGCTCTTCCTGGCTGGCGAGGGTCCCGACCCGCTCAACGGCGTGAACTATGGCCGCGACATGGGACTGATGGTCTTTGGCGACCTGGCCTCCAACAAACTCCACTACGAGCTGGCCGTCATGAACGGGCAGGGCGTGAACCGTCGCGACGGCAACAACAACAAGGACCTCATAGCAAAGCTGGAAGTGCGGCCCGTGAAGGGCTTCCGCGTGGTGGCATCGGGACAGAAAGGCAAAGGCCACGCCGTGGGACAGGCCGCTTGGAACCCGGGCGTGAAAGTCGGCGACGACTACACCCGCGACCGCTATAGCATCGGCGCAGAACTGAAAACGGGTGCCTACGCCCCTGGCAAATACAAAGAGGCAAGGCCGGTGAGCGTCAGGGCAGAATGGCTCGGAGGCAAGGACGGCGACGTGGGAAGCCGCGGTGGTTACGTCACGGCCTGCGTGCCGCTGGCCAACGGCCTCGACATGGTGGCCAGTGCCGACTACTACGACCGCAACACCGACATGGACTACAGCCAGACGCAGGCCACCATGGGACTGCAATACTGGTTCTACAAGAAGTGCCGCCTACAATTGCAATACACCCGCACCTGGAGCCAGTTCCAGGACGACTACAACTGGCTCCAGGCCCAGGTGCAGTTCGCTTTTTAGTATTTGCAGTTTGATGTTTTTTGACCCATCTGCTGTTTAGGAATGAACGGCTCATCTCTTACTAATTCCATCCCAAATAATAAAAACGAAGCGTAAAGATGACAAACAATGACGTCAATCAGAAAGAAAGGTCCTTTGTTAATGATGTGAAAGCCATCATAGAAAAAGGGAGACAAATAGCGTATGCCGCAGCAGGGCAGACCGCAATAACCACCTTTTGGAATGTTGGGCGGCGTATTGTTCAGGAAGAACAAGCGGGACAGTCACGGGCTGAATATGGTAAAAGATTGATAAAGACACTCGCAGAGAACCTGACCTCGATTTACGGCAATAGTTATAGCAAACGAAATCTTGACTATTACAAGAAATTCTATCTTCTATTCCCCGATTTACAGATTGTGAACACGCGTGTTCACAATCTTGGGTGGTCGCATGTCCGGCGTGTTCTGTCTGTCGTTAATCCCGAAGCAAGAATATGGTATCTTAAAGCTGCTTCGGAGAATATTTGGAGCGTTCGTGAACTCGACCGCAACATCTCCACTCAGTACTATGAACGGCGCCTGTCGGCACAGTTGCCTGTCAGTTCCTGCGACTTGCCCCAACAGGCAGACAAAGACCCGTTGGAATACATCAAGAACCCCGTGGTAGCCGAGTTTATGGGATTTCAGCGCAACAGTGCCTATTCAGAGTCTGAGCTGGAGCAGGCTCTCATAAGCAACCTCGAAAAGTTTATTCTTGAATTGGGCAGGGGCTTTGCTTTTGTGGAACGTCAACAACACATTGTCACCGATACGGCAGACTTCTATATCGACCTGGTGTTTTATAATTTCAAAATGAAGCGTTTTGTCATTTTTGAGTTGAAGACGCATTGCCTCTCGCATCAGGACATTGGCCAGCTGGACATGTATGTCCGTATGTACGATGACATGGTAAAAGGCGATGATGACCAACCCACCATTGGTGTGCTGTTGTGTACCGATACGGACAAAACGATAGCCCGCTACTCAGTGCTGCATGACAACGATCAGATTTTCGCAGCCAAGTACATGACTTACATGCCTACGGAGGAAGAGCTGAAACGTGAGATTGAGCAACAGAAGCAATTCTTCTTAGAACAACAGAAATAGAAAAAGAAAAGAAGAAAAACAAAATTTATAAAAAGATGTTCATCAAAATTCTACTTACGATTGTTTTCCTGGCCATCACGGTTGCCGTGGGCGTGTTCTCGCGCAAACAGGCCAGAAGTGTTGACGGCTTCGTGCTCGGCGGGCGCAGCGTGGGTCCATGGCTCACCGCCTTTGCCTACGGCACCAGTTATTTCTCGGCAGTGGTCTTCGTGGGCTACGCCGGACAGTTTGGCTGGAAATACGGCCTGTCGAGCACATGGATTGGCGTGGGAAATGCCGTCATCGGCTCCCTGTTGGCCTGGTTGTTGCTGGGCCGTCGTACGAAGCTGATGACGCAGCACATCGACAGCCGCACCATGCCCGACTTCTTCGGCACGCGCTACCAGAGCCAGGGCCTGCGCGTCACGGCCAGCGTCATTGCCTTCGTGTTCCTTATTCCCTACACGGCAGGCGTTTACAAAGGCATTTCCACCCTTTTCGAGATGGGTTTCGGCATTCCTTACCAGTATTGCGTCATCATCATGGCGGTGCTCACCGCCGTCTATGTCATCCTTGGCGGCTATAAGGCCACGGCCATGAACGACTTCATACAGGGCATTATCATGCTTTTCGGCATTGTCTGTGTCATTGCCGCCGTGCTCAGTGCCCAGGGCGGCCTTTCCGCAGCCTTTGAGAAGATGTCGCAGCTGCCTGCCGACGATGGCGGCGGCAATGGCGGTTTCGCCTCGTTGTGGGGCCCCGACCCTTGGAACCTTCTCGGCGTGGTGGTGCTCACCTCTCTGGGCACATGGGGCTTGCCGCAGATGGTGGGAAAATTCTACAGCATCACCGATGAGAGTGCCATCCGCCGTGGCACCATCATCTCAACGCTCTTTGCCTTCATCGTGGCCGGCGGCTGTTATTTCCTCGGAGGTTTCGGACGCCTGTTCGGCATGCCGCCCACCCTTCCCAACGGCCGTTTGGACTTCGACTCCATCATTCCTTCCATGCTGGCCTCGCTGCCCGATTTCATGATTGCGCTGGTGGTGTTGCTGGTGCTCTCGGCCAGCATGTCCACGCTGGCCTCGCTGGTGCTCACGTCGAGCAGCACGATGACCCTCGACCTCATCTACCGCGACAAGAAGTCGCTGCCGGGCGAGGTGGAAGAAGGCAGCATCGACGACGTGGTGGCCGAGCGGGTGGAACGCCGCAAGGTGGTCATCATGCGTGTGCTCATCGTGTTCTTCATCACCATTTCGCTGCTTATCGCGCTCAATCCGCCCACCTTCATTGCCCAGCTCATGGGCATCTCATGGGGCGCCCTGGCCGGAGCCTTCCTTGCCCCGTTCATGCTCGGCCTCTATTGGCGCGGAGCCACCAAGGGCGGCGTGTGGGCATGCTTCGTGTGGGGTGTGGGGCTCACCGTTGTCAACATGCTGTTGGGCAACCCCATGAACCCCATCAACTGCGGCGCCGTGGCCATGGTTGGCGGATTCGTGGTCGTGGTGGTGGCCAGCCTGCTTACGCCGAAACTGTCGGAAAAAGACGTGGAACTCATGTTCAACTGCTATAAGAAAATGAAGCGTTAAGCCATTGTTGACATCTGCATATAAGCCCTTGTTTTTCCGCTGAATGCGAGTTCGTATTCACCGAAAGAGCAAGGGCTTTTTTTTTACGGACTTCATAAAAATTATTTCTTTTCAGGGTTGGGAAAAATCCGGTTGAATTGTCTATCAGGTAAAAGACAAAAAAAGAATGCCGAAGAACGACCAAATGGTGGCGGACCTTTACCGCCTGCACTACGAAGAGCTGCTGCGCACGGCGTACCTGCTGCTTCACGACGAGGAGGACGGCCGCGACGCCGTCAGCGACGTCATGGCGCGGCTGATGACGGCCGACCTGTTGCCGACGGGCGACCGGCTGGTGGCCTACGCCCGCAGCAGTGTGCGACATGAATGTCTGAACCGCCTGAAACGGATGAAACTGCACGAACGCATGCGACGGGCACTGCCCCTCGACGACGTGGCCGACGACGGCCGCGACGAGGAAGAGGCGCTCTACCGGGAATACCAGCAGTTCATCCATGGCGAGCTGACGCCGCAGACGCGCCGCGTCTTCCTCATGCACTACGGCGACCGGCTGAAATACCGCGAGATAGCGCAGGAAGTGGGCATCAGCGAAGCCGCCGTTTACAAACATCTTTCCCAGGCAATCAAAAAACTGAAAAACCGATTCAACCCATGACAAAAGACGAGAAACTGACGCGGCTCTTGGAGATGCAGGAGCATCCCGACCGCTACACAGAGGAGGAAATCCGCCAGTTGATGGCCGACGAGGAGTGCCGGCAGCTCTACAACGCGATGGTGCGGGCCACCGATGCCATCTTTATGGAAAAACTGAACGGGCAGGGAGTAGAGCCGGAAGCCAGTCCTTCCAAACCTTCCACCCTCCTGTCATTCAGCCCTGTTCTCAGGAAGATTGCGGCGGTGGCCATTGGCGTGCTCATGCTTTCGGGCATTGCATACGCCGCCATCCGCATGCTGAAGAAAAGCGAGGCGGCCGCGCCGAAAACCGACACCGTGGAGCTGGCCGTAGCGCCGCCCGACACCATTGTCAGCCAGCCCCAGCCCCAGCCCGCCGACAGCCTGGCCGACGCGGTGCGCATCTTCCAGGACGTGCCCCTCGACGACATGCTCAGGGAGATGGCCGGCCATTATCAGAAAGAGCTGGTCGTCAACAGCGAAGCGGCCCACGCCCTGCGCCTCTACTACAAATGGAACCGCACCGACAGCCTCGACAGGGTGGTGGCCGACCTCAACCACTTCGACCGCGTACACCTCGCCGTGGAGAATGGCAAGCTGATTGTGAAACCTTAATAATCCCCGACCTTTTTATGAAAAAAGCATATATCATGCTGTTGCTGTGCGCCATGGCCTTGGCCGCCGTGGCCCAGAACCAGCAGGGCGCTTCGCAAGCCGCCGTGCGCCTCACCCGCAACTACCAGAACCAGTCGCTCAGCCGCGTGCTCGAGGACCTCAATGCCCAGGGGCAGGGGCAGTACGACATCTCCTTTGTTTACAACGACCTTGAGGATTTCACCGTGACCTGCCGCTTCCACGGCCTTGCCATCCGCGACGCGTTGCGCGAGGTCATTGGCTTCTATCCCATGAAAGTGACCTACGACGGCGACCGCATCTACATAGAATGTACGCAAAAGGCTGACACCAAGGTCATTGGCCGCGTAGTAGATAACGCCGGCCGCCCCGTGGAGTACGCCAACATCTCGTTGCTCAGCGCTGCCATGTCACCTTCGGGCACCGCAGATTCCACATACGTCAACGGCAGCGTGAGCAACGAGAACGGCGACTTCGTCATACCATGCAAGGAGCAGCGCGTCATCATGAAAGTCAGCTTCGTAGGCTATAAGACCGTGACGCGGCTGGTCGGCACAGGGCACGTCGGCACCGTCACCCTGCACCCCGAGACCTATACCGTGCAGGGAGTTACCGTGAAGGGCGAAATACCTCAGTACAAGATGACCACCGGCGGCATGACCGTTGATGTGCAGCACAGCATCCTCCGCGACGTGGGCACCGCCGACGACCTGCTTTCCATGCTCCCCCTGGTGCAGGGCAAGGACGGCAAGTTCACCGTAGTGGCCAAGGGCGAGCCCGAAATCTACATCAACAACAAGAAGGTGCGCGACGCCAACGAGCTCAGGCAGCTCAAGTCGGTGGACATCAAGAACGTGGACATCATCACCACGCCGGGGGCGAAATACAATGCCGAGGTGAACGCCGTCATTCGCATCAAGACGCTGAAGACGCAGGGCGACGGCTTCAGCCTGATGGCCACCAGCCAGACGTGGAAGAACAACAAGTGGAACACCTACGACGACCTGACCTTCAAATACCGCACCGGCGGCCTGGAGGCCTTCGCCACCGTGGCCCTCGACAATGGCCACTACAGCGTGGAACAAGACGTGGAGCAGGAGCTGCAAATCAGGAAAGACCAGTTCTTCGCACGCGTTGACCTGCCCATCAGGAGCAGCTGGACACAACTGGAGTACAACGCCGGAATGAACTACGACTTCAACGCCGACCATTCCCTGGGCCTGACCTTCTCTTCGCAGAAAGTTTTTTACAACGGCTTCAAGACCGACATGAGTCAGAGATACCAGAAGAACGGGGAGTTCTATGGCGACGTCTTCCTGAAAACAGATATCCGCACGCCCGACCGGCCCGTGTGGGAACTGAACACTTACTATATAGGAAAGGTGGGGCAGATGGGCATCGACCTGAATGCCACCGTGTTGCGGCGCAAAAGCCAGGACCAGCTCTACCAGCAGGAGTTCAGCCGCGAACTGGGCGACCGCACCATCACCACGTTCAATAGTGAAGACCGCCGCATGGCTGCCGGCAAGCTGGTGCTCACCTATCCCGTGTGGAAAGGCGTGCTCAGCGGCGGCTCGGAGGCCACGTCCACGCAGAGCCACGGCGTCAACATCAACGAGGAAAACATCATTCCCGACGTTGACAACGAGATGAAGGAAAAAAACATTGCCGCCTTTGCCGACTATGAGTTGCAGTGGGGACAATGGCAGCTGAACGGCGGGCTGCGCTTTGAGCACGTGGCGGCCGATTACTCCTCGTTCGGCACCTGGCAGGCAGAGCCCAGCCGGACCTACAACGACTGGTTCCCCAACCTGTCGGTGGGATGGCGCAAGGGAAAGTGGGGCGCACAGCTCGGCTATAGCAAGCGCATCACCCGCCCGCCCTACAACATGCTGAGCTCGGTGATTGTTTACGACAGCCGAATGTTCTACGAAGGCGGAAATCCACTCTTGCGGCCTTCGGTACGACAAAGTGTGGACCTCAACCTCACCTATTCGTGGCTGACCTTCGTGACGGGCTTCACCCGCGAGAACGACCTCTTCACGCATATTTGCAGGGTTTACGACGAAGAGAAGGAGATAGGCATTTTCCAGCCCCTCAACTTCGACCACCAGGACCGCGTCTATGCCACCCTTGTGGCCTCTCCCAAGCTGGGCTTTTGGCAGCCCACCGCCACCCTGCACTACTATCAGCAGATGTTCGACGCCCAGGGCTACGGCGCTTCCGAGAAGCTGAACAAACCGGAATTCAGCTTCGACCTGAAGAGCTGGTTCGTCTTCAACCCCGCCACCAAGGCGCTCTTGCACGTCAGCTATACCGGCAGCAACCACTGGGGTTTTATGTATCGCGGCAGCAACTTCGCGGTGAATGCGCGGGTGCAGAAGACCTTCTTGGAGGGACGGTTGTCGGCAACGCTCTACGCCAACGACATCTTCCGCACCTCATGCAGTGAAATCACCACTTACTACGACATTGGCAAGACCTATCAGTATGTTGATTCCTACACCCAGTGCGTGGGCCTGACGCTGACCTACAACTTCAACGCCACCGGCTCGAAATATCGCGGAACGGGTGCCGGAAACGAGGAAAAGGGCAGGCTGTAGGAGCTACAGCCCACCCCCGCCCCCTCCCGAGGGGAGCTCTGCGGTAGGAGCCGATTTTGTAGAGCCGACTTAGGAGCCGACGCCTCCGAGCGTCGGAGTATATAGTAAGACGCGGTAGAAATATATACTCCGACGCTTGGAAGCGTCGGCTCCTAATGGCATCGGACCTTATAATGTTCAGATTATTTATTACTCCGACGCTTGGAAGCGTCGGCTCCTAAATTGGCTTTTAAGTTGGTTCCTACCGCGTCGTTTTGTCAAGATTTTTCATAAAAATTTGGGCACTCCAAGAGGTTTGACCGCAAATTTCGAGGAGAGATTTTGAAGTTTGAGGGGAGAAATCTTCAAGATCTCTCCCTGAAATTTGCGGTCAAAATTCGGGTGATTTGCAAGTTGTTGTAAATCAATGCTTTACAAAATCTTCAAAATTTTGGTAATTTTGTCAAGATTTTTTACCAAAATTACCCCCCTGTTTTTTTTCGGGCGCGATACCTCGCGTCCCTACATTTGGTGAACGTTTTTTCCACCTCTCAGCGCCCGAGGTTGTGCGTAGCAATAAACATTCCGCCGCACCATGCAGGGTATGCACAATGCGGCGGAATTTATGTTTTTGCCGCCACGGGGTGGGGTGGGGGCCAAAGGAAAGGGGCGGTTTATTTTTTCTCCATTGCTGCCAGCACCAGGAACATGTAGTGCGAGGAACCGCCGCCCAGGACGTATTCCACCTGCTGCCACAGGAAGGGGAAGGTGAGCAGTTCGGGGAAATCGGGGCGGATGAGCGCCGTGCCCGACACCACTCCGCCGGGGATGTAGCTCCAGTCGGCGCGGTTCAGTCCGTAGGCCACCGTTGCCGAGCGTGCCCCCACGCCCGAGGCGAACGATGCCGTGTTGCTGCCGGGATGGCAGCCAAGGATGAAGTTCAGCGCGTTGTTCACGGTTTCTTTCGGGAAGATGTCGGGATAGGCGCTGGTGAGGAAATAGTATTCAAATCCAAAGCGCTGGATGTCCCATCCTGCCCCCCAGATGCTGGGACGGTAGGGCACGCCGTAGGGCGTTTCGGCGGCCTGTCGCTCCAGTTGATCGCGATATTGGTTGAGTGCCTGCCGGAAGGCGGCGGCGAACCGGCGGCTCTGCTTGTCCTTCTTGGTTTCCAGCATTTTGGCGATGCGTGCCGTGTACCATCCCGTGCGTCCTATGCCTCGGGTGATGAGCTCCTGCTGGCTGAGAATGAAGTCGAGGTAAGGCTGCTCGCCCGTGGTGAGATAGAGTTCCACGGCCGCCTGCAACTTGCTTCCCACGAGAAATCCCGAGGCCTGGGTGTCGCGGTAGATGGTGGCGGCAATGGTCTGACATTCCCCGGCCAGGGCGTCGTTGAAGCCGCGCAGCACGCGGGCCGCTCCGGCCAGGTTGGCGGCCGTGGAGAGTGCGCGCCCGGGGTTGTCCTCGGTGAAAATCCATCGGTCGTCGGCATTTCCGGCCAGTCCGTCGGTCATGGCCGCCGCGTCGCCCAGCATGGCGTATTGCCGCAGGGAGTTGCAGATGATGCCGCGATAGAGCCGTCCGAGCGCCTGGTAGGAGCGCACCACGGTGAGGGCACCGTTCTCCACCTGCTGGAGGATGTCGTTCTTGCCGTCGGGCTCATGGATTTCCACGCGGTGGCGTTGCTGGTCGATGGCGGTGACGTCGATGTCGGGGTGGAACTGCTCGTAGGCCAGGGCAAGGATGTAAGCCTCTCCGGCCTGCGACTCCACGCGCAGGTCGAAGTCTCCGGCGTCGTGCCATCCCCCGACGTTCACGCCCGGCACGCGCTCACCCTCGGCAAACTTGCTGAGCCCGGGGCGCTGGTCGTAGCCGTCGATATGGTTGCCCACGCGGGCCATGAGGGCGTCGTCCATGTGGCAGGCATCGTGCCAGATGCGGTATTTCTCGCTTACGCGCATGTGGCACATCTGCACGGGCAGGAAATATTCCACCACGGGTTGCCACACGCCGCGGTCATAGACATTGTCGCCGATGCGGAAGACGCTGGACTGCTCCATGCCGTAGCGCACGCGATAGAGTCCGGGCTCGGTGACGTTGGAAAAGTCGGCGGTGAGGTAGTGATAGCGCAGGAAGCGGCCCCACGAGTCGGCCTTCACGGTGCTGACGAGCCGCTCGCCGGCGGCCTCTATGCGCCAGAGGGTGGCCTCGGCGGCCGAGAGGCTGTCGCGGCGGTCGGTTTCAATGACAACGCGCTTCTGCTGGTTGGTGAGGTAGCCCACTTGTGAGGTCTGAATGACGGGCTGGTATCGCCAGTTGTTGTCCACCTCGGGGGTTATCAGCCACTTGACGGCGCCCTTGGTGGCTCCCTGGGCAATCTCGCTGCGCAGCACGAACCATCCGTTGTTGTGGTTCATGCGGCCGTCGTAGAGTTTCAGGTTGCCGGTGAAACTCTCCACGGTGACTTTCTGCGCGGCGTCGTCGGGGCGCGATGTGAAGCGGCGGCCCTCGGCGTAGGGCGCGGCAATGATGTCGTCGGCTCGCAAGGGGCTGTAGCCCTCGCCGTCGAGTTGTGCCAGGTCGGCCTTTTGCCCGCGTCTGGCAAAGTAGTCGCCGTCGTGGCCGCGGTTGGTGGGCAAGAGTTCAAGTGGCGCGTTGGGCTGCTGCGGATAGATGCCTGCCTGGTCGTCCATGAGCCACGGCTTTCCGAAGAGTTCGCCGGGGAAAAATTCCAGGTTGAAGCCCACCTTTCCGAGCAGGAACTGCGGCACGGGCTTGTCGAGGTCCACGGTGACGAGGATGCCCTGTCCCTGCGGCTCCACGGTGACGGTGTAGTTGAACTGGTAGTCGGGATAGACCATCGGATTGAAGCCCGTCAGATGGCGCGAAGAGTCTGGGTAACAGAGGGTTGTGGTGATTTTGTTGCCCTCGGCCTTGCGGCTGAGTTGTTTGGGCACGGGTTGCCATTGCCCGGGCGTGGCCTCCAGGCGTATGTCGCCGTTGGTGGCAATGCGCTTGGCATTCATGATGACACACACGCCGCCCTGATGTCCTTCGGGATAGAAGTCGCTGAAGGCCATCACGTCGGTTCCGCCGGCGTTGAAATAGCCGTCGGCATTGAGTTTGAAAGTCTGTGCTCCCGCCGTCTGCATAATGAACAGAAGGGCGAGAATCATGGTTGAGTAGTGCTTCATATAAAAGGTGAAATAGGAGCCCCCCTCTAATCCCCCCTTGGGGGAAGATGTGAGGTTGCACAATCCCCCGTCAGGGGTTGGAGGTAGGCCAGGTTTTAAATTACCATCGGTTGCGGCGGTCGTTGTTTCCCCATTTTTTGTCGTAACGTCCCTCGGTGTCCACTTTTCCGCCGAACATGTTGAGACGATAGCGCACGTGGAGCATGGCGTAGGAGTTGATGCTGTTGTAGCGTGTGTCGCTTCGCCCTGTGGCCGAAATCCATCGGCTGTAGTTGCTCTGCTGTGCGAGGATGTCGTAGAAATTGAGGCTGACCACGAGCGACTTGCTCTTGAGGAACGACTTGGTGACCTGTCCGTTCCAGATGAGCTCGTTGGTGTTCGACGACGGGTCGTTGTATCCTCGGCGGCAGTTTTCGTGGAGGTTGGTGCTCATCTCAATGCCGTAGGGCAGCCTGAGGAGCATCTGTCCGCCGTAGTTGAACTGCCAGGTGTCGAGGTTGGCGGTGGGCTGCAGCTCGTTGCGCGTGTGCTGGTAGTTGCACCATCCGTCGAGCGTCACCTCCAGCCAGTCGTTGCGGAAGCTGAAGTTGAGCCTTTCGGTGAGGTTGACGGAGTGCGTGGTGTTTTTCCGCGCATCGGCCCTCTGCTGTGCTATATAGCTGACGTAGTTGTTGTAGCGGGCGCGGGTGTCGGTGCCGATGTTCCAGTGCGCGGCCGAGTCGAGGGCGGTGTTGAAGGTAAATCCGCCGTCGGCGTTCCAGTTGCCGTTGATGTTCTCGGGCCGCGAAATGCTGCCGCCGGTGGTGCTGTTGTAGCGCACAAGGTTCGAGATGCTGTTGCGCGTGTTGCGGTAGTTGCCATAGACCACGAAGCTGCGCTTGTGCTTTTGGATGTAGTTGTTGTAATAGACGTTGAGCGAGTTGGTGAATTGCGGCTTCAGCCCGGGATTGCCCTGCGAGATGTAGAGGGGGTTGGAGTCGTCGGTGATGTCAAGCAGCTGGGTGATGTCGGGCTGTTGCGTGTCGCCCCTGTAGTGAACCCAGATGTTCTGCTGGTCGCTGAACTTGTAGTGGAAGTCGATGGTCGGCGTCAGGTTGGTGACGTTGCGCACGGTGTCAACGTAGATGCCGCGGTAGTCTTGCACGAAGTCTGAGTGCTGCGGCTGCACGAGGAAGCCCACGTTGTAGTCGTACTCCTCCTGCCAGTGTCGCAGGGTGAGGCGGATGTTGTGGGTGTAGTTCTTGTATTCGGAATACCGGCTGAGGTTTTTGTCAAGAAATCCGTCGAGGGTGCTGCGCACGGGAGCCAGCCAAGTGTCCCATTCGCGATAAACGGGGATGATTCCCGAGAAGATGTTTTCGGGCTGGTGGCTGAAGTCGTAGGTTTGGCGGTCGCTTTTGTTTTGGCTGTAGCGCAGCTCGTAGTTGGTTTGCAGGTGTGCGCCTTTCCATAGCGGTTCGCTGTAGAGTGCGCTGATCACGTAGCCGCTGTTGTCGGTTGGGGTGGTGTTGTAGCGGGCGGTGAAGTAGGTGGAATCCTGTCCGGCAATGTTCTTTTCGCGGAAGAGCTGCACTTCGTTGTTCGAGGTGTTTTCCTGCTGGCTGTCTCCGGCGCTGCCTTCCAGTCGCAGGGTGATGTTGCGGCCTTTCGGGTTGAGGCGGCGGTAGAACTGCACCATTCCCCAGATATTTTTGTTTTCGCCGTAGGTGAGGCTCGACTGCATGTTGTGGTTGACGGCCAGTTGCTTAGCGTTCATCAGCGTGATGGCTTCGTTGTCGAGCGGGTCGGAAACGTAGAGATAGGGGTCGTCGGAGAATGTTGCCGACAGTGAGGTCTGCGTGGCATCGTTGGTGCCCAGGCTGCCATTGGCGCGGATGAGGATGTTGGTCAGCGTGTCGGGTTTCCATTCAAAGCGCAGGTTGCCGTTCCAGTTGTTGCTTCGGGTGAGATTTTTCGAGTGGCTGTTTGAGAAGGTGCGGTGTTCCTCGCTATAGAAGTTCTCGCTGGTGTTGTCGTTCACATTGTCGCCGTTGCGGTGGTTCCACCGTATGCTGGCATCCATTTTCAACTTCTTGCCGTCGTCGTAGTTGAGGTTGGTGCCCAGCATCTTGCGGGCATTCAGTCCCCGGCGGTTCCACCATCCGGCGTTTTCCTCCTTGTTGTTGAAGTTGCCCATGAGCACAAATCGCGTCTTGTCGGTGAAGCTGCTGCCCATTCCCCGGGAGGCGTATCGGTGTTGCGTGCCTCCGGCAATGTCGAGATTGGTCATGTATCCGCGGTTCATGCCCTTCTTGATGGTGAAGTCGAGCACCGTTTCCTTGTTGCCGTCTTCAATGCCGGTGATGCGCGCCTGGTCGCTCTGCTGGTCGTAGAATTTCACGTTCTGGATGATGCTTACGGGCAGGTTTTTCAATGCCGTTTCCACGTCGCCGAGCATAAATTCCTTTCCGTCGAGCAGGATTTTCTTCACCTGTTTTCCGTTGACGGTGATGTTTCCGTCTTCATCGACCTCTGCTCCCGGCATTCGCTTGATGAGCTCTTCTATGGCCGAGCCCTCGGGTGTTCGGTACGCCTCGGGGTTGTAGATGAGGGTGTCCTTGCGTGCCACCACTTGTGCGGCGCGCCCTGTGACGACGGCTTCCTGTAGCATAAAGCTTTCGGGCGACATGAGCAGGTTGCCCAGGTCCTGGTTTTGGTTGCGCCGCAAAGTCACCTCGCGTTCAATGGGTTGGTAGCCCACCGACGTTATCTTCAGGCGGTAGGTGCCGTTCGACGGTGCTTCAATGTCGAAATAACCGCGGTTGTTGCTGATGGTTCCGCCGACGAAAGTGCTGTCGGTGGTTTGGAAAAGTTGTATGGTTGCCTGCGCCATCGGCTCTTTCTGGTCGGCATCCAGCAGCTGCCCGCTGATGGTCAGCCTGCGGTCTTCGGGCTGTGCCTTCATGCCGGTCACGGCCCATGTGAATAATGCCAATAAGAATGTAAAACGAATTTTAAGACTCATAATTTATAACTCGTAACTCATAACTCATTTCTTGTAAATAATATCTTTCAGAGCAGAGCCGAAGATGATGTATTGTGTGTTTCCGGCGATGGTGCCTTCGTTCTGTCCCCAAAGGAAAGGCCAGTCGTCGTAGTTCTCGAAGTGGTCGGGCTTGCGGAACAGCAGTCCCGGAGCCACGTTTCCGGGGATGAACGAGAAGTCGGCGCGGTTGTTGCCGTAGAACACCTGCTTGGGCCTTGCCGCGCCCACCACGGCCACGAACGAGTAGTTGTGATAAGGATGGCATCCGTAGAGCCAGTTTGCCACGCGATAGACCTCGTCCTTGGGCACGATGTCAGGGAAATAGAGGTGTGCGAAGCAAACGGTGGTGCCGAAGCTGAGCACCGCGTTTCCACCGGCCCAGTTGCCCAGTCCGATGGGCACGCCGTAGGGGTTCTGCGTGTCGAAGTTGCGGATGTAGTCCTCATATTTTTCCACGTATGGCCGCAACCGCTTTTTATAGGCCTCGTCCATGTAGGGAATGGCGTCGAGTGCCGTCTGCATGTTGTTTGAAACGTTGCGGTCGAGGGCCGTCCATATCTGTTTCTGGAAATTGTCGAGATACTGCCGCTCGCGTGTGGCACCGTAGAGCTGCAGGTTGGTGGCCATGTTGTTGGCCTGGTTGTTGCGCTGATTGGCGGTTTGGTTGCGGCGGCTCATCAGCTCGGTGGCCTCTTCCATGAGGCGTTTCGACTGCGTCAGCGCACGGGCGGCCAGGGCGTCGTTATAGCCGGTGAGGGCACGGCTGGCTGCGGCAAACATGGTGGCGGCCTGGAAATCGAGGCTTGGGTTGCGCGTGGTGAAGGCCCACATGTCGTCGGGCGTGCCGCTGCGCTTGCCGTCGGCGCTCACCTCGTAAGGCTTCAGCGAGGGGTCATAGTGCAGGCCGTCGGTAATGCTGGCGGCATCGCCGAGGTGGTGGTAATTGTCGAGAATGGAGTTCGAGAGCGTCGAGGCCATGTGCCCTATCTGCTCGGCCTGCGCCACGAGGTTCAGCGTGCCGTGCTCAATGAACTGCAGTACGTCGGGCACGCCGTCGGGCCGGTGCAGGTCCACATATCGCTGCTCTTGGCTGACAAAGGTCTCGTCGCGCTGCGGGTGGAACAGTTCCCATGTGCGAATGAAGTTGTGCACCACGTTGATGTTCGACCCGGTCTCAATGTCGAAGTCGCCGGCGTCGAAGAATCCGCCGATGTTCAGCCCGGGAATGAGTTCCAGCGGCTTGTACTTCGTGTCGGTTGACGCCCCCTGCCGGTGCAGGTCAAAGTGGTCGCTCTCAGGCGCTTGCAGGTAGCCCTCCTTGAACGGTTCGCCGTGCCAGGTGCGGTAGCCCTCGGTCACATACATGTGGTTCATGTGAATGGGTACCCACACGTCGGTGGTGGCGTCGGTGATTTTGTCATAGACGTGGTCGTCGATAATGAAGTCGTTGGTGCGCGTCGGCCCGTATTGTATGTAGTAAACGCCGGGCTGGGTGACGCTGCTGAAGTCGAATTTCACATAATTATATTTATAATAAGGTCCCCAGGACTTCACGTCGCCGCTGTAGGCCGTGGTGGCCGTGCCGTCGGCATTGACGCGCATGAGGCGTGCCTGCCCCTGCGGGGTGTCGGCCTTGTCGAGCTCTATGACGGCCACTTTGGGCTGTTCGGGAATATATCCCACCTGCGAGAATCCGATGTTGGGCTCTCTCACCCATCCGGCAATGGCGTTGGGCTCCACGGTCCATGTCACCACCTTTCCGGTTTTTCCCTTGGGCAGAATGCTTCTCACCACGAACCATCCGTTCTGTGCCAGCATGCGCCCGTCGTAGAGTTTCAGCTCGGCGTCGTCGCTGCTGATGCTCACCAGCCGCGACGGGTCGTCGGTGGCCAGGCTCAGCCGGTGCCCCGTTTCTATGGGCAGGGGGTCGATGAATCGGCCCGTGCCGCGGTCGTCGTAGGTCTTGAAACCCTTGAACTGCCGCGGCTTCTCGCTGTTGGGGCGCGTCGTGGTCTGGCTGGTGGCATAGCGCGGCAGCCGGCCTATGCGCCCGTCCATGGTGAACGTCTTGAGCCAGTATTGCGAGGGCAGGAATTCCAGGTTGAAGCCGGCCTCGCCCGCCAGTTTCTCGGGCACCGGCTTGTCGAGCCATACGGCAATTTCCACCGCGCGGCCCTTGGCCTTCACCACGACGCGGCTGTCGAAGTCGTAGTCGTCGTAGCGCATGGCCACCTCAATGGTTCCGTCCTCGCGGTTGACGGTGCGGCTGGTCATCTTCGGCACCAGGTCCCACTGCTCGGGGGTGTTGTTCAGGCGCACGGCGCCGCCCTGCACGGTGCGCACGCCGTGGTGGATGATTTCAATGCCCGAGTTCTTCTCGTCGTTGAAACCGCCGTTGAAACTGTTGCTGAACACCAGGATGTTCACTCCCTGCCGCTCGAAGTACTCAAGCTCGTTCAATTGCAGGTTCTGCGCTGTGGCCGCCGTGGTCGCAAGGAGCAGGAAAAAGAAGATAGCTTTTTTCATTTTTTTAAAATAATAAGCCCCAGCCCGTTCCACGAGGATGGGGGTGTTTCGTTTCGTTGTTTCTTCCCTTTTCGAGAGTGGTGATTTCACTTTGTTTTCTTCGTGCTGTCGCGAATTTCCAACCGTGCGCTCACCACCACATGTTGAATGCTATCGTCGCCGTTCATCTGGTCTTGAAGCAGGCGGAAGGCTTTGCAGCCCATTTCGTGCTGGTTTTGTTTGACGAACGAGATGCGTGGCGACGACATCTCCGACACCCAGTCGCTGATATATCCTATGATGGCCACGTCCTCGGGGATGCGCAGGCCCCGGCTGGTGATGGCCTGCAGCGCCGAGATGGCCAGCAGCCCGTGCGAGGCCAGGATGGCGTCGGGCGGCTCGGGCAAGTCGAGCAGGTCGAGGGTGTCCTTCAGTCCCGAGTTGAAGCTGATGTGGTTGCACTTCACCAATTCCGTCCTTACCGGCACGCCGCGTTCGCGCAGCGCCTCCAGGTATCCGTGCTTGCGGTCGGCGGTCTGCCTCATCCTGCTGGGTCCGCCCAGGAAGGCAATGCGGCGGGCACCGTCGTCGAGGAGGCTGTTGGTGACCTGCCGCGCCGAGGCAACGTCGTTGATGACGACCGATGAAATGCCGATGCGCGGGTCGCGGTCGAACAGCACGATGGGCATGCGCGCCTTCTTCAGCTTCTCCAGGTGCGAGAAGTCCGTCGTTTCCTGCGACAGGCAGATGATGATGCCCTCCACGTGCATGTTCACCAGCAGGTCGAGGCACTCGGCCTCGGTCTCCTGCTTGTCGTCGGAGTCGGTGATGATGCACATGTATCCGGCCTTGCGCGCCTCGGCCTCTATGCTTTTCACGATGTGGGCGTTGTGGTTGAACGCCACGTCGGGCACCACCACGCCGATGGTGCGCGTGGTGTCGTAGCGCAGGCTCACGGCAAAGGGGTTGGGCCGGTAGCCCCGCTCCTCGGCCATGCTCATGATTTGCCGGCGAAGGTCGTCGCTAACGCCGTCGAGGCCCCTCAGCGCCCGCGACACCGTGGAAACGTTGATGTTCAGGGCACGGGCAATGTCGCGCTGGGATATTCTTTTCATTGATGATGGATTTTCCCTACAAAATTATAAGTTTCTACGCAAATGAAACGCAACATGCGCTAAATATGTTGCGCAACGCGTTGCTTTTATATACAAAAGCCACCGCCTTTCACAAGAAAGTGGCCCGGTTATCTTACTAAACGCTAATGAAATAATTGTAATTGTGTGGGTTAAGGTGGTGCAAAGATAGACATTCCTTTTATAACATCACTATCTTTTTACAATTATCATTGCGCAATGCGTTGCTAAAACTACGCAACTGCACCCGCCGCTCCCTGGTTTCGGGCAGAAAAAGGTGGATAGCGACATGGAGTAAAATTGGTAAAAAATCTTGACAAAATCGTCCCTTTTTCCACAGGTTCTGTAAATCGCTGAATTTCAGCGGTTTATAAATCGGCCCGGGTTTGACCGCAAATTTCAATGTGAAATCTTCAAGATTTCTCCTCTCAATCTTCAAGATTTCTCCCCGCAATTTGCGGTCAAACCTCTTGGGGTGTCCAAAAATTGATAAAAAAACTTGACAAAATAAATGCGCGGGTGTGGAGAAAAATTTGTAATTTTGCGGCATAGAAACCAGTGCGCTTGAAATGATGAAAGACTATCGCGACCGGATGACCGCCGATGAGGCCCGCCGCTTCGGCCATGACGTGCTGAACATCGTTGGGCAGATACCGCGCGGACGGGTGACCACCTACGGCGACATTGCCGCCCTGGCGGGATGGCCCAGCCATGCGCGGATGGTGGGCCGCACGCTGCGCCTCACGCCCGGTGCCGACCGCCTGCCGTGCCACCGCGTGGTGACCGTGGCGGGGCGCACGGCTCCCGGCTGGAGCCGCCAGCGCACGCTCCTGGAGGAGGAGGGCGTGAGGTTTCTTGAAAACGGGCATGTGGACATGAAACGCCACCGCTGGGAGCCTTTTCTGAGTGAAAAGTGAAGGGTGAAGAGTGTAAAATTTGCTGCCGCCATCTTTTTCCCATTCACCCCGTCAACCCCATCACCCCCAAAATAAACACCGATTCATAATGAAAAGAACACTATCTGCAATGCTTTTGTTGCTCACCCTGATCACGGTATGCAACGCAAAAGACAAGAACCTGAAACCGCGGCTCGTGGTGTGTACCGACATTGCACCTGCCGACGTGGAACCCGACGACATGGAGTCGATGGTGAGGCTGCTGAGCTATGCCGACCGCTTTGAGATTGAGGCACTTATCACGTCGGTGGGATGGAATTGCGACCCTTACCCCGTGGAGTGGGCGCAACTGCTTTTCCGCGTCATCGATGCCTACGGCCACGACCTGCCGAACCTGATGAGGCGGTCGGCACAAACAAGGTTCCTGCCCCTGGCCAAGGAGAACAACCGCCAGCAGCTGGGCTACTGGCCCAGTGCCGACTACCTGCGCGGCCGCGCCGTCATGGGCAGCATCCGCGGCGGCATCAAGGCCGTGGGCAGCGACAACGACTCGCCGGGCAGCCGCCTGCTCATCCGCCTGGCCGACGAAGACGACCCGCGGCCCATCTACGTGGCCGCATGGGGAGGGGCCAACACGCTGGCGCAGGCCATCTGGCGCGTGAAGCAATCGCGCACGGAGGAGGAAGTGAAACGCTTCGTGGGAAAGTTCCGCATCTACACCATCACCGACCAGGACATGCAATACAGCCAGCGCATGGACCGCGCATACAGCTCGCACCAATGGCTGCGCGGGGAGTTCCGCGATGAGCTGCAATTCATCTGGGACGAGGGAACATGGCAGGAACAATGTGAACTGGGAAAACAAAACTGGGCCCTGCACAAAGAACATATCCAGGGGAAAGGGGCGCTGGGAAAGGAATATCCCACTTATAAATGGGGTGTGGAGGGCGACACGCCGAGCTTCCTCTACCTGATGCCCCACGGCCTCAACGACCCCGAGGACCCGCGGCAGGCGGGATGGGCCGGCGTGCATGAGCGCGGAATGTGCCCCGACTCGCTCACCACGGCTTGGAACAGCTGGCAGGAACCGGTGCGGAGCAGGAGCATAGGCTACAAGAAACGCTTCTATCCCGACGAACTGAACGACTTCATGGCACGCATGGAGTGGGCCGAAGAGGGACGGGGAAACCACAACCCCACGGTGGTGGTCAACGGGAAGAAGGGCCTGCAACCCGTTCACATCAAGGCGAAGGCGGGAGGGCGGCTGCACCTGGATGCGTCGCGCTCAACCGACGGCGACGGCGACCGCCTGACGTTTTCTTGGTGGCAACAACCGGAAACGGCCACCGCACGGGCCGTCATCGACCATGGTGACCGGCCGGCGGTTACAATCGACATTCCGCAAGATGCCGGCGGCGAGGACCTCCACATCATCTGCGAGGTGCACGACGACGGGCCGTTCCACCTGGTGGCCTACCGCCGCGTCATCGTCCATGTAGAGTAGTCACCACGCGGCGGTCAGGCGGTGAAGCATGGTGGTGCTCTCGCCGCACGAGCCGGTGTGCTGGATGTGGATGCCGCCGAAGGCATTATGCGCCACGGAGGCTTGCAAATCCACAACGTGGGGAAGCGGGGAATCGGAGGGCCGGGGAGTGGTTGTGGAGACGTGCGCCTTCAACAACCCGTCGGCATAAGTCAGGCTGATGGTGCAACCAGTGCGGTAACAAGTGGCGGAAACGGGGGCGCTGAGGGGCCTTACGTTTCCGTTTTCATATTCTACAAGGAGGAAATCCACGGCCTTGGCATGCTTCACCGTGCGGATGATGCGGAGGCCGTAGCCCGTCAGGGTGCGGGTGTCGAACTTCAGGCACACGTCCATGTATTGTCCGGTGGCGGAGCCGAAACCCTGGCCGGCGGTTTTCGTGGGGTCCACCAGAAGGGTGAGCGACATGGGGCCGTACTCTTTTTCCATGGGCGTGTACATGAGTCGGGCACCGCGCTGAGCCTGCAAGAGCCCGTGGCCCACGGCTCCGTTGAAGCCCTCGCCGTATTCCCACATCGGTTTGTTTTTGTCGAAACGCCAGTCGTAGTCGGCGGTGTCGGACGGTTTGTTGCCGTCAACGGTCCAGTAGCCTTCCAGGATTTTGGGCTGCCACTGGCAGGGGAAGTCGTGGAAATCGGTGTCGAGCACGGTGCGCCGCGGCGCTTTTTTCACGAAGAAGGTGGAACGGGTGGCCAGGGTGTCGCGGCTGCGCTGATGGCGCGGCACTACCACGGCGGTGAGCGTGTGGCCGGCGTCGGCCTGAGAAAGTCGGTAGGAGCGCTGGGGAAAATCGTGGCCGAGGCTCACGCAGATGTCGTCGCGCCACCAGCTGATGAGCGACTGGTCGCGGCGGCCTTGCAGGTCGAGCCGGTAGTCAACATAGAGGCTGTCGGCGCGCCGACGTATTTTCGGCGCCTTCAAGAACGAGGGGGCAGGCAACAGGGCGGGATGAAGCGTCAGGTGACAAGCCGCCTGACGGCCGTCGGCGGCGGTGGCCATGATGCAGAAGTCGGCCGTTTCGTCGGTGTTGTTTTGCAAATGGAAAAGGGCCTGCCCGCCTTGTTGCGGCACGATTTCCACAAAGTCCTCGAAGCCTTTTTCCACCGTCCAAGCCACGTTTTCCTCCGAGCCCAGCTGCAAGTCGGCGGGTGAGCGCAACTCGGCTTCATGTTTGCTGACGGGCAAGAAAGGAATGGCGCCGACGGTTTCGGGGAAAAGGGTGTTCTGGGGTTGCCGGTTGCCGATGACATACGGCTCTCCGTTGAGCGTGAAATCCTTTTGATAACATCGCAACCACCGTTGGGGATATGGCGTCCAGCCCACATAACTGCCTTCGGGAGCGTGGTATCGGCAATTCACGACGGTCACCGGCCCGCCCTGCTTGCAAAAGAAAGTCTCGCGGTTGTCGGTGCGCACATAGAAGTCGCAATCGTCGAACATGGGCCCGGCGCCGAAGGTGCTCCATAGGGGTTTGGCACCATAGAGGTCGAAATCACAATGCCGATAGACGGCGTTTCCGCCGTTCAGTGCGTCGTCGGTACATTCAAAGTGGCAGCTGTCATAAAGGCTTTCGCGGGCGCCGTTGAGCGGGTTGAGGTTCAGGCGGCTGACGAAGCGCACGCGATGTGCCAAAAGGCGTTGGCCGTGAACATATCCCACGTGTGCCTGGGTGATGGCATCGCTGCGCTTTTTACGGCTGAGGCGGGGGTTGAGCGGATAGTCGAGGTCCACGTTGCAATAGTTTCCGAGCGTCATGTTCTCCACATGAAGGTCGTCAACGTGCATGTCGAGCATGGTGAAATTTCCCACGGCTCCCTGCATCTGGCCGCGTTGCGAGGCCAGCACCACGTCGTTGGGCTGCCGGCCCAGTCCGATGAGCCGCAGCTGTTTTCCCCTGATGACCATTCCGAATGGCTCGCGGCCGTTTTCGCCTTTCACCACTTCCGGCACGTCGGGGTTGTCCACCCAATACACCCAGGGGCGGATGTAGAGGGTTGTGGTGTCGGAGAAATGGCTCACGGCCTTGCGGAAGTCGTTGAACACAAAGGGATTGCCCTTCAGCTCGTCGTCGGAAAGCGAGCCGTCGAGCAACAAATGGCGGTCGTCGAGTTTCAAACTCTCCGGCACCAAGGCCGCAACTTGCGCGTGCAAGGTCATGCCGCCGTGGATGAAAACCATCAGCACGGCGGCACAAATTGTCATCAAGGGATTCTTTACGGTCATTGTTCTGGTGTGAATTGTCCGGTGGCGGTCGGTGAGAATTGTCCTGTCGCCGTGGGGACGTCCTTCTTTTCCGGCTCGCTGAGTCTGAAGGAAAGAGGGACGGTGTATTTCACGCGGACGGGTTTTCCGTTCTGCCTTCCGGGCAACCAGTTGGGCATGGACCCGACCACGCGCTCGGCCTCGGCATCGATTTCCGGGCTTACGCTTTTCACCACTTTTACATTGCTCACGGCGCCGTTGGTTTCCACCACGAACGACACGATGCACCGGCCTTGCACGCCGGCCTTATGTGCGGCCTCGGGATAGCGGATGGTCTTGGCCAGGAACTCCATCAAGGCCACTTGGCCGCCGGGGTATTCCGGCATCTTTTCCACCACGTCGAACACCTTCTCTTCTTGGTCGGTTGTCGCCTTCGTGGTGATGATGATTACGCCGTCGGAGGCGTCGCGCCCATACATCTGGCTGTATTTCTTCACCGAGGCGGCATCTTTGAACACCTCGATGTTCTCGATTTCCTCCGAGTGGATGAATGTGAGCGCGTCGAAGTCCACGAGGTTGCCGTTCACGATGATGAGCGGGCGCTCCCCGGCCTTGGGTTCATAGGGTGCCTTTCCGTCATCCTGGCCGCCGGAGGTTGCGTATTCGGCGGTTGGTTCGTCAACGATGATGGCCTTCACCACATAGGTCTGGTCGCCGTAGTTTAGCTCTGCGTCGGCCTTTCCTTTCTTCACCACGGTCTTTTTCTTCGGCGTGTTGTAAACATAGTCGGTAACGGTTTCGGCCTGAAGGGCCAGGGCGGCGCCCACGATGGGCACCAGCGCGAGCAGCTTGAACAGGCTGGCGCGGCTTGATTTTTTATGTAACATCATGTCAATGCGGTTTTTAAGGGTACTGTGACTAATGCCGTTGGCCACTGAATACCCGCAGTTGGCCACGGCTTTTTGGATAAGCAGATACTGATACTCTTTCGTGTTGATGCCTTGAGAGAGCACCGCCGCGTCGGCCTCGTATTCGTGGATGGCGCGCAGGTCCTGGCGCAGCATCCACATGGCCGGGTTGAACCATTGCAGGGCGGTGAGGGTGTCAACGAGGAGCAGGTCGAGCGAATGTCGCCGCCTGATGTGTCCCCGTTCATGGGCGAGCAGCGGGGCGCTGTGGGCCTCGTAGTCGCTTTTCGATAGAATGATGAAGTGCATCCAGCTGAAGGCGGGCACGTCGCCCGGCGCCACGCACACCACGGTGCCGTCGGCCTGCGGATGTTGCTCGCTCCGGCGGATGAGCTGCCACACGCGGAGAATGCTCAAAAGGGTGTGGCCCAGCGTCAGCGCCATGCCGATGAGGAACAACGCCCCCCATACGGCCCCCAAGGGGTTTTCCAACGGTTCGGCCATGGGCAGGCCTACGGTGGCAAGTCCCTGTGACGAAGGAGCTTCCACCACCACCGTGCGGTGCAAAGTGATGACGCACAGGGGCAGCACAAACGACAGCAGGGCCGTGGCAAGCAGCACCACGCGGTTGACGCGGTGGAACGTCTCGCGGCTCAGCATCAGGCGGTAGAACATGTAGAACACCGCCACCAGTGCCGCCACTTTCAGGTCGTAGATGAGAAACTCCGTCATAGCTCTTCAATTCAAGTTGTCAACGGCCCGGGGGGCCTTGGGTTTCATTCGTGGGGTCTTTCAATCTGTTCTATCAGTGCTTTCAGATCTTCCACAGAAATCTTCTCCTCTTTCACGAAACACGACACGGCGCTCAGGTAGGAGTCGTCGAAGTAGTTCTTGATGACTCCGGCCAGGCTGCTCCGGCCGTATTCGCGCTCAGAGACGAGTGGGAAATACTGGTAGGAGGTGCCGAACTGCTTGTGGCCCAGGAACCCCTTCTTCTCCAGGATGCGCACCGTGGTGGACAACGTGTTGAAATGGGGCCGGGGCTCGGCATAGTATTCCAGGAGCTCCTTGACGAACATGGGGCCGTGCTGCCAGTACAGCTCCATGATTTCGCGTTCTTTGGTGGTAAGGCGTTTCATTGTTGAAATCATTTGGTTCACAGTGCTTTCACACACAATAGTATCAGTATCCGAAGGCAAAGTAACTAAAAATATTCGTTACATGCAACTAAAACGTTTAGTTTTTATAAAAAATTAAGTAGTTTGCGGCCCAATTATTAGTTGTTCACACATGGAAGGGGCACCGCGGGCGCTTTCAGCAATCTTTTCGGGGGGCGGCGGTTGCCTTTGAGCCTCCGTTTCCGAGGCAGGGAGGTGGATAGTGTCATGGTTGAAAACTGGTAAAAAATCTTGACAAAATCCGCAATTTTTCGCAGGTTTCGTAAACCGCTGAATTTCAGCGGTTTATAAATCGCCTGGAGTTTGACCGCAAATTTCGGGGTGAAATCTTCAAGATTTCTCCTCTCGATCTTCAAGATCTCTCCCCGAAATTTGCGGTCAAACCTCTTGGGGCAATCAAAAATCTTTGAAAAATCTTGACAAAACACCCTCCGTTGTCCAATTTATTTTGTATCTTTGCAACCAACTCAGCAATAGGAGTACTGACTCTAATATAATACCTATTTAATTTAATAATGAAAGACTTTAATTACTACGCGCCGACGGAAGTGATGTTCGGCGAACAGTCGGAGGAGCAGGTGGCTCGTCTGACAAAGAAGTATGGCGGCACGAAAGTGCTGGTTCACTACGGCGGTCAGAGCGCCAAGCGCTCGGGCCTGCTCGACAAAATCTGCGGCCTGCTTAGCGAGGGCGGCCTGCAAGTGTTCACCCTGGGCGGCGTGGTGCCCAATCCGCGGTTGTCGAAAGCCAAGGAGGGCATCGACCTGTGCCGCAGGGAGGGTGTGGACTTCATCCTCGCCGTGGGCGGGGGCAGCGTCATCGACTCGGCGAAGTGCATAGCCTACGGCGTGTGCTACGACGGCGACGTGTGGGACTTCTACCTTGGCAAGGCCGAGCCTGAAAAGATGCTCCCCGTGGCCTCTGTGCTCACCATCCCCGCCGCCGGCAGCGAGATGAGCGAGGCCAGCGTCATCACCAACGAGGACGGCGACGTGAAGCTGGGCTATAGCAACGACATGTCGCGGCCCAAGTTTGCCATTATGAACCCGCGCCGCACGTTCACCCTGCCGCCCTATCAGACGGCGGCCGGCGTCACCGACATGATGATGCACACCATGGAACGCTATTTCACCAAGGACGACGACATGGACCTGACCACCGACTTGGCCGAGGCCGTGCTGCGCAGGATGAAGACCGCCGTGTTTGCCGTGCTGAAAAATCCCGAGGACTATCGCCAGCGGGCGCAAATCATGTGGGGCGGAAGCGTGGCTCACTGGGGACTGACCGGATGCGGCGTCAGCGACGACTGGGCCACCCACCAGCTGGAGCACGAGCTGAGCGGAATGTTCGACGTTACCCACGGTGCCGGACTGGCCGCCATCTGGCCCAGCTGGGCACGCTATGTGATGCACGAGAACCTGAGCCGCTTCGTGCGCTTTGCCGTCAACGTGATGGACGTGCCCAACGACTTCACCGACCCCGAGGGCACCGCGCTCCGCGGCATCGAGGCCATGGAAACCTTCTACCACGCCATCGGCATGCCGGTGAACATCCGCGAGCTCATAGGCCGCGACATCACCGACGAGGAAATCAAGGAGATGACGCGCAAGTGCAGCCGCGACTTCACCGCCACCTGCGGATGCCTGAAGGTGCTGGAGGCCGCCGACATGGAGAATATCTACAAGATGGCGCGGGGATGAAGGCTTTCCCAGGGATTCCTAGGGTTTCCTAGGTTTTCCTAGGTTTTCCTAGGATTTCCTAGGACCTCCTAGGTCTTCCTAGGCCCTTGAAATTAAAAAAAAAACTATGAAAATTTTACTTATCGGTGGCACCGGAACCATCAGCAGTGCCATCACCCGACAACTGGCCGCCGCCGGCCACGACCTGTGGCTGTTGAACCGCGGCACGCGCCGCAACGAGGTGCCGCAGGGCGTGAAACAAGTGATTGTAGATATTGACGACACGGAGGAGGTGCTGCGACAACTGGGCGACGCGCAGTTCGACGCCGTCTGCGAGTTCATCGGCTTCCTGCCCAGCCAGGTGGAGCGCGACATCCGCCTCTTCCGCGGCCGCACACGACAGTATGTTTACATCAGCTCGGCATCGGCCTACAACAAGCCGGCCCGCAGCCACATCATCACCGAGGGCACCACGCTGGCCAACCCCCATTGGGAATATTCGCGCAACAAGATAGCGTGCGAGGAGCTGCTCATGAGGGAATACCGCGACAACGGCTTCCCCGCAACCATCGTGAGGCCCAGCCACACCTATTGCGAGCGCGCCGTGCCCGTCAGCGTGCACGGGCCGAAAGGCAGCTGGCCGGTGCTCAGGCGCATGCTCGACGGCAAGCCCGTCATCATTCAGGGCGACGGCAGTTCGCTTTGGACGCTGACGTGGAACGAGGACTTCGCCCGCGGGTTCATCGGACTGCTGGGAAATCCAAAGGCCATCGGCGAGGCGTTCCAGATTATGAGCGACGAATCGCTGACGTGGACACAGATTTATGAGTGCGTTGGTAACGCACTCCACGTGACGGTGAAACCCTACTATGTGGCCTCGGAATTCCTGGCCGCCGTGGCGCCGAAGGAATGGGACTTCGAAGGCAACCTCCTGGGCGACAAGTCGGTAACCGTGGTCTTCGACTGCACGAAGCTGAAGCGCGCCGTGCCGGGGTTCCAGGCCGTAACACGTTTCGACCAGGGCGTGCGCCGTTGTGTGGATTATCTTCTCGCACATCCCGAGCTACAAGTGGAAGACCCCGAGTTCGACAGTTGGTGCGACCGCGTCGTGGAAATGCAGGAACAGGCCCGCAAAGCCTTTTAACCACAACACCTTTACCGACAAATCATTATGAAAGTAGGAATTATCGGAACGGGATGGATTGCCGAGAAAGCAGCCATCACCCTGAACGGCCTGACCGACTGCCAGGCCTATGCCGTGGGGTCGAGGACCCTTGACAAGGCGGAGGCCTTCGCCTCCAAGTGGAACATTGCGAAAGCCTACGGCTCCTATGGCGCGCTGATTGCCGACCCCGACGTTGACCTGGTCTATGTGGGCACGCCCCACTCCCACCACTTCGACGTCACGCGCGAGGCCCTCCTGGCCGGCAAGCCGTGCCTGGTGGAGAAAGCCTTCATGGCCAACCACCGCCAGGCGCAGGAAATAGTGGAACTGGCCCGTGAGCGGAAAGTGTTCCTGGCCGAGGCCATCTGGACGCGCTACCAGCCCGTGGTGGCCATCGTGCGAAACCTCATCGGCAGCGGGCGCATCGGACAGCCGCGGCTGGTGACGGCAACCCTGGGCTACTCCATGGGCGACAAGCCGCGCATCATGCGCCCCGACCTGTGCGGCGGAGCACTGCTCGACCTCGGCGTCTATGCCCTGAACTTCGTAAGGATGTTCTTCCCGGCCGACATCATCGGCATGGAAAGCCAGTGCGTGAAGTCGGCAACGGGCATGGACCTTACCAACGCCATCAGCCTGGTGCTTAGCGACGGACTGCTCTGCAACCTGCAATCGAGCGCCGCATGCGTGGGCGACAACATCGGCGTCATTGCCGGCACCGAGGGCAACCTCATCATCGACAACATTAACAACCCGCAAACGGTCACCGTGAACGGCCCCGACCGCACTTACGTTGAAACCATCCGCGTGCCAAAGCAAATCACGGGCTACGAATATCAGTTCCTGGCCTGCCGCCAGGCACTTGCCGACGGACTGCTGGAGCCGCGCGAGATGCCGCACGAGGAAACCCTCTACATCATGCAGCTCATGGACCAGCTCAGGAAAAAGTGGGACGTGCGCTATCCCATGGACTGAGTGGGCCTTCTCCTTTTTTCTACAAAGAAGGAAACATGGTCAGTGCCCACGCAATGGGAGCCGGCCCCTGTTGCGTCGGCTTTTTAGCGTCGGTTCCTTTTGTCAAAATTTTTCATAAATTTTTGAACACCCCGAGAGGTTTGGCCGCAAATTCCGGGGAGAAATCTTGAAGTTTTCTCCTCTCAATCTTCAAGATTTCGCCTTGAAATTTGCGGTCAAACTCTGGGCGATTTGCAAGCCGCTGAAATTCAGTGGTTTACGAAACCTGCGGAAAACCGCCGGTTTTGTCAAAATTTTTCATAAAAACTATCAGGCGAATTATCCATCTTTTCCCGCTTGCGAAAAAATGGCCGAGGGCTTGCATTTCACAAATTTATTTATTACTTTTGCAGCAAACTTCGGGAGCGGCGCGGTGAAGGCTGCGGCGTTCCGCAAAACGACGATGCTATGGACAAGACACACCGGCGGTGGCAGGATGAATACTGGCTGCTGCTCATGCAACTCTACCTGAAGAAGCCCGAGGGGCTGAAGGCCCTCTACTCGCGGCAGATGGTGGACCTGGCCCTCGAGTTGCACATTCCGCCCGCATTCCTCTACGAGCAGATGTTCAAGTTGCGGCGGCTCGACACCCCGCGCCTGGAGCACCTGTGGAAGCAATATGCCGACAACCCCAAGCGGCTGGCCAAGGGCGTGAAGATGCTCAGGGCCATGGCCGGCATGGGCAACGCGCAGGAGTTTTACGAGGGCGTGGAAATGCAGGAGGAGTCGTGGGAGGCCGACTTCAAGCCCATCGCCGAGAACGCGCAGCTCAAGCCGGTGATGTTCATCCTGGTGCTCGACCTCTACTACCGCCTGACACCGCAGACCATGGCCGTGGAAACGCCCGAGGTGCAGCAACTGGCCAGGCTGATGAAGGTGAGCACGGCCACGGTGGTTGAGATGATGGACGTATTCCAGGTGTGCGACCCCTACCTCAACCGCTCCGAGATAGTGCTCAGCCCGCTGGTGAGGCCCTGCCAGCGCATCTGGAAACGGTTCGGCAGCGAGGACCCCGAGCGGCTGGCGGCCCTGGCTGCCCAGCTGAAGGATTATTTCTCCTGACCCCACATAAAGTCACATAACTCCCTTTAACACCCCATAACCCCCAATGCCACAGAGCTTAGACCAGATTCAACAACAAAGGCAGATTCAAGGCACACACCTTACGCAGCAGCAGATGTTGCAGGTGAAACTGCTTGAAATGCCCTTGGCAGAGCTGGAGCAGAACGTGCTCACCGAGCTGAACGTCAACCCGGCGCTGGAGTCCGCCGCCCCCGAAGAAGGCTATGCCGACAACGACATGGGCGACGACCAGGGCAGCAGCGACGACCAGGGCGGTTCGGAGCTCGACATCTTTGAGCGCCAGGAGCGCAAGGATGCCCTCGCCGAGGCCCTGGAACGGATAGGCAGCGACGACCGCATGCCTGAGGCCACGCCCGCCGGAGGCTCCTCGCAAGGGGCTGACTATTATATGGAAAGAATCTATGCCGGGCAGGCGTCGTTCTACGACCAGCTGAGGGAGCAGATGGGCGAGACCACGCTCACCGGGCAGCAGCAGGAGGTGATGGACTACCTCATCGGCTCGCTCGACGACAACGGCTGGCTGACACGCGACCTCGGCGACATCAGCGACGAACTGGCCTTCAGGCATGGCATCAACGTCAGCGAGGCCGAAATAGGGCAGGTGCTGGCCATCCTGCAGACCTTCGACCCGGCAGGCATCGGCGCACGGTCGCTCGAGGAATGCCTGTTGTTGCAGATTGACAGGCGCGAGCCGTCAACGCTGACCAGCGACATGAGACGAATTGTTGCCGACTGCTTCGACGACGCCAAGAACCGGCGATGGGAGAAGATAGAGCGGCAACTCAACATCAGCCACGAGCGGCTGGAGCAGGCCCTTGAGAAAATCAGGCTGCTGAATCCCAAGCCGGGAGCGGCGCTCAACGAGCCCGACAACAACGTGTCGCAACAGATAACACCCGACTTCCTGGTTGACACCGCCGACGACGGCACCGTGACCTTCGCCCTCAACCGCGGCAACATTCCCGAACTGTTTGTGGCACAGTCGTTCCTCGACCTCATGGACGAATATCAGGGCAACCGGCAGAACATGAACCGCCAGCGCCGTGAAGCCCTGCTCTACGCCCGCAACAACGTGGAGCGCGCCCGCGGATACATAGAGGCCGTGAAGCAGCGGCGGCGCACCATGTATGTCACCATGAAGGCCATCATCGACCTGCAGAAGCGCTATTTCCAAAGCGGCGACGAAGACGACATGCGCCCCATGGTGCTCAAGGACGTGGCCCAAAAGACTGGGCTCGACATCAGCACCGTGTCGAGGGTCTGCAATGCCAAATATGCCCAGACGCGATGGGGGACATTCCGGCTCAGGCACTTCTTCAGCGAGGGCGTGAAGGCCGGACAAGACGAGGCCACCTCGAACCGCAAGCTGAAGGCCGTGTTGAAAGACATTGTCAGTCAGGAGGACAAGCACCATCCGCTCAGCGACGACGCACTGGTGGAGGAAATGAAAAAACAGGGATATACCATCGCCCGCCGCACCATCAGCAAGTATCGCGGGCAACTGGGAATACCCAAGGCAAGCCTTAGGAAAGAATAGGTGAAGTGAAAAGTGAAGAGTGAAAAGTGATAATTTTGCTGCCATCAGTAACGTCTGAACTCCTGAACTTCCGAACTCCTGAACTCCAAAGAATGAAGAGTGAAATTGAGAGAAAGAGAAACTGAAATGAGTGAACGGAAAATCATCATGGCCGCCAAGGTGTTGAGCGTATGTTTCAACCCCTTCTACCTGCCTGTGTTCGGGCTGGCAATGCTCTTCATGTTCAGTAGCATGAAGCACATGCCTGCCATCTACATTGCCAAGATAATGGTCATGGTTTACCTCTGCACGGTGCTGTTGCCCACCCTTCTCATCCGCCGCTACCGCCGCTATCAGGGCTGGTCGTTGTGGGAGCTGGGCCTGCGCGAGCGGCGCATCGTGCCCTACGCCATCGCCATCATGTGCTATTGCCTCTGCTTCTATATGATGAACATGGGGCGGGTGCCGCATTTCATGATCAGCATCGTGGTGGCCGCCTTGGTCATACAGGTGGTGTGCGCCATCATCAACCTGTTTTGGAAAATCAGCACACACACGGCGGCGCTGGGCGGCGTGGCCGGGGCATTGCTCGTGTTCTCGGCCATCCTGCGCTTCAATCCCGTGTGGTGGCTGTGCGTCATCATATTGTTGGGCGGCATGTTGGGCACCAGCCGCATGATATTGCGGCAGCACACACTCTCGCAGGTGGTGTGCGGATTCCTGCTCGGTGCGGTGCTGGCCTTCTTTGCCATCCTGAAGTTCTGACGCATCATTATAAATAAAAATCATTCATCAACGATAAACAATACCATGACCCCACTTGTAAGCATTATCATGGGCAGCACCAGCGACCTGCCCGTCATGGAGAAAGCCATGACCTTCCTCGACGGCATGGAAGTGCCCTTTGAGGTGAACGCATTGTCGGCCCACCGCACGCCCGAAGCCGTGGAGCAGTATGCACGCGGCGCGGCCGGCCGTGGCGTAAAGGTCATCATTGCCGGAGCCGGCATGGCGGCCGCCCTGCCCGGTGTCATTGCGGCATCGACCACGCTGCCCGTCATCGGCGTGCCCATCAAGGGGAGTGTGCTCGACGGCATGGACGCCGTGCTGAGCATGCTCCAGATGCCGCCGGGAATTCCCGTGGCCACCGTGGCCGTCAACGGAGCGCAGAACGCCGCCATCCTGGCCTGCCAGATGCTGGCACTCAGCAACGAAGGCCTGGCGGCGGCATTGGCAGGCTACAAGGCCGGACTGAGCTCAAAGATACGCATGGCCAACGAGGACCTGGCACAGTTGAAATTTGCCTTCAAGACAAACTGAGCACGGCGCCCGGCCGACATCTTTTTTCCACCAGAAAATTCATTTGCTGAAACCATGCCACAAACTTCTTTTTATTCCAGACGGAAGTCTGACGAAATCCATGTGGGCACGGTCGCCATGGGCGGCAACAATCCCATTCGTGTGCAGTCCATGACCACCACCGACACCATGGACACCGAGGCCTGTGTGGAACAGGCCATCCGCATCATCGAGGCCGGCGGCGAGCTGGTGAGGCTCACCACACAGGGCACCCGCGAGGCGGAGAACATGGAAAACATCCGCCGGCAGCTCAGGGCGAGAGGCTTCAACACGCCGCTCGTGGCCGACGTGCATTTCAATGCCCGCGTGGCCGACGTGGCCGCCTGCCATTGTGAGAAAGTCAGGGTGAACCCCGGCAACTACGTCGATCCGGGCCGCACCTTCAAGCACCTGGAATACACCGACGAGGAATATGCCATGGAGCTGAAGAAAATTGAGAACCGCCTTGTGCCGTTCCTCAATATCTGCAAGGCCAACCACACCGCCGTGCGCATCGGCGTGAACCACGGCTCTCTGTCGGACCGCATCATGAGCCGCTACGGCGACACCCCCGAGGGCATTGTGGAAAGTTGTATGGAGTTCCTGCGCATCTGCCGGCATGAGCAGTTCCGCGACGTGGTCATCAGCATCAAGGCCTCCAACACGGTGGTGATGGTGCGCACTGTAAGGCTTCTGGTGCAAACCATGGACCGCGAGGACATGCACTATCCCCTGCACCTCGGCGTCACCGAGGCCGGAGAGGGAGAAGACGGGCGCATCAAGAGTGCCGTGGGCATAGGGGCGCTGCTCACCGAGGGCATTGGCGACACCATCCGTGTGTCGCTCTCGGAAGACCCCGAGAAGGAAATTCCCGTGGCACGCAAACTGGTGGCATGGGTGGAGGAATGTGCCATGCTGAGGGCGCAGGCAGAGGCTTCCATCATTGACGATACCGTGACCATCAGCCTCGGCGACACCAATGCCGAGGACCTGCAACTGAAAGCGGCCATGGCCACGGGAGCACTCTTCATCGACCAAAAGGCGCACAAGCTGGTCATTCACGACGACGCCTTCAGCGCGCAATATCTTGAAACCCTCGCCGATGCCATCTTGCAGGCCGCCAGGGTGAAGTTCACCAAGACGGAGTACATCTCGTGTCCGGGCTGCGGACGAACGCTCTACAACCTTCAGGAAACCATTGCTCGCATCAAGCAGGCCACCAGCCACTTGGTGGGATTGAAAATCGGCATCATGGGCTGCATAGTAAACGGGCCGGGCGAAATGGCCGATGCCGATTACGGATATGTGGGCGCCGGGCGCGGAAAGATTTCGCTCTACCACAAAAAGGAATGTGTCATGAAGAACATTCCCGAGGAAGAGGCCGTCACGCAGTTGCTCAAACTCATTGAAGAAAATGAAAAGTGAGAAACCGATGGCGGCAGCCAATTTTTCACTTTTCACTTTTCACTTTAACTAATTTCTAATTCAAAACAATGACCTACCTCCCCCTTCCCACCCGCTACGACAACGGCATGGAGTATGCCCGTTGCGGACATTCCGGTATCTTGTTGCCAAAAATCAGTCTTGGCTTCTGGCACAACTTCGGCAGCGTGGACCCTTATGAGCGGAGCCGCGAAATCACACATTTCGCCTTCGACCACGGCATCACGCACTTCGACCTTGCCAATAACTACGGCCCCGTCTATGGCAGTGCCGAGGAAACAATGGGCCGGCTGATGGACGACAGTTTCCGTCCCTATCGCGACGAGTTGTTCATCTCCACCAAGGCCGGCTACGACATGTGGCCCGGACCCTACGGCAACTGGGGCTCGCGCAAATATCTCATGGCCAGCCTCGACCAGTCGCTGCGCCGCATGCACCTCGACTATGTGGACCTTTTCTACAGCCACCGCTACGACCCCGAAACCCCGCTTGAGGAGACATTGCAGGCCCTGGTGGACATTGTGCGCAGCGGAAAAGCACTCTATGTGGGCATTTCGCGATGGCCGCTGCCCGCCCTCAAGGTGGCCGACGAATACCTGCGCCAACGCGACGTGCCCCTGCTCATCTTCCAGGACAAGCTCAACATGCTCGACCGCGAACCGGAAGAAAACGGCACGCTGCAATATTGCCGCGACCACGGCATTGGCTTCATCTCCTTCAGTCCCCTCGCACAGGGACTGCTGACAAACAGATATCTCAACGGCGTGCCCGACGACAGCCGCATGGCCAAGGGAAAGTTCTTGCGCAAGGAAATGCTCACGCCCACCCTGCTGGCCCAGCTGGAAGAATGGAACGGCCAGGCACAGCAGCGCGGCGAAACCCTCGCGCAGATGGCCCTGGCTTGGATATTGCAGCACGAGGGCGTAACCTCCGTGCTCGTGGGGGCCAGCAGCACGCGGCAGTTGCAAGACAACCTCTCCGCCATCGGTGCCTCGCCTTTGAATAAATGAAAAGTAAAGAGTGAAAAGTGAAAAAATGCTGCCGCCAGCGTTTTTCATCTTTTCACTCTTTCATTTTTTTTACTTTTTTTAATTATGGCAAGCCAATCAGACTTCGTGCAGTATATTGCCGAACAATGCTCGGGGGCGGGAACCATCACCGTGAGGAAGATGTTCGGCGACTATGCCGTTTATTGCAACGGCAAAATCTTCGGACTCATCTGCGATGATTGTTTCTTCGTGAAGCCCACCGAGGCCGTGCGCCCGCTGTTGCGCACCATCGACCTGCGCCCGCCCTACGACGGTGCCAAGGACTATTTCTATATTGCCGACGTTGACGACCGCGACTATCTCTCGCTCTTGGTGAGCGAAACCTGCAAGGCCCTGCCCGAGCCAAAGCAGAAAAAGAAAACCCCTCGGAAAAGCTGAAAGAGATTCATAACACCTAATTCTCAAATATGACACCAAAAGAACAGAGAAACCAGCGGCTGGCAGAACGTATGATTAAGAGCCTGAAACGCCGCAACATGGAAGCCTTCTACTGTCCTACCGGCAAGGAGGCCGTGAAAAAAGTCTTGGAACTCATTGCCGACGGCAGCAGCGTGACGTGGGGAGGGTCGATGACCATCCGCGACATGGGCCTGCCGCAGGCCCTGCGCGACCGCGGCACACTGGAGGTGCTCGACCGCGACCTCGTAACCGACAGGTCGGAGGTCATCAGGATGTATGAACGCGCCTTCACCGCCGACGTCTATCTGACGAGTGCCAATGCCATCAGCGAGGACGGCGTCATCGTGAACATCGACGGCAACGGCAACCGCGTGGCCGCCATTACCTGGGGACCGAAAAAAGTCATCTTCATCATCGGGCTGAACAAAGTGGCGCAGACCGTGGAGGCAGCCTTCCAACGGGCCCGCAGCACGGCGGCTCCCATCAACTCCGCACGCTTCGACATCAAGACGCCCTGCCAGGCCGACGGCGTGTGCCACAACTGCAACTCGCCCGAGAGCATCTGCAACCATGTTCACTTCCTGCGCAACTCGCCGCGAAGCCGCCATACCGTAGTGCTTGTGGGCGAAGACTTCGGTTATTAAAGCCCTACAACGAAAAAACCTCTCACGCGAGAGGTTTTTTTGTTGTTTTCATGTCACAAAACAAGAACTCCTGCGTAATAAGAATAAACGAAGGTCAGAGAATGACGCAAGAAGAATTCAGGGAAGAAGCGCGGCGGCTGCGGCCACGGCTCATCAATGTGGCGCGGCACTTCCTGGGCGACGACGATGCCGAAGACACCGTGCAGGATGTCCTGCTGCGGCTGTGGCAGATGGCCGGCGACTTGCGACGGCCTGCCGACGCCCTGGCTTCCACCCTCACCCGCAACCTGTGCATCGACCGGTTGCGCCGCCGAAAGCCCACCGTTGAGCTTGCAGCGGGCAACGAGGCGCCGGAAGCTGACAACGACGAGCGCCTGGAGCGAATGATGAACGTGGTGGACTCGCTTCCCGACCTTCAACAGACCATCTTGCGGCTACGGCATATCGAGGGAATGGAAATGAAAGACATTGCCGAACTCTTCGGCAGCAACGAGGTGGCCATACGCAAGGCCCTGAGCCGCGCACGACAGGCTGTAAGACAACAATATATGAAAAAATATGAGTGATATTCAAAAAATCAGGACACTGACCGAAAGGTTCTTCGACGGCGCAACGACCCTGCGCGAGGAACAGGAGCTGTACGACTTCTACAGGCAGTCCGGCCCCCTTCCCCCCGACTTGGCGCCTTTCCGCGAGCTGTTCCTCGCTTTCGGCACCCTCCCTGTTGACAGTGCTGCAACACCGTTGCGGCAAGGGGAACGGCAAGACGAACCGCAACCGGTGCAGAAGGCCGCCCGCCGCCCGCTTGTCCGCGCCGCCGCCGCTGCCGCCGTGGTGCTGCTCCTGGCCGGAACCGCCCTGCTGGGCCATCGCCTCTTGTTGTCCGACGAGGAATGTGTGGCCTATATCTACGGACAACGCACCACCGACCGTGATGTGGTGCTCGACGAAATGCACAAAACCATGAACACGCTGACCGCCGACGGCAGCGACGTGGTGGAAGAGCAACTGAAGGCAATGTTCAGCAACGAATAATAAATAACATAAGGTATGAAGCGATTATTCTTCATCTTGTCATTGGCATTGTTCCACTTGACATTTTGCGCAGCACAGCAGGGGTTGCATATCAACGAACTGTTTGAGGGACACATCATCCCCCAGGACCGGCTCATAGAAACCCGTGTGCGCGGCAAGGCACTGGCCAAATACCGGCTCACCTTCTACCGCAGCCTGCGCTTCACGGCCAGCGCCGAGGAGGTGGCCCGCCTTCGCCGCCTTGTTGACGAAGACAGCCGGGGCCACTTCGCCACCGGCAGCGAGCGCTCCGAAAAGAAGCTCGCAAGTAAAACCTACACCTGGCACGTGCAGCTGAGCCCGCAGGGAGGCATGAACCGGTTCCTGTGCTATCAGGACATCGCCTATAACAACAAGAAACCGAGCGAGGTGACCGTCATTTACATGGAGGGCACCGTGAGCGGCATCCGCCAGCTGGAAGAAATCATTAACAAACAATAATAAAGTATTATGAAGAAAACCATCATCCTGGCCCTGCTCGCCATAGCGACGGCGGCCAATGCTCAGGACAACGACACCCTGGTCATTCACAACCCCCGGAAAGTGACCATCGTGACCAACGACTCGCTACAGAAAATCACCGTCGTGGGCAAGGAGGGCGACGACAAGTTCACCTATCAGAGCACCATCCAGATTGTTGACTCCAACTATGTGAGCACCACCCGCATAGGCCGCGACCTGTGGGACATCATCCCCTCGGTGAAAATAGGGAAGACCAACGACGGCCAGCCAGCCAGGAACGAAATATCCTCGCACCTGGGCATCGGCTTCACCGCACCCACAAAGGCCGACGGGCGCACCGACTTCTCAACCTTCAGGTCATGGGAAATCTTCGCCACTATCGCGCAATACGATCACTATTTTGACCGCCGCTGCCACAACCAGTTGTCGATGGGCTTCGGCATCGACTGGAAGAATTATCGCATGACGGGCGACACGTTCTTCACCAAGGACGCGGAGGGCAACGTCACCGTGGACAAATACCCATTGGACGTGGAGCCGAAGTTCTCGCGCATCAAGGTCTTCTCCCTGACGGCCAACCTGGGCTTTGTCCACACTTTCAACGATGACTTCTGGATTGGCTTCGGCCCTGTGGTGAACTTCAACACCTACGCCAGCATCAAGACGAAGTACAAGGTGCTTGGCGAGACCAGCAAGCGTGTGGAGAAGCACATCAACCAGCGGCCCGTCACCCTCGACTGGATGCTGAACGTGGGCTTCATGGGTGTGCCCCTTTATCTGAAATACAGCAACAACGATGTTTTGAAAGACGGCGGCATCAAGTTCCGCTCCCTCTCTTTCGGACTATATTTATAAAAGTGAAAAGTGAAAAATTTGCTGCCGCTTTTTAAAGTGAAAAGTGAAGAGTGAAAAGTGAAAAATTTGCTGCCGCCATCTGATACGCGGTAGCAAATTTTTCACTTTTCACTCTTCACTTTTACTTTCACATTTCACTTTTCACTTTTCACTTTTACCTTACTCTTCCCCCCTCGTAAGGTCCTCTATCTGTTCGATGATTTCCTGATATTGGTGTTGGGTCTTGAATTGCAAGGATAAGCCAATGATGGTTCCAATGACGGCTCCTACCAAGCCAGCCCAGAAAAATGTCGTTACTTCCTCTGATCCACCCTTTTTATAGACCTCATAGCCAAACCAAGAGAGCCACAAGATAATCATCGGAATGCCGATGAGAAACCAGTCCCTGTCGAATTTCTTGGCGCTGACCACCTTCCGTCGGGCTTCCACAAGACTATGGCTCATCAGGCTTGCCTCGCTAATTCTCCGGGTGTTGTAAAATATAGCTCCTGCGCAGATGAGCATCAAGACGCTCGTGCCAATCCAGAAGGCGAGGGAAAATTCCGACAACTTGACGAAACACCAGTAACTATAGGGTATTAGCAGCAGGCAAAGGGCAAAGAGGATGTAGTTGCGGCGGGTGATGTTGTTCACTTCCTTCCTCATTGAGCGGCGCACCAGGCGGTCGTTCACTATTTCCTGCTCATTGAGCTTATTCTTAAGCACCGTCATCTGTTGGCGCATGCTTTCCAAATCAAAATCGTTCTGCATAATGGGATTTTTTTAATCGTTTGACATTTGTTTTAATTGCTCGCGGATTCTGAACAGCCTGACGCTGACGTTCTTGGCGGTGATGCCGACAATCTGCCCGATTTCCTCGTAGCTGAGGTTCTCAAGCCAGAGCAGGACGATGGCCCGGTCGAAGGGTTGCAGCCGTGAGATGCGCTTGTGGAGCATGTCCACCTGTCGCGTGTCCTCGTCGCGGTCTTCAAAGAGGTTGATGTCCATGGTCAGCCGGACGGCCTTGCTTCGCCGCTTCTTCCTGTCGAGAGAGATACAGGTGTTCAGGGCGACGCGATAGATCCACGTCCGTAGGTCACTGCGATGCTCGAAGCTGTCGAAACCCTTCCACAGGTTGACCAGCACCTCCTGGAACAGGTCGTTCACTTCGTCGGCATCTTGCGAGAACATGTAGCACACGGTGTAGATGGTGCTCTTGTGCTCAGCAACTGTTTGCGCAAACTGTCGTTCAGATACGTTCATTGTTTCAGCTGTTTTTTGAATCTTTGACCTTTAGACGCAGCACTGCTACAAAAAACTACATGAAAAACGAAAATATATATTTTGGCTCTCCTTTTGCTAAATCTAGAGACTCTAGAAACTCTAGATATTCTAGATATTCTAGAAGCTCTAGATAATCTAGAATCTCTAGAAACTCTAGATAATCTAGAAACTCTAGAAACTCTAGATAATCTAGAAACTCTAGAGAAATCTACCCTTCCTCTTTAAACAGCACGCTGTAGAATGTTCCGCGGGTGTTCTCCAAAGCCTGGCCCACGCGGTAGTTGAGCTTGTGGAAGCAGCAACGGGTGGTGAGGTCGGCCATCCACTGCGCGTTGTATGGCTTGCCGAGCTGGGGAGCCAGCAGCAGGGGCAGCAGGCGGTTCTTGCGCGGCATGGCGGCCGTTTCGTCGGGATAGAGGGCGGCCACCGCCTTGAAAAAGTCGTGGAACATATAGTAGTTGAGCGTCACCGTGTGCGTGCGCCAATACTCGGTGAGCACATCCCTGAGCACCAGCAGCAGGCGGTTGTTGGTGCAGGCGGTGATGAACCAGTTGGAGGCAATCTCAAACTGCCGGTCGTTTTTCCTGAAGTGCTGGAACATGAACAGGTCGCAGTCGAAGAGCTTGCGCTGCGCCTCATAGCCGGTGCAGAGCATGGAGGCATCCATCCACGTGCCCCCGTGGTTGATGAGCAACTCCAGGCGCAGCAGGTCGGAGAAGAGCGCCGGCGGCATCTGGCCCCGTTCGTAGCGCTTGGTGATGAGGTCGGGCAGCGTGGCGTACTGCCGGTAGTTGTCGGCGTCAACCTGTATGATGTCGCGGTCGGTGAGCAGTCGCCTCATCGACTCCTGGCACACCTGCACCATGTGGGGTGCGTGGCTGAAGCCCTGCAACCAGCATGTCCACACCTTGTTGCTGCGGTGCTGGTCCAGGGTGAGCGCGTCGTAGTGGCGTTTGCGCTCGGCTATGTACGGCGCATATTGTGCCGTCAGGCGCTTGTTGGCCTCATGGCGGATGGCGGTGTAGGCATGGTCGGCATCGGTGCGGCGGCACAGCAGGCGCCAGCCCTGGCGCACCAAGGCCCCGCCGAGGCCCATCCTGAAATAGGCCCCGATGAGCGGGAAGCCGCCGAACTGCTGGAAGCGGTGCCAAAGTTTACTTATGGGACGATGATTCATGGAAAATGTTGTTCTGTTTGATTGATTGATGATGCAAAGTTACGGAGAAATGGGGGAAAAGCCAAATTACTTTTCAGATTTTCTTTGGTTGGGGAGATTGTTTTTGGGGAGTTTGGGAGTTTAGGAGTTTGGGAGTTTAGGAGTTTAGACGATAGTGCTGGCCGACGCTGTAAGAGCCGACGCTGTAAGAACCGACGCTGTAGGAGCCGACGCTATAGGAGCCGACGCTATAGGAGCCGACGCCTCCGAGCGTCGGAGTAACTAAATCCGCCTGAACGGGTAGTGCCGGCTCCTAAAGGGCGTCGGATTATATATGTTAATTTCATTTAGTTCCGACGCTTGGAAGCGTCGGCTCCTAAGTTAGTGCCGGCTCCTAAAATGTCGATTCCGTTTTGTCAAGATTTTTCAAAGATTTTTGGATACCCTAAGAGGTTTGACCGCAAATTTCGGGGAGAGATCTTGAAGATTGAGAGGGGAAATCTTGAAGATTTCTCCTTGAAATTTGCGGTCAAACTTTGGGCGATTTACAAACCGCTGAAATTCAGCGGTTTACGGAACCTATGGAAAAACAGCTGATTTTGTCAAGATTTTTCATAAATTTTATCCTGCCAGCTATCCATCTTTTTAATAAGGAGCTGAATATGTTTACAGGGTTAAATAATCACATGATTTGGGTTTTTAGTTACTTCGACGCTTGGAAGCGTCGGCTTCTATTAAATCGGCTCCTGTTAAGTCGGTTCCTGTTAAGTTGGCTCCAATAATATAAATACTTGAGGGCATAGGGCCGTTGTTTTCACCTTTTTTATTACCTTTGCACCCGCAAACAGCCATGATGCCGCGCCCACGCCCTGTGGCCGTCATTCCTGGCCAATGAAAAAGACTATATGAAGGCAGCTTTCCTACTTTTCTTCCTGGTGCCGCTGGCCGGCATCTCGTATGTGGCCTGGCGCAGCTATCACGTGGTACCCCTGCCCACCTGGGGCAAATGGTCGGTGGCCGCGGTGATGGCGGCGCTGTTCGTTTCGCTCTTCCTGGCCATGGGTCCCCGGCTCGACAAGCTTCCCATGGGCGTGGCCGCCGCGGTCTATGAGGTGTGCACGTCGTGGCTCATCGTGCTGCTCTACCTCTTCCTGGCCTTCCTGGTGATCGACGTGTTGCGCCTTTGCCGCGTGGTGCCCTCGTCGGTGCTCCACGACAATGCCGTCACCACATGGACCCTGGTGGCGGCGTTGTCGGCACTGCTCATCTATGGCAACATCCACTATCGCCACAAGCAACGGCACACCGTGGAGCTGACGACGGCGAAGGCCCTCACCCGCCCCCTGAAAATCGTCATGCTGAGCGACCTCCACCTGGGCTACCACAACCGTGGTGCCGAGTTGCACCGATGGGTGGAGCTGCTCAACCAGGAGCATGCCGACCTCATCCTGGTGGCGGGCGACATTGTGGACCGCAGCATCAGGCCGCTCCTCGACGACGGCATGGACCGCGAGATGCTCAGGCTGAACGCTCCCGTGGTGGCCTGCCTGGGCAACCACGAGTACTATGCGGGCCGCGACGGTTCGCAAGATTTCTACCGCCGCGCCGACATCACGCTGCTCCGCGACTCCATCATGGAGTGGGGTCCCCTGCAAATCATCGGTCGCGACGACGGCACCAACCGCGCGCGCAAGAGCCTGGACGAGCTGTGCCGCAACATCGACAAGGAGCGCTTCACCATCCTGCTCGACCACCAGCCCCACCGCCTGGAGGAGGCCGAGCAGGCGGGCATCGACTTCCAGTTCTCGGGGCACACCCACCACGGGCAAGTGTGGCCCATCAGCTGGATTACCGACGGCGTCTATGAATGTGCCTACGGCCCGTGGCAACGGGGCGGCACCCGCTACTACGTCAGCTCGGGCATGGGCATCTGGGGCGGCAAGTTCCGCATCGGCACCTGCTCGGAATACGTGGTGGTGACCATTTCGCCCGAAAGCGCCGCCCAATAACGCAAAACGCAAAAAAATCGCAATTTCGTCGAGAAAAGTGCTGATTTTCACTTTTTTCATGTAATTTTGCACCTCAATAAGCCGGAAAAGGGCTGTGCGAGCCCCAGTGCCTCCCCTCTCCGGCCCATTAAACGTAAAACTCTTTAATATGCAAGAAACAAGACAAAACCGCATTGCGCGCCTGCTGCAAAAGGAGCTGAGCACCATCTTCCAGGAGCAGACACGGCAGATGAAGGGTGTCATGGTGAGCGTCACCAGGGCGAGAATCTCCCCCGACCTCAGCGTGTGCACCGCCCATCTGAGCGTGTTCCCCAGCGAGCGCGGAGAGGAAATCATAGAAAATGTGAACAAGAACAAGAAGACCATTCGCTACGAGCTGGGCACCCGCGTGAGGAATCAGCTGCGCATCATTCCCGAACTGCGCTTCTTCATTGACGATTCCCTCGACTACATCGACCACATTGACGAACTGCTGAAGAAATGAACTTCCCGTTCTACATTGCGCGCCGCTATCTTTTCTCGAAAAAGAGCACCAACGCCATCAACGTCATCAGTGCCATCTCAATGATGGGCGTGGCCGTGGCCACCATGGCGTTGGTGGTGACGCTCAGCGTGTTCAACGGCTTCCACGACCTGGTGGCGACCTTCTTCACGGCTTTTGACCCGCAGCTGAAAGTGACGCCGGTGGAGGGCAAGACGGTCAGTGCCGACCATCCCGCCCTGCAGGCCATGCGGCGGCTGCCACAGGTTGACGTGGCCACGGAGACGCTGGAAGACAATGCCCTGGCCATCTTTGAAGACCACCAGGCCATGGTAACGGTGAAGGGCGTGGAGGACAATTTTGCCGAACTCACCCACATCACCGAGATTCTCTACGGCGACGGCGACTTTGGCCTGGAGGCCGCCAACCTGCAATATGGCATTCCCGGCATACGGCTGGCCGTGGCGCTGGGCACCGGTGCCCGCTGGTCCGACTACCTGAAGGTGTATGCCCCGCAGCGCGAGGGACAGCTCGACATGAGCAACCCCGAGGGCGGGTTCGTGGAGGACTCGCTGCTCTCGCCCGGCGTGGTGTTCAACGTCAGGCAGGCGAAGTACGACAAGGGCTACCTGCTCACCTCGCTCAACTTTGCCCGCAACCTGTTTTCGCAACAAGGCAACCTGTCGGCCCTGGAGCTGCGGTTGAAGGCCGGCAGCAACCTCGAGGCCGTGAAGAAGGAAATGAAAGCCCTGGGCAAGGGCGAGTTTCGCGTGGAAGACCGCTACGAGCAGCAGGCCGACACCTTCCGCATCATGAAAATCGAGAAGTTCATTGCCTACATCTTCCTGTCGTTCATTCTTGTTGTGGCCTGTTTCAATATTATCGGCTCGTTGTCAATGCTCATCATCGACAAGAAAGACGACGTGGTGACGCTGCGCAACATGGGTGCCAGCGACCGCCAGATAACGCGCATCTTCCTGTTTGAGGGCCGCATGATTTCGGCCTTGGGAGCCATTGTCGGCATTGTGTTGGGACTGCTCTTGTGCTGGTTGCAACAAACCTTCGGCCTCATCAAGTTGGGCAGCAGTAGCGGAACCTTCGTGGTGGAGGCTTACCCCGTGAGCGTGCATCCCACCGACATCCTGCTCGTCTTTGTCACCGTGCTGGCCGTGGGCTTCGTGGCGGTGTGGTATCCCGTGCGACATTTCGCCCGTCGGCTGATTCTTGATTGAAGATGAAGGCGCGCACGCTCTACCTGTTGGCCTTTTACCTGTTCACGGTGCTGGTGCTCACGCTGGGCAAGCCCGTGTTTATGTGGTGCAACGGCGAAGGACACGCCTTCGCTGCTGCCGACGTGTTGCGGGTGATGGGCCACGGGCTGACGCTCGACCTTTCCACCGCCCTCTACCTGCTTGCGGTGCCCTTCCTGGCCGTGCTGGTTTCCATCTGGCTGCATCGGTGGAAGCCGGTGCGCACATTCCTCAAATTGTGGAACGCACTGGTGGCCACGGCGTTGTCGCTGGCACTGGTGGCCGATGCCAGCCTGTATTCCTTCTGGGGCTTCAAGCTCGACTATTCCGTTTTCCAGTATATCGACACCACGGGCGACGCCTTCGCCAGTGTGTCGGCGGGTTATCTGGCATGGCGCCTGGTGGCTGTTGCCGGATTGGCCTTTCTTCTTTATAAGGCCTACACCTGGCTGACGCCTTGCGAGCACAGCCGCCGGCGGGGCGTGAAGCGCGTGGAACCCCTTCGCCGCCGCCTGTTGTCAACGGCCGCCATGCTGGTGGCCATGCCCTTGATGGTCATCGGCATCAGGGGCGGCGTGAGCGTTTCGACCACCAACGTGGGGCAGGTGTATTTCTCGCAAGACCACTTTCTCAACCATGCCGCCGTGAATCCCCTGTTCAGCTTCCTTGCATCGTTTGGCAAGTCGGCGGCCGACGTTCCCGACTACCGCTTCCTCGGCGACGACGAATGTCGCGAGGTGCTGAGCCATGCCTTCTTCACCGAAGGGCAGCCCGCCGACACCCTGTTGCGCACGCCGCGACCCGACATCGTGCTCGTTGTGATGGAGAGTTGCGGAGGGCAGTTCACCGAAATCAGCGGGCGCTCCGACATCACGCCCAACCTGAACCGCCTGGCTCACGAGGGCATTTATTTCACGCAGTGCTACGCCAACAGCTGGCGCACCGACCGCGGGTTGGTGAGCATACTGAGCGGGTGGCCGGCGCTGCCCAAGACGTCGATAATGAAAATGCCGTCGAAGGTGCGCACCATGCCGTCGCTGGCGCGTTCGCTGGGACGGGCCGGCTATACGTCAACCTTTGTCTATGGCGGCGACATTGACTTCACCAACACACGCGGCTACCTGCTCGACACCGGCACGGCGGCCATCGTGTCGGAAGACGACTTCACGCTGGTGGAGCGCGGCACATCGAAGTGGGGCGTGTGCGACAGCATCACCTTCAGCCGCCTTCTCCAAATTGTCACGCAGCCCGCCGCCGAAGATGGTGCGCCGCGGTTCACCACCCTGCTCACGCTGAGCAGCCATGAGCCGTGGACGGTGCCCATGCCACGGCATTTCGATGACGAAATTCTCAACGCCTTCTACTATCTCGACCGCTGTATAGGGCAGTTCGTCAGTGAGTTGCGCAAGACGCCGCAATGGGACAACACGCTCCTCATCCTGCTTCCCGACCACGGCATCAAGTACCAGGACATTGACGAAACGAAAGCGCTGCGCTCGCACATTCCCATGATTTGGACAGGGGGCGCGGTGAAAAGTCCGCGCACCGTTGAACGGCTTTGCACGCAGAGCGACCTGGCGGCCACTCTGCTCGGGCAGATGGGGCTGCCGCACGGCGATTTCACCTTCAGCCGCGACATCTTCAGCACGAACTACGCGCGGCCCTTCGCCCTGCACACCCATGCCGACGGCTTCGCCATCATCACACCGGCGGGCTTCAGCACCTACGACCTGCAGTCGCAACAAGCCGTGACAAGCACCGCCTCCGACATTGATTTGGGAAAGGCGGTGATTCAGACGGTGGCCCGCGATTTGAAGCAGCGGTAGATTTTTTTCTAGATTTTCTAGATTTTCTAGAGCTTCTAGAGCTTCTAGATTTTCTAGATTTCAAAGAAGAAAATCGAAAAACTGCAAAATATATCCAGCAAAAGGGTGTTTTTTCAGTATTATTATGTACATTTGCAGGCTGAAACAGTCAAGATCATTCATACATTGGTAAAAAAGCCATGAGACATTTCTACTACATCCTTCTATGCGCCATGCTGTCGCCCCTCGTTTCCTGGGGTGCACCCTCGGTGATGCAAAACGTTTATGCCCGCAAGGCCACGACGCTCAACGGCAAGTGGGACATCATCATCGACCCCTACGACGCAGGCTATTACAACTACCGCATGCAGCCCAATGCCGACGGCTTCTTCCTCAACCGCAAGCCCGACGGCAAGAGCGACCATGTGGAATACGACTTCGTGAACTGGGACGCGCTCACCGTGCCGCGCGACTGGAATAGCCAGCGCACCGAGCTCTTCTATTACGAAGGCACCATCTGGTATAAGAAAGACTTCAAGTACTCGCTCAAGAAAGACCGCCTGCTGCATATTTATTTCGGTGCGGCCAACTACGAGGCGCAGGTGTGGCTCAACGGCAACTATGTCGGCAGCCACGTCGGCGGCTTCACGCCCTTCTGCTTCGACGTTACCAGCCACCTGAAGAAAGGCGACAACACCGTGGTGGTGCGCGTGTGCAACAGGCGCAGTGCTGACGGAGTGCCCACGCTCAACAGCGACTGGTGGAACTATGGCGGGCTGACGCGCGACGTGCTGCTGGTGGAAACGCCCACCGCCTATGTTGACGACTACGAGATAGCATTGGCCAAAGATTCCTATAACGACATCCACATCAAGGCAAAGCTCAACCTCCCCGTGGCCGACGTCAAGGTGGAGGTGCGCATTCCCGAACTGGGCATTATGACAAGGCTCAACACCGACGGCCAGGGCGTGGCAGAGGGAACCATTGAGGCAAGGCCCGAACTGTGGAGCCCAGAAAGACCCAAGCTCTACAACGTATTGGTGAAATGCGAGGGTGAGGAAATCAACGACCTCATTGGCTTCCGCCATATAGAAACGCGGGGCCGGAATATCCTGCTCAACGGCAAGCCCATCTTCCTGAGGGGCGTGTCGGCACACGAGGAGGCTCCCTTCAGGCTCGGACGGTGTACCAACGAGAAAGACGACTCTACGCTCATCTCGTGGGCCAAGTTCATGGGATGCAACATGATGCGGCTCGCCCATTATCCGCACAACGAGAAAATGGTGCGGCTCGCAGAGAAACAAGGCATCATGATTTGGAGCGAGGTGCCCGTTTATTGGACCATCAACTGGACCAACCAGGAAACTTATAACAACGCGGCACGCCAGTTGCGCGACAACATCATGCGCGACCACAACCGCTGTGCCGTCATCATCTGGAGCGTGGCCAACGAAACGCCACGCAGCGAGGCGCGCAACCACTTCCTCAGAGGCTTGGCAAAGGTGGTGCGCGACAACGACAACGAGCGACTGCTCACCATGGCCATGGAGGTGGAAACCCATCAGGACATCTCAACGGTGGAGGATGAATTGGCCGACGTCGTGGATCTGCTCAGCTTTAATTGTTATCTGGGATGGTACAACGGAAAACCCTCTGACTGCGAGCAGCGCAAATGGTTCTTCAAACAAGAGAAACCATTCTTTGTCAGTGAGTTCGGCGCAGGTGCCGTGGCAGGAAAATTCGGAGGAAAAGACGAGAAATGGACCGAAGAATACCAGGCCGAAGTGTATCGCAAGTCGCTGGCCATGTATGACAAGACGCCCGGATTCGTGGGTTGTTCGCCGTGGATTCTCATGGACTTCCGCTCACCTCGCCGCCAGAACCACCAGACGCAATACTTCTTCAACCGCAAGGGCCTCGTATCGGAACAAGGCCAGACCAAGCAGGCCTTCTACGTCATGCAGGACTTCTATAAAAAGAAAGGCGCCTTCGACCATCTCCTGAAAAGAAAACCGAAGAAGGACGACTAACCCGTCCTTCTTCTCCCTCCCTTTTATTTTTCCCTTTACCGCATCCTTTGCGGCCCATTCATCTACTTAAAAACAAAATCATGAACACCCCGAAAACCCTTCTGTTACTAATCTTCCTTGCCGTGCTGCCCTCTCTTCACGCCCGCCAACTGTGGCTGGCTCCCGACGGCACCGGCACCGGCCGCTCCATTGAAAAGCCCATGGGCAACGTTCAGAAAGCCGTGGACATGCTTCAGCCCGGCGACACCCTGTGGGTGCGCGGAGGAACCTACTTCCTCAGCCAGAAAATCAGCGTCACCAAGACCGGCACCCGCGACAAGCGCATTTGCATGTTCGCATGGCCCGACGAGCAACCCGTCTTCGACTTCTCACTACAGGACCGCTCGTCGAGCAGCGTGGCGGGCTCCAACCGCGGATTCTTGCATAAAAAGGAAGCCAACTACTGGCACTACCGCGGATTGACCTTCTGCAACGCCGCCGACAACGGCATGAAACTGGAGGGAAGCTACTGTGTGGTGGAGCGTTGCGTTTTCCACGATAACGGAGACACCGGACTTCAACAGGGTTTTTCCAAAGGCGACAATGGTGAAAACACCGGAAATCCCGACCTTATTTACGGCAGGAGCAACATTGTGGTGAATTGCGACTCCTATAATAATTACGACCCGTGGACCAATGGAGGCAACGCCGACGGCTTTGCATGTAAGCTTTATCCCGGACCCGGAAACGAATATCACGGTTGCCGCGCGTGGAACAACAGCGATGACGGCTGGGACATGTATTACCCCGTCTTCCCCGTGGTCATAGAGAACTGCTGGGCACTCCACAACGGCTACGACCCGCAGGGCAACGAGTGCGGAAACGGCAACGGCATCAAGTTCGGAGGACTCAAGCAGGGCGGAAATTCCGTAGGGGCACATGTGTTCATCAGGAACATTGCCGCCTACAACCTGAAGAAAGGCTTCGACCAGAACCACCACCAGGAAGGGTCGTTCATGTTCAACTGCCTGGCTTTCAATAACTACATCAACTATGCTTTCAACATGGAGGCACCCGTTTACGCCAACTGGGTGTTGCGCAATTGTACCGGTTTTGCGCCGAGTGAGAGCAACCACCGCTTCACCATTGTTCCCGATGCCTCGCATTGCAACTGGCTCGACATCGACAAGCTCAATCCCTTGCGCGACGGCGAGGGAGGGGCCGGATACAACAAATACACCCACGAGAAATGGCCCGACTATTCGCAGGAATTTGAAAACATCAGCTATGCTGCCGCCATTGCCCCGCGCCAGGCCAACGGCGAGCTGCCCACCACTTTCGCACGGCTGAAAAGCACCAGCCGTTTTATCGACCGCGGCACGCCCATCGACAATTTCCCGTGCCCCGACAATCCCAACAAGCCCGACTACAACCCGCTGCCTCAAAAGGCCGACTATTCTCACACCGTCACCCTGGCTTACAGTGGCGGTGCACCCGACTACGGACCTTTTGAAACGGCAATGGCCGACCCCGTTTACGAGCTCGTGATGCCCGAAAACGACGGCACCGCCCCCGAGGTGGAGCCCGAGCCCGACGAAGACGAAGGCAAGCTGTGGGACGAATTTCTTGTAATCAACAACTACCTCTTCCAAGACGAGGTGTTGCCCGATAGCGTGGCACAATTCTTCACGGCCACCTCGGAATTGGAGGGACAGGGCCCGAAACCCCAATACTACGGCAAGAATGGCGACCTGGCCACCGGAAAGCTGGGCGACAAATACGGCGCTACGACGACCTACGGCGCATACCGCATCCCCAAGACCGGATGGGTGGAGCTGACGATGCCCTCGCTGGCCTCATTGCGAAGCAACATCTATTGCACGGGCAACCGCACGTTGAAAGTGAGCTGGCACAACGAAGACAACACCCAGTCGGGCATGCAGACGCTCTCCATGAGCACCGGAACGGCAGGTGTGGACCTGGCAAGCATGGCCAAGACCACCAAGAAGCCCATCACCGTGCGCATAGAGAACGTGGAAAGCAAGGGCGACATGTTCCTTACCGACCTCACCATAGGCATCTTTATTGAGGTGGACGAAGACGGCAAGCCCGTAGGCATCAGCACGTTATGTACCAATCCCTCGCGCCCCGACATCTACCAGCTGGACAATGCCATCATCGTTTATGGCGACATCAGCCGCCTTTGCCTCTACAACATGCAGGGCCGCCGCGTGGCCGACTCGCAGCTTTCGCAATACATCAGCACCGCCAACCTGCCCCGTGGACCCTACATCCTGAGCGCCACCATGAAGGACGGCACCACCCAAAGCATGAAAATCATGCGCCGCTAATCCCCCCTTTTTTCACCTTTTCACCTTTCACATCGTGCTTGGAGCAATTATCGGAGACATCGTAGGCTCAAGATTTGAGTTTTCGGAACCGCCGCAAAAAGGGTTCGAACTATTTACAGACGAGTGCGACTATACCGACGACACCATCTGCACCATTGCCGTGGCCGATGCCATTCTCAACGGCAAGTCCTATCGCGACGCGCTGCTCGAATGGTGCCGCCGATACCCCAACCCCAAAGGTAGCTACGGCGGAAAATTCTACAAATGGATTTTCAGCGCCGACCCCCAGCCCTACGGGTCGCTGGGCAACGGCGCCGCCATGCGTGTAAGTGCCGTGGCGTGGCTCTTCGACGATTATAACGACGTGAAAGAGCAGGCCCGCCTCTCCGCCATGCCCTCGCACAACCATCCCGAGGGCATCAAGGGCGCCGAGTGCATTGCCACGCTGACCTATTGGCTGCGCACCTGCCGCATCACCAAGGACGAGGTAGAGGGCAAGGTGGAACGCCTTTGGGGCTATAAGCTTCCGCCGTTGAAAGACATCTACCGCATAGGGCGGCAAGGCCACTTCGACGGCACCTGCATGGAAACGGTGCCCTGGGCCATCCGCTGCTTCCTGGAAAGCGAGAATTTCGAGGATGCCATACGCATTGCCGTGCTCGCCGACGGCGACACCGACACCAAGGCCGCCATCACCGGAACCCTGGCCGAGGCGTTTTATGAGATTCCCTTGGACCTGGTGGAAAAAGCCTTCTCTTACCTGCCCCCCGACATGCTCGACATTGTAGCCCAGTTCTGCGAAAGGGCAAAGAAATCTATCTGGTAAAACCTAGGAAGCCCTAGGAAATCCTAGGAAGACCTAGGACCTCCTAGGAAAACCTACCCCCTCAAAAAACTCCCCCAAAATGAAATACAGCGTAACATGCAACAAATGCGGCAAGCGGGCAGTGCTGAAACTGTCGGCTCCCGGCGACATCAAGTGTAAATGCCCGACATGCGGGAATGTCTTCCCCGTCCACGTCTCGCGGGCCAGTTTTGCCGAAGAAGCCCGGCGGCAAGAGGAATACGAGCACGCCCGCATGGTGGGCGGGCTGTCGCAGCGCACCCTCAACCGCCGCCTGGCGGCATTCTTCATCGGCTCGCTCCTCTTCGTGTGCAGCGTCATCGGCGGACTGAAGGTGTGCGCAATGGTCGCTCAGGCCGCCATGTAGTGAAGATGTTTTTTGCTTCACATTCGCCAAGTTCCGGTTTCCCAAAAAACGACAGAACGCAGACCTTCGTTTTGTCAAGATTTTTCAAAACTTTTTAGTCCCCCCAAGAGGTTTGACCGCAAATTAAGGGGAGAGATCTTGAAGATTGAGAGGAGAAAACTTCAAGATTTCTCCCCTTAATTTGCGGTTAAACTTTGGACGATTTACAAACCGCTGAAATTCAGCGGTTTACAGAACCTTCGGGGAAACGGCCGGTTTTGTCAAGATTTTTTACCAATTTTACCCTGTCTCGCTATCCCCCTTTTCACATCAAAAAACAGGCCGTTAAGGTCTATTGGTTTTGCAGAAGCAAAAAAAGAAAAACGGGGTTTTCTTTTGCATTTCGCTCGTTTATCCGTACCTTTGCACCATCCAAGCACCATGTGGCTCAGTCGCATGGCGATAAGTCGTACATTTTATATTGCATCCATGCCAAGCAACAAGTCTGATTTACCGAATGTAGGTGCGATGCCTGCCGCCGATGACGTGGAGGCCGACTGGCTGGTGGCCAGCCAAGCGCACACGGTGGAGGCCCTCGACGCCTTCATAGAGAAATGGGAGGGCAGCCGCGAGCACCGGGAATACATCCGCCGCGCCAACCAGCTGATAACGCAAATCATGAACGACAAGAGCTCGCGCATGAACGCCACGGAAATCCTGGAGGCCCGCATCAACTACGCCAGCACGCCCGACGAGGTGTGCAACGCTGTGATGCAACTGGAGCAGCTGGATGTCATCACCATGGACACCTTGCGCGAGAGCATCCGCCAGGACCACAACCTGTTGTCGTCGGCAGCCTGCGGACGCATCATCGAGCGCGGCATCCTGAACCGCCGCGACCTCCGCCAGTGCGGCATCGACGACGACTTCATCGACAATATGCTGCATAGCGGATTTGTGCAGAACTTCGAGTCGCCGGCACCGCTCACCGAGATTGCCGGAGGCTGCACCGAGGTGTATTTCTGGGGCATCCCCTCGTCGGGAAAGACCTGTGCGCTGGGCTCCATCCTCAGCGTGGCACGCAACGGCCTGTCGGCCCGAAGCATGCTTCCCGACAGCGATTGCCAGGGCTTCGGATACATGAGCCGCCTGTCGTCGGTGTTCACCCCCGACACGGTGTGCCAGCTGCCCGGCGGCACCCCCGTTACGAGCACCTACGAAATGCGCTTCCAGTTGCAGGACAGCCACTTGAAGGTTCACCCCATTGCCTGCATCGACATGGCCGGCGAGCTGTTCACCTGCATGTTCCTAAAAGATGCCGGCGAGCAGCTGAACAACGCTCAGCAGATGGCCATGGACACCCTCGACAACATCCTGCTGAGCAACCGTTCGGTGAACCGCAAGATACATTTCTTCGTCATTGAATACGGTGCCGAGCAGCGCCTCTACAACGACCTGCCGCAAGTGAATTTCCTCGACGCCGCCGCCATGCACCTGCGCCGGAAGGGCGTGTTCCGCGACCAGACAGACGCCATCTACATCATCATTACCAAGGCCGACAAGACCCGCCTGGAAGGTCAGCAGCTCGAGGAGCATCTCAAGAAATATGTTGAGCAGAACTACCTGGGCTTCTACAACAACCTCACCCGCATTTGCGAGGAGAACGAAATCAACGGCGGCAAGGTGAAGATATGGCCGTTCACCATCGGCGAGGTGTGCTTCAAGGACTTCTGCCGCTTCAATCCCGCCTCGGCCGAGCGCATCGTGGCACTCCTGATGGAGCGCTCCTACGGCGTGAAGCCCGGCAGGCTGACAAAGTTGAAAGACCATTTCAGGAAATAGCAGGCCATGGCACAGAGAATTGAAATGCTGGTGCAGAAGGTGCTGGGAGGGCTGCGCGACATCAAGATTACGCAGAAAGGGCCGTGGTATGGCCAGACCTACGACCTGCGCGAACACATCAACTGGCTGGGGCTGCGCTCGATGTTCTATGTGCTCAGCCACAACGACTTGGGAGCATTCTTCATCGTGGCCCGGCCGTTGGAGATGGGGCGCGGCGGCGACTATACCGCCGTGTGGTTCTTCATTCCCAAGGGCATCGTGGTGCCCGGCGAAGAGCTGGTGAGGCTAGTGGCAACGGCACAGGACGACATGCTCAGCGGCACCGACAACTACGACAACCTGGACCCCCTGCTGGCCCGGGCGTGGCCCGACGACAACGTCGTTGACGGGCGCAACGTGAGGCCTGCGGAACAGTCGGCAGTGAGGTTCTTCGGAACGGGAACGGGGCACGACTACCTGGGGCCGCTGATTATGGAAGGCATCCACCAGAGCTGTTACCTGCAACACCCTACGGTGTTCTTCATCGACGTGCAGGCCAGGCCCGTGCTCAATGCGCAGGCGCTGTCGCAACTGGCCGACCTCACGACGGTGGCCAGCGAGCGCTATGCCACCCTGCTGCCGCCGGTCAACGGCACGCTGCCGCCGGGGGTGGCGGCATACGTTGGCGGACAGCTGCTTACGGCTCCCGTCAGGGTGTCGAAAGGCACACATGTGCAGGTGAGGCTGAAGCGCGAGGGGTTCGACGACGTGATGCTCGACGACCATGTCACCGCCGACCATGCCCTGTTGTTGCCCGCGGGCATCGTTTGGTGGCGCAACATTCCTTTCTCGGCCTTCAAGGTTTATTACAAGGAAAAACCGGTGGCCGACCATCAGTTGCTGCTCAACGGGCGGCCGCTCGTGAAAGGGCAGGTGCTGAAACTGAAGGAAGAGGAACTCGTGGGCGTCAGGGTGCAGGTGTCGCGGAAAGGGTGCGAGCCCTTCGATGCACGGTTCAACCTGCTGGGCGCTCCCCCGCGCATCGACCTCCGGCCGAAGGGCAAGACATCGGCCAGCCAGGCTACGGGCGGCGACATTGTCATTCCGCAACAACTCATCAAGCCGTTGGCCGTATGGTCGCTTCTGTTGCTCGTGGCCGGATTTGC